>JACFMY010000084.1 GCA_019455155.1 Caldilineaceae bacterium
CGGTCAAGCTGTATTTGGAGTCGCCCAACATTGGTGTACCTGAGCACCTCTTCCACTATCCGGCTGTGGTCTTGCATCGCAGTTTCGAAGGCGATTTCATCAAACAGCCGATTGGCACTGGCGCGTTCTTGCTGGAAGAATATGCGCAAGGTGAGCGCGCCGTCTTGACACGCCGGACCGACTACTGGCGCAACGGCGCCGACGGCGATCCACTGCCCTATCTTGACCAGCTCACCTATGTCTCGATTGACAAGGACGCCGCAGTGGCTGCGCTGCAGTCCGGCCAGATCGATACCTTCTACCAGCCGCGGCCCTCCGATTGGGAAGCACTCAAGGAGATGCCGAATCTGACGGTAGATTCGGCCAGCACTGCGAACTGTTTCCTTGTGCGTGTGCGGGTTGACCTGGAACCGTGGGATGATAACCGCGTGCGCACGGCCCTGAAAATGTGCCAGGACCGGGAGAAGATCCTGCAGCTCTCCTATTTTGGTCAGGGTGATCTCTCCATTGATGCGCACGTGGCCCCGATCCATCCGGCCTATGCGGAAAAACCCGTTCCAGCCTACGATCCGGAAGGCGCGCTGGCGCTTCTTCAAGAATATGCAGCCGAAAAAGGTATCGAGCTGCCCCTGAGAGTCACGCTCGCCACCAAGAATGACCAGTCGGAACCAGAGATTGCCCAGACGCTCAAAGAGATGGCCGAGCCAGGAGGCTTTGATATCAGCCTGGACATCACAGAGCCCAACGGCTATTGGGATCGCTGGACTGAAGTGGATCTCGGCATCACCGCCTGGGCCCATCGACCCCTTGACACGATGGTCCTACCCCTGGCGTACATTGCTGACTCAGATGGCAACCCGGTGCCATGGAACGAGACGCGCTGGGCTGATGCGGAGTTTGCCGAGAAGCTGCGCGAGGCCGAAAAGACACTGGACATTGAACAGCGCCGTACCATCATGGCCGAAATCGAAGACATCATGCAAGAGCGCGGGCCAATTGGGAACTCTTACTGGCGCAGGGTATGGAAGATCTCCAGTGACCGGCTGATGGACTCGCCGGCACATCCCACTGAATACGACCTGCTCTACTCGAGCTGGAAGCGTCAAGGCTAAGCAACACCTAGCACTGGTGGGAGGCGCAGTCCTCCCACCAGCTATCTCTCTGACCAACCAGAACCCTACGACCTTGCCGGCGCCGGATAATAGTTTTCCTAGAAAAGAGGGTGTATGGCTCGATTTCTTATCCGCAGCCTGATCTCTACTGTGATCACCATGCTAATGGTGTCCATCTTTCTGTTTGTGCTGCTGGAAGTTGGCACGGGCGACGTGACCGTCAAGATTCTGGGCGTCTTTTCCACACCCGAACAGCGTGAATCCTATCGCAAACAGTTGGGCCTGGACAGTGCGCCTTGGCGGCGCTACCTTGACTGGCTGATAGGCAGCGAGGGCCGCGCCGAACAACTCACGGGCATGGATCTGGTTACGGTTGACAACCCGCAGACAGGGGAACAGGAATGGTGGGCAGCTGTCGACGGCAGCCTGCTGCGGTGGCGCATGGAAGAGGGAGAGATGGTCGCGCTCGTGCGCCAGCCGGATGGCAGCGCGCAGGCCAGTGCTGTCGAGATGTCTTGGGCGACTGACGAAGAGGGACGCAGCGTTTTTTGGGGCGTCGATACCAAGAACAACGCCGTGAAGTGGGTGAAGGACGAGGGCGCCGAGGTCTTTGTCTTGACCAAAGCTGGCATGCGCCGGGAAAGCGACGGGCCTCAGCAGTGGCTGCCCCTGAGCCGCGGTCTGCTATGGGGTGATGCGGGCAAGTCGCTGCAGACGGGGCGGCCGGTTACCGTAACCCTTTTGCCCCGCGTGCGCAATACGCTGGTGCTGGCTTTGGCCGCGTTTATCGTTGTCATGCCCCTTGCGCTGGCGCTGGGGATCCTTGCCGGTGTCAACGAGGGAAAGCTGCTCGACCGGGCCATCTCCGTCACCAGCCTCGGCGCGACCGCGACGCCGGAGTTTGTGACAGGTATCTTTCTCATCCTGATCTTTGGCGTCTGGCTTAGATGGTTGCCGGCCGTTTCCATCTTCCTGACCCCTGATGCCGTTTTCCAGGATCCCCGCCTCCTGGTGCTGCCGGTGCTAACGTTGACTGCGGTGGAGCTGGGCTATGTGGCGCGCATGACGCGCGCCAGCATGGTCGAGGTTATGGATTCTCCCTATATCCGCACGGCCATCATCAAGGGGATGCCCGTACGCCGCATTATCTGGCGCCATGCCCTGCGCAACGCGCTCATGGCGCCGGTGACAGTCATCATGCTGCATGTCAACTGGCTGATTGGCGGCATTGTGGTGGTTGAGGTGATCTTTGGCTATCCCGGCATCGGCCAATATATCTATGACGCTGCCATCTTCGGCGATTACAAGGCCGTGGCAGCAGCAGCTATGTTGACAGTGATGATCGCCGTGGGGACGCGGCTAATTGGCGACCTCCTCTATACGTTCCTAAATCCACGTATCCGTTATTCCTGACCGATCTGTTTACCTTGCCAAAGGAGTCTAAATGGGTGTAGCACAGGGCACAATCGGAAAGGCGTCCCGTCCCTCCCGCGCCAGAAAAGTGTGGAACAACGTAGCAATCGTCTTTGAGTCTCGCATCGCCACGGTCGGACTTGCCATGGTGGCCTTTTGGTTCCTGGTCGGCCTGATTTCGCTGGTCTGGACCCCCTATCCGCCCAATGCGCAGCTGTTTACGCAAAACCTGCCGCCCAACGCGGCCAACTGGTTAGGCACCGACCATTTGGGACGAGATTTGCTGTCACGCCTGATGGTGGGTACCCAGGTCATCCTGCTAAAGACGCGCGTGCCTGAAGCTCCGCTCTCTGGCTACCTTTCTCTCTTGGGCTCCATCTTTGGGCTGGCCGCGCTGGGTATGTTCGTCAACGTGGTCATCCAGATGTATCGCAACTGGAGCAAAGCCTGGGCGATTGTGTCGATCTTTGTACCTGTGCTTGCCTTTGTGTGGGGTTGGAGCCGGGTGAGCAAGCTACCGCTTGGCCGCACCATGATCGTGTGGACCGCGACCATGGTCCTGGCTGGTGGACTGTTCTATCTCTCTGCTGTGGCGGGAGCATCCGTCGTGCCTGGCGTCAGTATTCCGCTGGGCGTTGCCCTCTGGGGCGTGTTGGGCTCACTTGTGACCGGCGCGGTATTGGGCCTCAACGCGTCCTATCGAGGAGGGTGGTGGGACCAGGCGATCATGCAGCTATCGGATGCACTCATTGCGTTTCCGCGCATCGTGCTCTTTTTGGTGGTCATTGCGGCGTTGGGACAGGGTGACCTGGTGGTAATCGTCGCGATTACAGTCACCGGCGCGCCGGGTGTCGCCCGCCTGGTTCGCAGCCTGGGCTTTGACATCAAGACTCGTGACTATGTACGGGCCGCTGAGACGCGTGGCGAGAACGCCGGCTGGATCATGTACCGGGAGATCTTGCCCAACGCGCGGGGCCCGATTCTCATCGATTCCATGTTACGTGTCGGTTACGCCATCTTTGCCATTGGCACCCTGGGCTTTCTGGGCATAGGCTTGCCGCCGCCAGACCCTGATTGGGGCAATATGGTCAACGAGGCGCGGCGCAACATCTTCAACAACCCGTGGGGCGTGGTATGGCCGGCGGTGGCCATCGCGACGCTGGTGATCGGCCTGAATCTCCTGGCGGATGGCTTACGCGAGGAGTTGACGCGTTTCCAGAAGTAGATGAGCAAAGCCAAACAGAGCATACCTGCTTCCCCTTGTGCCTGCATGTACTGCTGCTGTGACAGGGAACTGGTGGCCGAGGGATTGCTAAACGAGGAATAGATGCATGACGGCAGCTAAGAGTAACAGAGATGAAGCACCTGTGCTAGAGATTCGAGACCTGGCCGTGGCCTACAAGGTACGCGGGGGTGAGATCGAGGCGGTGCAAGATGTCTCATTTGAGATCCATCGCGGCGAGTCGTACGGTATCGTCGGTGAATCGGGCTGTGGCAAGAGTACTGTGGCCTGGTCAATTGTCAACTTTCTAGGCGCCAACGGCTATGTCAAGCGGGGCACAATCCGCTTCATGGGCCAGGATCTGGTCAACAAGAGCGGTGAAGAGCTGCGCAAGCTGCGCGGCGACCAGATCGCCATGGTCTACCAGGATCCCATGCAGGCGCTCAATCCATCCATCCGCCTGGGCGACCAGATGAAGGAAGTACTCACGGTTCATCGCGGGATGAGCGAGGCTGCGGCACACGACCGCTGTGTGGAGATGCTGGAGCGCGTCTACATGCCCGACCCCCGCAACATCATGCGCCGCTATCCCCACCAGATCTCGGGTGGCCAGCAGCAGCGCGTTGTCATTGCTATGGCGCTGCTCAATAATCCAGCCCTGTTGATCATGGATGAGCCGACGACAGCCCTGGACGTCACCGTGGAAGCCGCAGTGCTGGACCTCATCGCGGAGCTGCGCCGCGACTTCGACACCGCGATCATGTACATCACCCACAACCTGGGAGTTGTGGCACGTGTCTGCAGTCGCGTCGGTGTGATGTATGCGGGAGAGATGGTAGAGCGTGCCAGCGTGAACGAGATCTTCGCCGACCCACAGCATCCATACACCCAGGGATTGATCCGCTGTGTACCTAAGTTAGGTACGAACAAACAGAGCAGCGTGCTCTACCCCATCCCTGGGCGTGTGCCGCCGCCCAACAACCGGCCCGTTGGCTGTATCTATGCCCCGCGCTGCGACTATGCGCGCGAACGCTGCCAGGAAGAACGACCCCAACTGCGCCAGCTGGCCGGCGGTTCATGGGCGCGCTGCCATTTTGCCGAGGAGATCGACGCTACCCAATGGGTGCCGCCTGAAGAGATCGCCGTGCCCACAGTCAGCCACCATGGCAACGGCGCGGAGCCGATCCTGCAGGTTGAGGGTCTGCAGAAGTACTACCGCGTGGTTGGCAACGCATTGCGTGACGTGTTGGGTCTGGGGAAGAAACGAGTCGTCAAGGCCGTAGAAAATGCCACCTTCAGTCTGGCCAAAGGGCGCACATTGGGTGTCGTAGGTGAATCGGGATGTGGCAAAAGCACATTGGCCCGTACGATCATCGGCCTGGAGAGCAGTACCGGCGGCCAGGCCGAGTTCATGGGCTTTGATATCACCGGTGGGCTTAGCGAGCGAAACCTGCGGCTTATCCAGGAAATGCAGATGGTCTTCCAGAACCCGGACTCGACCATGAACCCTTCCTACACCGTGGGACAGCAGATCGCACGGCCTATGGAGCGCTTTGGCACCGTGCCCAAGCGCGAGATTCGTGGCGAGGTCATCAAGCTGTTGAAGGCGATGCGTCTGAGTGAGGACTATTATGACCGGTTGCCTCGCCAGCTGAGCGGCGGCGAAAAGCAGCGCGTGGGAATTGCACGCGCCCTGGCCAGCCGGCCCGACCTTGTGCTGTGTGATGAGCCGGTCAGTGCCCTGGATGTCTCGGTGCAGGCGGCTATTCTCAATCTGCTGTTGGAGGTACAGGAGAGTTTCGGCACGACGCTGATCTTTATCGCCCATGATCTGAGCGTTGTTCGCTTCTTCTCAGATGATGTAGCTGTCATGTACCTTGGCCAAATCATGGAGATCGGGCCCGCCGAGGCCATTTATGGCCCGCCTTATCACCCGTACACAGAGGCACTGCTGTCGGCGGTGCCCATTCCTGATCCGGCAGCCCGGCAGAAGCAGATTCGGCTGGAAGGTACGGTACCAAGCGCCATGAACCCGCCGTCGGGCTGTCGCTTCCACACCCGATGTCCGCGGCGTCACCTTCTCCCCGACGGGGGCAAGATTTGCGCCGCGGAGATCCCACCCTGGCGCGAGACCGGCGATGGTCACCGGATCTTCTGCCATCTGCCCCTTGACGTCCTTGCCGAGTTTGAGCCTGTGATCGAGCAAGTCGAAACGCAACGATCGGTACCGAAGGAGTCGACAAGTGCTGATTAAAGATTGTATGACCCGGCATCCAGTGCTGGTTGCGCCGGACATATCGGCCTCGGAGGCACAGCGAATCATGGCGGACAATCATATCCGCCATCTGCCGGTGGTCGGTGACGGCAAACGGCTCAAAGGCCTGGTTACCCGCCAACGCCTGGCGCTCAAGCCGCAGGAACTGGTCAGCCTGAATGTCTGGGAGATCTCGCGCTATCTGACCGAGCTACGGGTCAGCAAAATCATGTTAAAAGCTGCTGACGTTGTTACCATCGAGCCAAATCGTACGATAGAACGGGCCGCAGCCGTGTTAACGGAACACCGCATCGGCTGTCTGCCGGTGGTCGAGGAGGGCAATGTCGTAGTGGGTATCGTTACCCAGGTGGATCTGTTGGACAGTTTCCAGGAGATGCTGGGGCTACCCGCCGATGGGGTACGGGTGACCGTGCGGATTCCAAACCGCAGAGGGGAGTTTGCAAGGCTGATGGGGATCCTAGCCGACCATGAGTGGAGTGTGACCGGGATCGGTACCTTCCCCACACGCGGGAATCCCGACACCTATGAGACTGTGATCAAGATTCCATGGGTCTCGCAGGAAGATGTCAAGCTGGCATTCAGCACGTTTCCCGATCACAGAATTGTCGATATTCGCACCGCTGATTAGGCGCCTGTTCAGACGAGCAATTTCGCCACCCCAAAGTTGGTGCTCTCGCCAGCGGTGCGCTACGATGCAGAGAGATAGGCTGATCGCGCTTCTACACCAATCAACCCTCCAAACTGGAAGGCATCCATGCCTGCTGCCCGCGCATCGTATGCAGATGGACCCATCTCCATCATCCCTAAGCCCGCCCACATGGAACGCCGGCCTGGCCGTTTCACCTTCATGGCTGCCACGGCTATCGCCGCGGACGGCAAGAACCAAGGTAACACCGCGTACCTGCGATCTGTGCTGCGGGCCGGAATGGGGCTGCCGCTGCCCGTCGTTCCAGCCGGCACGAGGGGCAGCCGTGTCGAGCTAATCTGCGACACCGCCTTGGCTGAGCTGGGCGTAGAAGGGTACCGGTTGGAGGTGACGCCGGAAACCGTAAGCATTACCGCCGTCGATCCAACCGGCGTCTTTTACGGTATTCAGACGCTGCGCCAGCTGTTGCCGCCGGCGCTGGAGCGGCGCGGCGCTGGCGCGGGCCTTGATTGGTCCATCCCATGTCTTGTGGTCGAAGACCGGCCCCGTTTTGGCTGGCGCGGTTTCATGCTCGACGAAGGACGCCACTTCCACGGCAAGGAAACGGTGCTGCGCCTGCTGGACATCATGGCGCTCCTGAAGATGAATATCTTCCACTGGCACCTGACCGAGGATCAGGGCTGGCGCATCGAGATTCGCCAATATCCGCGGTTGGCTGCGATAGGCGCGCATCGCCCCGGCACTGCGCGCAACCTCATGGCCATGGTCTGCAAGCGCCATGACGGCGTGCCCCACAGCGGTTTCTACACACAAGACGAGATACGCGAGATAGTTGGCTATGCCGCGGAACGGCACATCACAATTGTGCCGGAGATCGAGATGCCGGGCCATTCACGCGCCGCGTTGGCTGCCTACCCAGAGCTGAGCTGCACAGGCGGGCCGTTCGAGGTTGCCACTGGATTCGGCATTTTCAAGGACATCTATTGTGTGGGAAAGGAAACGACGTTTGCCTTCCTGGAGGGTGTGCTGTCAGAGGTGATGGATCTTTTCCCTGGACCCTACCTTCACATAGGTGGGGATGAAGCGCCCCGGGCACGGTGGAAGCAATGCCCCGAGTGCCAGCAGCGCATGGTCCAGGAAGGTATCACCGATGCCCATGGCCTGCAGCTCTACCTGACGAATCGCATGGCGCGCTTTCTTGACGCACACGGCCGCCGGCTGGTCGGCTGGAACAACATCCTGAATCCCGGTCTCGATGCCTCCGCGATTCTCCAGTATTGGGTGGGCCGCAAGAGACCGATCATTGAGGCTATGGGCCAGGGCCGGCAGGTCATCATCTCATCCTTTTTGCACTACTACCTTGACCACAGCTACAGCTTGACGTCGCTGCGCAAAGCGTACGAGTTTGAACCGCACTTTGCCGAGCTTGATGCAGCAGCGGCGCAACAGCTACTTGGCGTTGAGGCGCCTCTCTGGGCAGAATGGGTCCCCAACCGGGCGCGGCTAGAGTACCAGGTATTTCCCCGGTTACTCGCAGTTGCGGAGACGGGTTGGTCCCCCGCCACAGCAAGGGCGTATCTCGACTTCGCCGCGCGCCTGCCCCGCCTGCTGGACCGTCTGGATATCTGGCAAGTTGGATATGCCCGTGGGCATGCGATCGAGCCACCGTCGCTGGAGCAGGCGTTGGGCATCTTTACGATCTTACAGTCCCAAACCAAAACCGCGGACGGGTGACGAGAGCGCCGGCAGTGGCCGCGGGGGAACGGGTGAACAGCGCTCAACCGGGCGCGTTGCGGCCGTGGCACATGGCGCTTCCAACGCGTCCCGTACACCGGAAACCGGGGAGATTTCTGCCTGGCGACACGACTGCTGTCTGCTGTCAGCTACCAAGAATGTCCAGGTAGGCCTTCCACGGTCCCACGGCTTCCCGATATTGCCGGGCCATCACTTCAGCCAGGTGGCCAAGATGGTTCAGATCATGGGCCACCCAGGTTGCCAGGAGCTGCCGTAATGTGACGGGGCCCAAGGCTGGGTGGACAGCTGTCATGTCATAGTGGGAGGGCTGCAGGTCGAATTCGCGCAGCCGCTGAAGGTTCTGCTTGCGCAGCTCGGCGAAGAGATCGAGCAGCTCGCCAAGTGATTTGCCCCGCGTCGCATCGAACTGCCCATCAAAATCGAACGGTTCGAAAACGTCGCGGCCGTTGCCTCTTAGGATAATCTCCGCACGCGGGATCCAGTCTGTCTGCTCGCCAAAGATGAAGTGCCCCAGTATCTCGTATGCTGACCAGGTATCATTCCCCTCGTTGTTTGTGATCCACGGCTCAGGTAGATCCGTGAGCCAGATACGCAAGAGCTCTGGCGTGCGGCTAAGGATTGCAATACCTTGCTCAAGGTCAAAGTCCATCATATTGTCTCCAAATTCTGACAATCAAGACCAATATTGGTATGGAATAAGCGGGGTCCCATGAGGGCCGGCTCATGGCACCGTGACAAGCGCCTGCGAAACGTGGCCAGGAGTAGCAACTAGGAGAAGCGATCGATAACGGTCACGCCAAGTCCCTGGAACGTATCCATCCTGGGAAGCTCCGCTGCTGCCTCGTCCAGGTCGATGGTCCTGCCAACCAGTTTCTTCGGCTGCAGTTTTCCTGTCTGGATCATCTCCAACATGGCTGGATAGCGATGGGCCTGCATGCCATGGCTGCCCAACAGCTCAAGCTCGTACGCAATGACCCTGTCCATGGGGATCTGTGGATGGCGATAGTCTGCTACCATCAACCCTATCTGGATATGGCGTCCTCGTTTTCTCAAATTGGCGATTGAGTTGAAACAAGTGACGGGGCTACCCAGCGCATCGACGGACACGTGGGCGCCGCCGTGTGTGATCTCCAGCACGTGCTGAACCACGTCGGGGGTGGCGGTGGCGCTGACGACCGCGGCCGCGCCAATGGAGCGGGCAAAGGCCAGCTTGTCATCGGCAATGTCAATGGCAACGACGCTGGCGCCAAGGGCATTGGCAATCATGATTGCCGACAGGCCCACACCCCCACAACCGTGCACCGCAACCCATTGCCCGCCGGAGACCCGGCCCTGATCCACAATGGCGCGGAAGGCGGTCACGAAGCGGCAGCCAAGACTTGCCGCGGTTACAAAGTCGAGTTCGTCGGGTAGGCGCACGAGATTGATATCTGCGTGCGCGATGGCCACATATTCGGCAAATGACCCCCAGTGTGTAAACCCTGGCTGGAACTGCTGGTCACACACCTGATGGTTGCCTGCGGCGCACTGCGCGCAGGTGCCGCAGGCGCAAACGAACGGCAGCGTTACCCTGTCGCCCGCTTTCCATTTGACCACGTCGCTGCCCACCACTTCAACCACGCCGGCCAGCTCATGACCGGGCACATGGGGCGGGGTGATATCGGGATCATGGCCCATCCACCCGTGCCAGTCACTGCGACAAAGGCCGGTTGCTTTGACCCGAATCACCGCGCCATGTTTTTCAGGAACCGGGTCTGCGACATTTCGGACCGATATCGGCGCTGCAAAGGCATCGTAGAGTGCTGCTCGCATACTGATCATCCTGGCGTGGTGTTTTGAGGTGCGTGCGCTATATTTCTCGCAATGCGCGCCAGACTCGTTCGGGTGTAAAGGGGAGCGCGCGCAGGCGCAGCCCCGTGGCATCGTAGATCGCGCTGGCCACTGCCGGCGCGACACCGTCCATGGGGATCTCGGCTACCGCCTTGGCGCCGTAGGGCCCGCTTGGCTCGTAGGTCTGGACCAGGATGGCGCGCAGCGCCGGCACCTCATCAGCGGCAAAGATGCGGTACTCTCCCAAGCGCGGGTTGACCAACCGGCCCTGGGCATCGTAGACCATCTCCTCGCACAATGCATAGCCGAGCGCCTGAACCATGCCGCCTTCTACCTGGCCGGTGGCGGTTACCGGGTTGATGGCGACGCCACAGTCCACAGCCATCACCAGGTCAGTGCACGTCACCACGCCGGTCTCGGTATCCACCGCCACCGCGGCGAACTGTGCGGCAAAGGGCGGTGGGCTCAGGTAACTCATATGGCTGGCTGTGGCCATGATCTGATGTTGGTCTGCCTGGTGCAGCGAATGGAGTGCTACAGCCTCCAGCGAGACGCGGCGGCCATCAGGCGCAACTACGTTGCCATCTTCCAGCCAGAGGCGTTCGGGGTCCAGGCCTTTGATGAGATGCTTGGCGGTGTGACGCAGGATCTGCTCGCGCACGTCTTCAGCGGCTTTGAGCACTGCACCGCCGGAGATGTAGGTCGTGCTTGACGCATACGCGCCGGTGTCGAAGGGGGTGAAATCGGTGTCGCTGGAGTAGACAATGACCTGTTCCAGGGGCACACCTAGCGTCTCAGCCGCAATCTGCCCCAGTACGGTGTCAGAACCTGTCCCGAGATCGGTGGCGCCAATCAGCAGGTTGAAACTGCCGTCATCATTGAGCTTGATGGAGGCCGCACCCATGTCGAGGCCAGCGATTCCGGTGCCATGCATACAGATGGCGAGGCCGATGCCGCGCTTGATGTGAGGAAACTTGGGGTCTCTTCTCCAGTTGGGATCGCTGCGTCGCTCCCAGCCTACCGCTTCCATGCCGGCGCGGACACACTCATCGAGCCCGTTGGAGCGCACGATCTGCTCAAAGCCTTCCCGGCCTTCACCCATGGCCCTGGCCAGTGGCAGATCCTGGCCCACTTTGACCCAATTCTTCCGCTTGAACTCGACAGGGTCCAACCCCAGCTTGAGGGCGAACTCCTCCATGTGTTGCTCGAGGCCGAAGAGCGCCTGGGGCGCGCCATAGCCGCGAAACGCGCCGGGTGTTGGCTTGTTGGTGTAGACCACAAGGCAGTCGAAGCGTGCATTGGGGAGCCAATAGGTACTGAGCCCGCGGAAGCCGGTGACAAACTGCACCGTGAGTCCGTGGGTGCCGTAGGCGCCCGTGTCGGCGACCACTTTCAGCTCCATGCCCACCAACATGCCATTCTCATCTACGCCGCTCCGGTACCGCAGAATCTGGGGGTGGCGTGACCGCGAGCTGGTGAACTCCAGTGTGCGCGTATATTCGAAGCGCACCGGCCGGCCTGTGGCAATGGTGAGATGGGCACACAGGTCTTCGATGAGCATCTCCTGCTTGCCGCCAAAGCCACCGCCTATGCGCGGCTTGACGACGCGGATCTTGCGTGGGGGCAAGCCCAGCAGCGGCGCCACCATACGCCGGACGTGAAACGGTACCTGGGTGCTCGTGCGGATCACGAGGCGGTCGTCCTCGTCCCACCACGTCAATACCACGTGGGGCTCAATGCTTGTCTGCTGCACCTGATGGACGCGGTATTCGCTTTCGAACACATGGGCGGCGCCAGCCAATGCCCGGTCCACATCCCCGTGGTTTACGTAGATATGATGCACGATGTTGTGCTGCGCGTCATGGATGTCCACAGCATCAGGCTCGTCGTGAATCACCGGTGCACCCTCCTGCATGGCTTCCAGGGGGTCAAAAACCGTAGGCAACGGTGCATATTCTACGTCGATAAGCTCCAGGGCCTGTTGCACCAGCTCAGGTGTCTCGGCGGCGACGATAGCAACCCGATCGCCCACATGGCGTACCTTATTGTCGAGGCTGACCTGGTCATACGGTGGCGGGTTGGGGTAGCTTTGGCCGCCGGAGGCATAGACAACCCGCTCCACATCTTCGTGGGTCAGCACGGCATGTACTCCAGGCAACGCAAGCGCCTTGCTCTTGTCGATCTTGACGATGCGGGCATGTGCGTACGGGCTGGTGAGCAGACCGCCATAGAGCATGCCTGGCATCTCCACATCGTCGGCAAAGACCGCGCGGCCTTTAACCAGCTTCAGGGCGTCAACTTTGGGCTCCGGTTTGTTGACCACTGCAGTCTCGGGGGGTGCGAGCTTGACCGGCACTGTCCTGGTGCGGGTTTGCACGCGGCTGCCGCCGGAGTCTACGCCATTGTCATTGTCACCCGACTCGCTTGTCGGCCACTCCCACCCTTCGGGAGCATCGACAATCTCCACGGCATAGGGCGGCACCTCCTCGCCGCGCAGCTGTGCGGCCGCGCGCAGGATAGCTTCCACGGGCTTGAGATAGCCGGTACAGCGGCAGAGAATGCCGGCAATCGCCTCGCGTACCTCAGCCTCGGTCGGGTCAGGGTTCGTGTCCAGCAGCGCTTTGGCGGCAAGGAGCTGGCCTGGTGTACAGTAGCCACACTGGATGGCGCCGCAGGCGACAAACTGCTCCTGTAACGGGTGCAGGTCATAGTCACGCGGGCCGCTTAGCCCCTCAGCCGTGACAATGGATGCGCCGCCGGCCTGGGCTGCCAGCATGACCCCGCTGTTGACCAGGCGGTACGAGTGGGGATTGTCCGGTGTGAGCGTGAGGAGCACGGCGTCGGCGCCACTTTCGCCGGTCTCGTCGCCATGTTTGACGCTAAAATAGCGCAGCCGGCGCAGCGTGGTTCGCAGCAATTCGCCGGGGTGAATGCTCACTTCGTGCAGCTCGCCGTTAACGGTAAGAGAAATCTTCATTGCCTTACTCCGATTGGGTTGAGCCAACGGTCGGCGACGCGGTGTTGTTCGGCCGATACATCCCCCAAAGGGTGATGGTGTCGAGCACTGTTTCGCCCACGATGGCATACCCGAGATGCTGGTAAAAGGGCAGATTAGCCGGATTCTCTGTGTCGAGAAAGATTCCAGTGGCAGTGGGATGAGCTGAGGACATGGCGTGGACGGCGCGCATCAGCGCCGCGCCGTGGCCTCGTCCCTTTGCGCGCGGATGCACGCCAACAAAGCCGACATGATAGTGCGGTGCCTGCGGCCGAAAGGTATCGGCCGTTTCCGCGTACCGTTCCAACCTTGCCAGCGCGGCCGCGCCGATTGTGTTCCCCAGCTCACTGTAGATGTCTGACAGGGCTGGTGGCCAGTCAGCGTCCTCGGGCACGGTGACACCCAGGACACCTTGCAGGACGCCGTTTTCTAGCCGTCCAAGCAACGGCCAACCGAGGTGAAAGCGTACCTCACACGAGAACCAAAAGAGCGTGGACAGGCTCTTTTCCGGAGAGGCGGCAGAGGATACAAAGAGATAGTTGGCCATGGGATCGGCGGCAAACGCTGCCGCGAGTAGCTCTACAGCAGCGGGCAAATAGCTGCGATCCAGGTCAATGATCTGAATATGTGGATTCTGGTTTTCCATTGTGCGCTCTTCTCGGGCTGCAGGCAGATGGAGAATCAGACACCCTGGAGGATAGTGCGCGCCCGTTCGATTACAATGGGCGCCATGGCCCGCCGGTAGCTGGCGCTGCCTTTGAAGTCGTCAGGGGGATCCAGTTCAACGCCCTGCAAGACGGGCCTGGCCGTTACGCCGCATAGGGCAACGCGCTCGACACCGCGCCCCGCTATGGCCACAGCTGCCACGATTGGGCGATCGCCCGGTGTACGCGCGATGCGGGCAATGGCGCCGCGCAGCTCGCGTAAAGGCAGGGTAATGTCAGTGATGATACCGTCGATGCGTTCGAGTGCTTCCAGGGCTACATGTCGCGCACCCGCCGGGTCGACCAGCGTAATGTGGGCTTCTAACGCCAGCAGCGCGGCGTACACCTCGCTGTCAGCTTCGGCGGCCGCCACAAGACCGCCGACCGTGGCGCGGTTGCGCAGATTGACAGGCCCTTCGCCCCGGACTGCCTTAGGCAGCAGGCCTTGCGCGAGCGTACGCGCAACCGGGTGCTCCGCGAGCTCGGCTAGGGTCGCGGTCGCACCGATACGCAGGATGTCGCCCTGAACGTCGATACGGTTGAGGGCGAGTTCGGCAAGGTCGATGACCGCGTCGACACCGCGACGTGCGCGCATCTCAAGCTCGCCGACCAGCCGCGTGCCGCCGGCCAGCAAAGCGCCGCTGGCGCCCAAGCGGGACCAAAGGGAGACTGCTTCGTCGATGGAGGCAGGTCTATAGTAGGTGTGTAAGATAGCCATGAATCTACTGTCAACTCTCCTGGCAAATAAACTGCGTAGCCGCCATTATACTCTAACTTGGCGCTCTGCGCTTCTACCCTCTGGCGGCGAAAATAATCCCTTAAGAAGACCCCCCGTGTGCCGCATACCGCCCGGCCAGCGTAGCCAGGGGCCGCCCATACAGCGCATAATCGCTGTTTGACAGCGAATTGTAAGGATTCTCATGGTTTAGGCTCTTGTTGGCATACGTCAAATGCTGTAATGTATCTGCCCAAATACAACGTTGACGCCGACATCAAGCTCTTGATTAGACGCTCTGCCTCACGAAAGCCGAGCAGCGATCTTCTCGTCGCACATTGTCGTGCTGCAGGATGCCTGCGCTCCGTTCATGTAGCGGATAGATAGGATTCTTTGTGAGGCTTTCTTCCATGGCAGATTGTCTTTGAGCCGTTCCCGGGCTTGTTGTTCGCAGGCTAAGTCAGGCTTATTCGTATCGCGCTGCCTGTGTACAGGTGACTGCTGTATTGTTGCTCTCCCACTGCCAATACAGCGTCCCGAGAATCTCATATCCCATATTGAATAGGTTAGAGCACCGGACGCTGATGCGTTTTGGCAACGGTTCTTGTTGCCACGCTCAGTTACCACTCAGCAATCTCTGATCGCGCTTGCTGGCCATAGCAGCCTCCCCAGAGAGACGTGAATCTCGTGGAAGACAGGCCAGGTATGCGTGCGCGGCCAGGTGACAGGGAAGACTCACAGAGTGTAAGGGAGGAAATAATGATTGAAGCAGACAGCACGGTCAGAGTCAGCGTCGTAATTCCTGCGTTGAACGAAGCGGACAATCTCGTTCATGTGTTGCCGCGCATTCCACAATGGGTGCACGAAGTATTACTTGTTGATGGCCAATCCACGGACAACACAGTGGAGGTGGCGCGCGCATTGAGGCCCGATATCCGCGTTGTGCAGCAGACCGGGCGCGGCAAGGGAGCGGCGCTCCGGGATGGATTTGGTGCGGCTACGGGAGAGATCATTGTAATGCTCGATGCCGACGGCTCCATGGCTCCCGAGGAGATCCCGGCCTTTATTGGCGCCCTCTTGTCGGGTGCGGATTTTGTCAAGGGCTCGCGTTTTGCCCAAGGCGGCGGCACGACGGACATGCCGTTCTACCGCCGCTTCGGCAACTGGTGCTTTGTCCAATCTGTACGCTATTTGTTCGGGGGCCGCTACACCGACCTCTGCTACGGCTACAACGCGTTTTGGGCCACGGTCGTGCCCCATCTGCGCCTGGATGCCGATGGTTTCGAGATCGAGACACTCATGAACATCCGCGCGCTGTACGGCGGACTCAAGGTGGCAGAGGTACCCAGTTTTGAGAGCCCACGTGTCCACGGGGTAGGCCGCCTTCGCACGATTCCCGACGGCTGGCGTGTGCTGAAGACGATTGTCCGTGAGTTTCTGGGTACTTCTCGGCGCTCGCTCCCTATTCCTGTGACCGAGCATGAAGACAACCTGCGGCGTAGAATTGCCGAGTCAACACGGTCGAAGACGAAAATGGCGATCTGAGTGACAGTAGGATATTTGGTCCCATCTTGCAGCACCAGAATATTGGCAGATGACCCAGTGAAGGAACGCGTCGAGTGATGGCGAAAGTGGACAGCGCGGTATTCAGCCCGGATATCTCGGTGGTCATCTGCGCCTACACCGAAGACCGCTATGCAGATCTTGTGGCGGCGGTTCGCTCCATCCGGAACCAGTATTTGCCCCCTTTGGAGATTGTCGTCGTAATCGATCACAATCCAGCCCTGTTCGTGCGCGTGCAGCATAGCCTCGAAGGTATCGTGGTTGTGGAAAATGGCCAGCAGCGGGGGCTCTCCGGCGCGCGCAACAGTGGCGTTGCGGCTGCCAGCGGGGCAATCATCGCATTTATGGATGAGGACGCAATGGCGGCGCCTGATTGGCTGGAGCAGTTGCGCGGCGGCTTTGAGATGCCCCACGTCATGGGTGTTGGCGGCAAGATCGAGCCATTGTGGCCAGGCGCCAGGCCGCGCTGGCTTCCCGAGGAATTTGACTGGGTTGTCGGCTGTACCTATCTCGGCATGCCGGTGACGTCCGTGCCGGTACGCAACCTCATCGGCTGCAACATGGCTGTCCGGCGGGAAGTCTTTGCCGAGGTCGGTGGGTTTCGGCAGGGTATTGGCCGTATCGGGGTCACGCCGGTCGGCTGTGAGGAGACGGAGCTCTGTATTCGCGCCGGTCAACATTGGCCCGATCGGGTCATACTCTATGAACCTCGAGCATTGGTTCGTCACCGTGTATCGGCCAACCGTACCAAATGGCGCTATTTTCGCTCACGCTGTGTCGCCGAAGGGCGCTCCAAGGCGCTGGTGACTGCACTGGTTGGCACCGCGGACGGTCTTGCTACGGAGCGGTCCTATACGACGCGAACGCTGCCGCGCGGTGTGTTGCGGGGTGTCCAGGAGGCTGTGACCCGGCGTAATATCTGGGGCCTGGCACGAGCCGGCGCCATCATCATGGGTTTTGGGCTCACAGCAGCTGGATATGTCATCGGTCGTCTGCAGCGCCATCTGTTGCCCAGGACAAGGCGCACACGCCCGGACGCCAGCTACGCGCGCAGAGCTGAACAAGAATTGTGAGGGAGTCATGCCCTTTTCTCTAACGAGCCCCCGGGGCGAACGGTCACCCTTTTTCCCCACCAGGATATTGGAAGTGGAACTGGAGCAACCGCTGCCGTCAATAGCGGCGCTCGATCCGGCAACGGGCACGCGGTATGGCCGCGCGCTAGTCCTGGTCCGTGTCCACACATATCCTCTTGGTACTATGAGACTGCAACTACCAGACCGCGGACTAGACGCGGCCGATTTAAGCGAGGCCATCTGGTCGCAATTCCGGTTTGAGATCAACCAGCATCTTGTACATGATCATCTTACCCCGGTCAACAAGCTCGATCCCGCCGGTCTACCAGCCGGGCGGACGCCGCGCTGTGAGGTGGAACGCCGCGATCTGCTGGCGCGCGCGCCGTTTGCCAGTGTCGTGGTGGCGACCCATGACCGGACCCAGAGCCTGCTCCGGACGCTGGATACTTTATTGGCGTTGGACTACCCCAATTTCGAGGTGATCGTGGTAGATAACGCACCCAGCAACGATGACACGGCGCGCGCCATCGCCCAACGGTATGGTAAATCCGACCGGATCTGCTACGTGCGCGAGCCGCAGCCGGGTCTCGCCATTGCCCACAACCGCGGGCTGGAGGAGGTGCACGCACCCTTGGTGGCCTTTACTGACGACGATGTGGAGGTCGACCGTCATTGGCTGACGCACCTGGTACGCGGCTTTGATCTCGCTCCTGACGTAGCCTGTGTTACGGGCATGATTCTGCCAGCCGAAATGGAGACCGAGGCGCAGTATCTCATTGAGCAGTATGGCTACGGGAAAGGCTTTACGCGCCGGGTCTACGATATGGGCGAGAACCGGCCCCAAAATGCGCTTTATCCCTATACCGCTGGTGTCTTTGGATCAGGCGCCAACATGGCATTTCGCACGGCTGTGCTCCGGCAACTCGGCGGTTTCGACCCGGCACTGGGGGCGGGAAGCAAGGCCCGTGGCGGTGACGATCTGGCTGCGTTCTTCCGGGTGGTAACGGAAGGGTACAAGCTGGTCTATGAACCGGCTGCCATTCTTTATCACTGGCACCGGCGCGAATACCCAGCCTTGAAGTATCAGGCGTATGGCTACGGCGTTGGTCTCATGGCCTTCCTGACCAGCGCGCTGTACCAGCGCCCCAGTGTGCTTCTCGACCTGGTGCGTCGCGTGCCCCAAGGGATGATCTATGCTTCCAGGCTGCGGGCATCGAGCAAGGCCGGGGATGGTGAACTGGGCAGCTATCCGCGCGAGCTGGTCGGGCACGAGCGCCGTGGCATGCTTCACGGCCCGCTGGCCTATCTCGTCAGCCGCTGGCGTCTGCGGCGCCGCACCCAGAAGGAGCGCGCGTGGCAGCAGGCATCCGCGCCGGGCAGGCAGCCAACGGGCTGAGCTGGTCTCTCAACATGGTCCATCCAATTCCGATTCTTCTCTATCATAGCGTGTGGGAAGCTCCGCTGCCTGGGTTCCGGCAGTGGACAGTTCACCCGGCGCGCTTCCAGGAACACATGGATCACCTGGCTCGCAACGGATACTCGCCA
>JACFMY010000736.1:0-1704 GCA_019455155.1 Caldilineaceae bacterium
TCCAGGCGGCGGCTATCAACTGGCCAAGGATACTATCAGCAGCTTCATTGGCCGGCGCATTGACTACTATGCGCGCGTCAACTTCGACGGTTTCCGCGAGATCGTGGATCTGGTCGGCGGCGTCGATGTCGATGTGCCCTATACCATCCACGACGAACAATACCCAACGTCTGACTACGGGGTCGAGACCTTCCATTTGGAGGCCGGTCTCCAACATTTGGATGGCGAGACAGCCCTCAAATATGCCCGCACTCGCAACGTGGACGGGGATTACAGCCGGGCACGGCGCCAGCAGGACATTATTCGCTCCGTTGCCGACAAGGTGCTGAATGCGAACATGATTCCCCAGCTGCTGCCCAGGGTTCCCCAGCTGCTGGTCGCCATGCAAAACAGCATCGAGACCGATATGCCGGTTCCGCTTGGCTTGGAGCTGAGCAAGGTTATCAAGCTCGATCTCATCAAGAATATGCAGCACCTGGTGCTCGACAACCAATACGGCCAGGAGACGTTCAGCAGCGAAGGCGCCTGGATTCTCGTACCGGATCGGACACGGGTACGCGCCGCCCTGGACCAGTTTTACGCGCCTATCACACAGTCCAGCTCGGCCCTGAGCGTGGCGGCAGGGACGCCCGGTGGGCTGCGCATCGAGGTGCTAAACGGCACATCCCAGCCCGGCGCGGCGTCCCGTACTGCCCAGCTGCTGGAATCACAGGGCTGGCCGGTCGTTTCCATCGGTGATGCGGATCGCAGCGACTACGGGCAGACCATCGTGATCAACTACGGCGCGCCCGATGCCCTGGTGGAGCGCGTCATTACCGACCTGAGCCTCGAACCAACTAATGCCCGGCTGAATGGGCTCCATGCACCATCGCCGGTGGACGTACGGATTGTAGTTGGTCAGGACATCCTTCCGACCTTGAAATGAGTGGCACGCGACGACTTGGCCTTGCCCTTGGGGGCGGCGCCACCGTGGTCGCTGGTCTAGGTTATTCCTACCTGTGGCGGCAGCCACCGCTGCAGGCGTTGCCGGCCGCGCATCCAGCTGCTTCCTATGACGAGGCGATTGCCCGTGCAGAAAAGGCGGCCGCGCTGGAAGCGGACCAGGTTGACCCGATCAGCCGGCCTTTTTGGTTGACGCACGGCGCCTCCACCCAGCGGGCAATTGTCCTGCTGCACGGCTTCACCAACAGTCCACGCCAGTATATCAAGCTGGCCGCCGCGTTTCATGCGCGAGGCTACAATGTCTTTGTCCCGCGTTTTCCCTTTCATGGCTATAGGGAGCATAGTTCGCGCGCGTTAGCCGGGCTTACGGCAGAGGCGCTGGTGAACACCGGCATGGAGGCGGTCGACATTGCCCGCGGGCTGGGCCGGCACGTGACCGTGTTCGGTCTGAGCCTGGGCGGGCTGGTTACGGCGTGGATGGCGCATCGCCGCAGCGACATCGACCGCGGGGTAATGGTGGCGCCGGCGTTGGCATTCTGTGCCATTCCGGACCTTCTGCTCCCTCTGGCGGCGCGCATCCTTGCCCTACGCCCTGACGCCTACATGTGGTGGGATCCCAAGCTGAGGGACGCCGTACCCAGGCCGCCCCATGCGTACCCCGGTTACCGCAGTACGGCACTGGCCGCGATGCTGCGGCTGGCAGTCATCGTGCGTGCCATGGCGCGGCGACAACACACCATGGCGCGATCGCTGGTGTTTATA
>JACFMY010000736.1:1714-1966 GCA_019455155.1 Caldilineaceae bacterium
TCCATGCGATGAAAGTGTGGACAACCGGGGTGCCTATGCGGTCGCGCGCGGCTGGCGACGCCGCGGCGCCAATGTCCTCGTGCATGAGCTTCCGGCCGCGTGGCAGCTCATTCATGACATCATCGATCCGGCTCAGCCCGAGCAGCAGATCGACCGCGTCTATCCCCAACTGATTGAGTGGAGCGAATACCCCTACTACGTGGCGCCGTCACCCTGACGCCCAACCTGCCCCCTACCAGAGCACATGCCTTA
>JACFMY010000085.1:0-4224 GCA_019455155.1 Caldilineaceae bacterium
CGTCAGAATGGCGATATCCTGCAGCATGGCCTTGCGGCGGTCGCCAAAGCCAGGCGCCTTGACGGCCAGAGCGTTCACCATGCCACGCAGCTTGTTCAACACCAGCGTGGCCAGCGCCTCGCCGTCCACATCTTCGGCAATGATCACAACCTCGCGCTTGCCGATCTGAACCAGCTTCTCCAGCACGGGCACAATGTCCTGTGCGCTGCTGATCTTCTTGTCGGTGATGAGCAGGTAGGGCTCCTCGATGACGGCTTCCATGCGCTCCGCATTGGTGACGAAGTAGGGGCTCAGGTAGCCGCGATCGATCTGCATACCCTCGACATACTCGGTTTCGAACTCGAGGCCCTTGCTCTCTTCGACCGTGATGACGCCGTCCTTACCGACTTTGTCCATCACTTCGGCGATCAGATTGCCGATAACCTGGTCAGCGGCGGAAATGCTCGCGACCTGGGCGATCTCTTCCTTACCGGCAACGGCGGTAGCCATTTCCTTCAGGGCGGCCACAATGGCGTCACGGCCAGCCTCGATGCCGCGTTTGAGCATCATGGGGTTGGCGCCAGCGGTAACATTCTTCAGACCTTCGTTGACGATGGCCTGGGCCAGCACAGTCGCGGTAGTGGTGCCGTCGCCGGCCACATCGTTGGTCTTGGTGGCGGCTTCCTTGAGCAGCTGGGCGCCCATGTTCTCAAACGGGTCCTTCAGCTCCACCTCCTTGGCCACGGTCACGCCGTCATGGGTGACGGTGGGGCTGCCCCACTTCTTGTCCAGGGCAACATTGCGCCCCTTGGGGCCCAGTGTGGTCTTTACCGCGTTTGCCAGCGCATCGACGCCAGCTTTAAGCGCACGTCGCGCCTCGTCCTCGTAGATGATCTGCTTGGCCATATGGTCTATCTCCTCTTGAATTTTAATCTATTACAGCGGGGACATGCGACGCGAACTGCGTGGATGGCACGGGCTTCGACAATTGTGTAGAGAAGCCGCGCCTACGCATGTCTTCTTCCGTACCGCGCCTTACTCTACGATCGCCAGGATGTCGCTTTCCTTGAGGATCAGGTATTCCTTGCCGTTCAGCTTGATGCTGGTGCCGGCATACTTGGCATAGAGCACTTTGTCATCGACTTTTACGTCTAGCGGAATGCGCTCGCCGTTTTCCTTGCGTAGTCCCGGGCCGGCCGCGACGACCTGACCCTGTTGCGGCTTCTCCTTTGCCGTCTCGGGCAGGAAAATGCCAGCGGACGTCTGTTCCTCCTGTTCCGACGGCAACACGACAAGTCGGTCACCCAGGGGCTTCAGATTCATAGAGTATCCTCCTTGAGACAGATTTGTTTCTCTGCTGGTATCAAAAAAAGAACCTGGTTAGCACTCTCATGTTTTGAGTGCTAACCAGGTTCCATCATACTCGCAAGTTTTTTACATTGCAAGTACTGTGGTCGCTTGTTTCACAAGAAAAATGCTAACGCTTTGTTAGAACTTTGTTTGCGAGCTGCTCGCGCGCAAAGCGAATCATCTCCTCTTCTTCCTCCACATATTCGTTCAGATCGAAGGCTGCGTACAGCGCCCGGCTCTGTTCGAAATAATCCAGCGCTTGATCCAAATCCTCCTGCTCCAGGGCAACATGGCCCAGATTATGCATGGTGGCGGCAAGATCGGTCCAGGCCCCTCGCTGCTGCAATAGCTTCATATCCCGCTCATACCACATGAGCGCCTGGACATAGTCGCCCCGAGCATAAGAGACCGAGCCCAGATTGTTGTAACAGGCGCTGACGCCCGTCAGGTCGTTGGTCTGCTCGAACATTTCCAGGGCGAACTTATACGCTTTGACCGCATCTACATGCTGCTCCAAGGTCTCCAGCGCCAACCCCATGTTGTTGTAGACGCTGGCAATGAGATGACTGTCGTGGCTCCGCAACGCCACACGGAGCGCCCGGCGATGGTCGGCCAGCGCGCGTTCGGGCTGGTTCAGGCTGAAATAGGCGCTGCCAAGATTCATATAGGCAGTCGCCAGGCCGTGCTGGTCGCCCAGCTGGGCCACGCACTCAAATGCCGCCCGAAAATGCTCCAGCGCCCGGCGCGGTTCGTCAAGGATTCGATAAGAGGTGCCCAAGTCCGTATGAACATAGGCCAGCTCGGAAAGGAGATCCCGTTCGTCAAAGATGGGCCGCGCCCGTTCCAGCCATTCCACTGCTTCCTGGACCCGTCCCATGAAGAACAGTTGCCGGCCGATGTTCATGGCAAACCAGGCATAGTTACGAATGTCCTGAATAGCCAGCGCCGCCACTGCGCCCACGGCCAGCCAGCGCACAATACCCGGCGGATGGCGCCAGAAGGCGTAATCGGCCAGGGCCAGAGCATAGTCGCGCGCCAGCCGCAGGTCACGGTAGACGAGCGGCGCACTCGGCGACAAGGCAAAGGCCTCCGTCGAGGTGCCAGCTTCTTCCAGCATTTTCAACGGGTCCCGCTGCCAGATGCGCGAGATACGTTGTGCACACCAATCCGCGCCCACGAAGACATTACCCCAATCTGGGTCCACTTCGTGCCATCGCTTCAACGGCAGTTGCTGGTACTGGCGGGCCTGGCGAATGTAGAAGGCCGCGTGGCGGCGATCCCATTCCTCGCCCAGCATGACCGCGTTTTCTTCCAGATAGCGCCGCACAACTGGATGGATCAGCACCCGTTGCCGGAAAGGATCCAGCTCAAGCAAGCCCCGTTCAGCCAGGCTGTCCACGGTTGCTTGTAGGGCGTCTTCGTTCCCCAGATCATCCCAGAATAGCTCGCGCAGCGCCCGCTGCGAGACACCGCCTACCGCGCGCACCAGCCGGCTCAAGAAAACGCCCGCCGCCGGGTTCTGTAAAGCGTAGGTTTCCAGCGCCAGCGCGCACACATTGGAGGTGCTGACACTGGCCGCCAGATCATCGCCAAGTCCATGCAGTGCCGCGGCCAACTCATCCCATTGAAAGTCCTGCATCAACCCCATGATGAGTCGCATGCACATGGGGCTGCCGCCAGACACGGCGTGGATCTCCTCGGCAAAGCGGATGGCGCGCTCGCGCACACTCTGCGGCGCCCGGCGGCTGATAAAGAGGGGGACGTCCGCCAGGTCCAGCCCCTCTAGATGAATGTGCTGGTGGCGCACCAGGGCCGCGATCGATGCACTGAAATTGCGGTCAATCAGGACGATGCGCGACTGGCCCTCGTTTTCGTGCAGATGGCTGATGATCTCGACCAGGGTGTTGAGCTCGCGCGGGGTTGCGCCGGCCAACTTGTCGAGCAGCAGAAGCCGGCGCCGCTTGTAGAGCTGTTCCAGAATGCTGATCCCCCAGCGATCCTCGCTGCTGCGTGTCAGCGCGGTGCCCAGCACAGAGTCCAGTACACGCACCACGTCATAGAGCCGGAAGGGGTTGGCCCCGGCCGGGCTGACCTGGATGATGCCGTCCGTGAAATGATAGAAATGGTTCCAGGCCGCAGCAGTAGCCAGTGTGCTCTTGCCGTTGCCCTGTTCGCCGCTTATGGCAATGGCGGGCAGGTCATCTTCACCGGTCAGCCACTCATGCAAGGTCAGTAGGTGGTGGCGGCTGCCCGTAAAGCCGTTTAGACGATAGAGACTGATATTGTGAGGCGTGCTGCTTATATCCACAGGTTACTCCGCCACGTGAATCATTTAGACTCTCAAGATCACAATACCACACATGGGTAGTCGCTGGCCGCCTTAATTTCGTTAAGCATGGCTTCAGCAAAGGCCAGCCCACCTGTAACCCGCGTGAGCGCACGCTGCGCCGCTCCCCCATCCATCAGGATCAGGTCCGGCCGGATCCGGCGTGCCAGCAGGTTGATGTTGACTGGCGTAACGGTTTCCACCATGTCAACGGCGTCGATGACACGTTCGACCACGGCGCGAGGCCGTTCAACCGTATCCGTTACGACAACTTCGATATCTGGGTTTTTGCGCAGTTCGCGCAGCGCTGACGTGCCTGCCTGGTCCGCGCCAATCAGCCAAATTCGCATGCCCCCTCCCGTGGTTTATCCAGCGTTGTTGGTACGGCACTACTTGGAATTCCCTGGACTACAGCCTCCTGCATGCACAGCGCTATTGCTTGCAGCACGGTCAGACCGATTGCTTACAGCACGGTCAGACCGATCGCTTACAGCGCGGTTAGACCGATCGCTTACAGCACGGTCAGACCGATTGCTTGCAGCACGGTCAGACCGATCGCTTACAGCGCG
>JACFMY010000085.1:4324-18705 GCA_019455155.1 Caldilineaceae bacterium
GACCGATTGCTTGCAGCACGGTCAGACCGATCGCTTACAGCGCGGTTAGACCGATCGCTTACAGCGCGGTCTGACCGATCAGATGAGCCCCAGGGCCGACATCCCTAAAAAGAAGAGATAGACAATGAGCACGGCTGGCACGCCGATCAAAAGGCCCACACGCACCATATCTTTGCCCTGCACCGTGCCGCTGACCGCCACCAGTGTCATGCGCGCCGACGCGCTGGGAAGCATAAACGCCAGCCCGACCGCCAAGATCGTCGGCACCACCAGGCGGGGCGCGCTGGTGTTGCTGGCCTGTGCCAAAGTTACCAGCACCGGCGCCAGGATGGCCCCCAGCGTTACGTCGTTCATGAACTGGGTAATGGCAAACCCCAACAACATCAAGAGAAACAAGACGAGGGCAAAGGGAAGACCTTGTAGAGTGGGCGCCAGCAGATTGGCGAACCATGCTGCCGTACCGGTCTTTTGCAGGGCGTCGCCCAATGTAAAGCCTGCTCCGATCACCAGGAAGACGCCCCAATTGACACCCTTCATGTCATTCCAGTCAATGATCTCGCCGAAAGAGAGGAAGGCTACCGCGCCGATCGAGACAATGGCGCTGCTCAGCAAGGTGGCAGGCAGCCCCAGGCCTTCCTCGATGGCGCTCCCGCCAACCCAGAGCACGACGCAAGCCCCCAGGACAACCAGGATCCGTCGCTCGGACCCGGTTAGGGGGCCAGCGCGCACGAGATCGCGCAGGGCCGGCAGCGTGTGCAAATGCAGGTTGGGCATTTTCATCAGCCGCATGATCAGCCACCAGCTCATGGGTAGCAAGACAAGCACAACGGGCACAGCATAGAGCATCCAGTCAATAAAGCCGAAGGGGCCAATCGCGCTCAGATAGCCGGCAGCGATCGCGTTTTCGCCGCTGCCGACGATGGTGGCCATGCCGCCAATACTCGATGCATAGGCGATACCGAGGATGAGCGCGGCCATGACACGCTTCGCCTCTTCGGGTTGGGGCACATGCTGCGCCACGGTAATGGCCACGGGAATCAGCACCGCGGTGGTCGCGGTATTCAACACCCACATACTCATGAGGCCAGTCAGCAACATGATATTAAAGAGGAGCCGGGGCAACGCGCCGCCGCTGGTAACGATGGCGTAGATCGCCAGGCGCCGCGCCAGACCATGCTTGCGCAGCGCCTCGGCCAGGAACAGACTGGAGAGGACAAGAAAGACAGTTGGCTGGGCGAATGCAGAGAAGGCGCCACTGACCGTGTCGATGCCAAATGCGACCTGGGCCACCGGCACCAACAGCGCGGAAATGGGCAAGGGCGCCGGCTCTAGCGCAAGGATCGCGCCGGTAAAGACAAAGAGCGCTACTGCCCGGTGCCCTTCGGGAGAGAGTCCAGGGGGCGTTGGCAGGAAGAGCACGCCCACGGCGAGACCCAGCACCAGTAGGAAGCGGCGCAGGTCGAAGACAGCGCGTCCCGTGGCCAGAAACGGGTATTGGATCACCTCCAGGGGCGTCACGCGCCGCTCCAGGCGGCGTTTGCTCATGGTCGTGCGCGAGCGCGGCTTGCGAGGGCGAACCGCTTTCTCTGCTTCTGTTGGGGGCGTCTCCCCTTTTGCCGGCGGGCGCTCTTCTGGAGCGGGCTGCTGTCGCCACGCGGGGGTCTTGGGCAGAGTCGATTTTAGACGCGACCGATGAACCGTCATGGTATTGGGGTGAGGCAGATGCTTATGCAACTATGTGGCGCCTGGCCGCGGCGGTTACTCAGTGCTTTCTGCGCAGAGTCGCATACCAACCAGGGCAGGACCACTTTCCGGTTCGATTTCCAGCGCCTTGCGAAGCCAGGGGAGCGCCAGCTCACATTCGCGTGGATCCTTGTAGACGTGGGCAAGACCGGCTGTGTAATACTGTTCGATGCGCGCCGTGTCGCCGATGAGGGGTAATCCGCGCTCCAGGTACTGTGCGGCTTCTTCGAAGTTCTGGCGCGCGTACATAGCCATGCCCAAATGAACAAGTGCTGGACCATAGTCAGGGTCGAGGTCTAACGCCTCTCGAAGGAACTTGATGGCCTGAAGATGATCGCCGGCATTGTAAAAGCCTTCCCCTAGGGCGTCAAGGGTAGCTGGCGTCTTGTTCGCGTCTACTGCGGCGCGGTTCGCCTGAATCGCCTTTTCGTAATCGTCAAGCCCGATCCGGTATACACGCGCCTGTTCCAGGTACAGGTCATAGCGTTGTGGCGCCTGCGCGATGGCCTGGTTGAGTGTCTCTACGGCTTCTTCGTATTTCCCCTGTTTCTCGAGCAAATAGGCTTTATTGCGCAACGCCAGCACATTGTCCGGCGCCGCATTGAGCGCAGCATCGATATAGGTCTGTGCCTGTGCGTAGTTGCCCACATCCGCATAGATCTCGGAGATAACCGCCAGCGTCTCGGCGTTAGCAGGGTCAATGTCATAGGCGTCAAGGGCGTGGCTCAGCGCGTCCTCGTAGTCGCCCAGCCAGTCTTCGGCACGTGCTAGAGCCGTCAACGCGTTGGCGTTTTGTGGCGCCAGATCAACCGCTCTGGCGGCCGCATCATAGGCAGCTCTCACCTGTTGGTCGATGATATAGAGCTTAGCTTGCATGATCTGCGGGTCGGGGTTGTTGGGTTCCAGCCGCGCGACCTCGCCATAGGCGACAAGAGCAGCGGCCAGATCCCCGCGCATCATGGCATTCTCGGCATCAGCCAAGAAGGAGACGGCGCTGCGCGTAGGTGTAGGTGTTGGCTGGGCCACGCGTGGCACAAGCCAAGCAGGACGCGTCTCGTAGAATACAACTGCGATGACGGCCAACAAGAACAGTGGCCAAAAGCGCGCCACCACCCCTCGCCGGCGCCGCCGGGGACGATATTCACGGTCCAAATACATACCGCAATTATAACATTGCAGCAAGCGGGGACAAACTGTTTTGAACTTTTGGGCCGGATGGTATAATATTGGCAGGTTGTCAGGGCAGATATTGCCCCCGTAGCTCAGTGGATAGAGCGCCGGCCTCCGGAGCCGGGTGCACAGGTTCGAGTCCTGTCGGGGGCGCCTTGTTCAATAATGGACGGGCCAGCATAGCTGGCCCGCTTCGTTTTTCTATTCCCCTTGTGACGCTACAGCAGATCCAGAAGCGTGTACATCACCGTCATCCTGTCCAGCCGTGCTCGCCGCTAACAGCCGGCTACGGCGCGCCAAGAAAATCGTCTGACGGCCAGTTCAAGCCCGCCAGTGCCACGAGTACGGCAATGTCGACCACCAGCGCGCTTAGCTTGCTTCCCAGGGAGTAAAACGCATTCCAGTAGAGAACGAGCCCCAATAGCGAAAGCACCGCGGCTGTTATGGCCCACGAACGCCACCAGGCATAGGGTACCAGCCAGCCCATAATACCAAGACCAGCCCCAATAAACCCGATCAAAGCAGCCACCCACAGGAGTACACTTAACCAGCTTGCCGCGGTGTCACCCAGGATCCCCGATAACAGCCAGGAGCGACTGGACTGGCCCTCGACGGTCCACAGGCCAAAGACAGGAAATATCCCCATTACATGGCCGGCCCCATGCATAACCAGCACGAGCGCGATAATAAGCCTCCACATCGTCCATGCCTCCTTATTCTGCTCAGTCGTCCACACATGTTCAATCTTGGAGACTCCACCATCACATTGGTCAGGAGCGTCAATACTACACCGCTATTCGGACAGTTCGACCTCCAGCGGAATCTGTTGGGTGACGCACTCCACCCCTGGGCAGCGTTCCATGGCGAGACGCACAAGTCTCTCCATCGTGTCGCGCGGAGCACCTTCCGCGGCCACCGTGAACTTCACCCGGCTGATGATATTTTCGTCGCCGATTCCCATCTGTTTGCGTAAGTCCATCCAGTTGGCCGCGGTGACCTCAAGCCGCGAAAGCGGAACACGTTCCGAGGCCGCAGTCGCCGCGAACGTGGCGGCGAAGCAGGCCGCCATTCCGAAGAGGCAGTACTGCACCGGATCAGGGCTCGCACCCCAGCCACCCGCAAACGGTGGCAATTCAGCATTGAGGACGATCTCTCCATTGGCGTAGGCAATCGCGGCCGTGAATTGCGGCCTACCCTCTTCAAATTGCCAGCTGCCGGTAGCGTGCTTACTCTTCATCGCTTGGGCTGGGTCTGCCTGGATCGCGGCTACGAATTTCTCCATCTCGCGAGTATTCACGTTGTTCATGGCTCAGCACCCTTTCCCTGGTAATTGATCCTCCCTGTACGTTAAAGGTGCAGCATATCCGACAGTTGGCTACAACATGGCTACATTGGCCAGCCGACGAATCATGAACAACGCGTATCCTTATCGCTCCTCACCTCGTACTTGCAGCCACAACAGCGGCAGCAGCATCGGCACAAAGACTGTCACCGGTGTGCCCCACACCCCCACACTTCTGCTGAGCCAGTCGCCGCCGGGGAATAGTCCCAGCGCGTAGAGCACATAGCCCGCCAGCCCAAAGATTGTGGCCCAAAGGATATTGTGAACCAGGGTTGGCCGGGGCAGGATGCGGATCTGGACGATGAGCAATAGACTGATGGCAACGACGAGCGTGAACAACGCGATTAAGAGCGTGAGTGCGTTGGCGCGCTCTCTCGCGCCGCCGGTCTCGGCTGTATCTCCTAGGGGTGCGGCCGCAATATTGGCCGGCGGCGACGCGGTCGCGGCTGGCTCCGGTGTCTGGGTCGGCGGCGCCAGGATCGATATAACGAGCGCGTCGCCCGTGGTCGCCTGGCCGGCGGTCGCCGCCAGACGCAACACTCCGCCACGCTCCAGGGTCACATCTCGCGTGGCGATGCCGTTGCGCGTGAATGCCGGGTTCACAGCAAGCGCTAGCTCCGCGCCCTCATATTGGAGCCTGAAATTGACCGCGGTCCCATCCGGCACGGGATGGCCGTTATAGTCCAGGATCGGGCCGACGCGCAGGCGCAGGGTCACTCCCGCGTCGATGGTAGGGCGTTCATCTACGGCGCCGGCTTCCCCCTCCAGCCTGTTGTCGATCAGCAACGTGTTGCTGCTGCTCTCCTCAGCACTTAGGGGAATAACCTGCGCAGGGTCGGGCTGTAGCCGTTCGGCCAGGTTGCTGAAGCGCGTACCAGGCACCAGCACCGGCGGCGCGCCGACGGGTGTAAAGCTGCGGAAGAGGGCCCGGACCGCGCTTTCCAGGAAGGGCTGCACTCTGCTGTAGACGCCAAAATAGGTTGTCAGTTTGCTCATCTCAGTCGCATCCAGCGAATAGGGTGCGTTGAGCGCAAGCACAACGAGCTTCTGCTCGCCCAGTTCACCGCTGTACTCGCTTAAAAACCGGCTGACTGCATCGCTGCCGGGCGCCAGCTCGGGCGAGGCGTTCAGCATGGCGAAGATGATCCAGTTTGCCCCGTCTACCAGCATCTTGGTTTTCAGATACTTGTCCTCGATTGGCGCGTCCGAGACCGGGGTGACGCCATCATCGTCCAACGCGGGCGCCTCAGCCGGGCTGATGACAATCGAAGGCGTCAGCACACCGGTCTGGGCGATGACCGGCCGCGTCAGCGTCGCGGTTGCCGTCACCGTGTTCGTGACCCCGCCCGTCTGCACCTGTTTCACCTCCCGGTGCGCATCGAGGAACTGCGTCAATTCGACAAAGGTCAGGCTTGTCACCAGGTCAGCGTCGATCTGGCCGGTCGCCTCGGAACCGTAGAGCCGTTTGATGATGTTGGCGATCTCGTCGGGGCCGACCGCCGTTTCAGCCGTACAGTCAGCACATTCTCGTTGCAGCCGGCTGTCCGTGAAGACAAGAATCCTGTCCGAAGCCTGAAAGGATGGCGGCAGCGGTTCAGTTTGGGTCGATGGATCAGGATAGAGGATGGTGACGGCGTTGCGGGCAACAGTGCCGATCTGGGCTTCGGCGTTGGCGCGGCTTTCGCCTGACAGCACGCGCAGGTCAGAATCGGTGACAAGCAGATTCGAGAGCGGTATGATCGGCTTCAGTGATTCACCTTCCAGGAGTGGTTCGCCCTCGCTGGCACCTGGATCAAGCGCATCACGATAGAGGCCGAGCTTCAGCCGTATAATCCGGCGCACCGATTCGTCCACCTGCGTGGCAAACTCTGGATCGTTCTTGTAACGGTCCTGAAAATAGCCAATCGTTTCTCGAATATTGTCCTTCTGCACTTCCCACTGATCATCCAGGCCAAAGTCGGCGAGAAAGAGCAGGTCATTGCCGGCCAGAAATGCATCGACCGCCACGCGGCGCGGAAAGATATCTTCGGGCGTGCCGGCAAAGAAACTACGGATGGCATGGCTGCCCAGCGCTCCCGACATGACGACCCCGCCGGTACTGCGCCAGCTGTCAAAGCCTTCCTGGCTCAGGATCGTGCGCAATTCGGGCGCCAGGCTCAACGGCATGATCCGGCCAGCACCACCACCTTGTAGCCCACTGTAGCGCATGTGGCTCGTCATGATCAGGTCGGTGGATGCCAGATCGCCGTCAGGGGTAATGATCGAGGAAGGCTGCCGCGTGACCGTGAGAAACGGTACAAGCGCCACCTGGCGCATCTCAGCCTGGCTGTTTTGAATCGTAGCTACCTCTTCACTGGGGAGACGATCGGTGTCCCCCTGTCCCGGGAAATGCTTTGCGACCGTTGCCACACGCCCTTGACCGCCATTGTGCACGCCAGAAATATAGGCGCGGCCCAGTTGGCTAACCCAATAGGGATTGCCGCCAAAAGAATAAATGCCCAACTGGCCGACCTTTTCGATATCGGCCTTGTTAAACACATCCAAACTCGGACCGAGCAGGAGGTTGACCCCGACTGCGTGCAACTCGCGCCCCACAATCTCACCGACAGATGTCGCCAGGTCCCGATTCCAGGACGCCCCAATGGCCATGAACGAGGGGAGCGGGGTAAAGCCGCGGCGCAGCGAGGTGGCCGGCAGGTCATCGCCCGCCTGTCCCACGCCAATCAGCAACGGCAGATTCGTGGGCGGCACGCCGGTGAGGCTCGAAAGCTGCATGAAATCGCGCGGGGGCCATGGCGCCAACGGCACCGGATCGAGCGCCTTGTCACTGGGCAGCAGAATGCCATACGCTGCAGCCTGGAGCTGGTTGGCCAGGGTGGCGACTGCCCGTGACGTGTCGACCCCTTTCGCATTGGAGAAGTTGCCGTGACCGGGGCTGATCACGACACCGCCAATGCGATAGCCATGGATCAGCTCGATGATGTCGCTCTCAAAGCTCACGTCGCTGCCCTGAAAGGTGACCACAAACAACTGCCCCACCTTGTCGGCGGGTGACATGCGCGCCATGATATCTTCAACGGTTCCAGCCAGGCGATCGCTTTCGGCCTCGGTCGCGGCGCGCACGTCGGCCGGGATTGGCGTAACGGTCTGAGCTGAAAGCGCGGCCGTTTGCATGAACAACAGGGCCAGAACCAGAAGTCCGGCGACCTGTCTCGGCATGCCAGCCAGTCGTTTTATCGAGAACACAGCAATCCGTCTATGGCGATAATAGTGGGTCAAGTACTCAGTACCGGCTGTATAGCCGGAAACAGGACCATTCGGCCCGTACTGTCAATGAGCATCTGGCCATGCGGCGGTTGGCCAGGCGGCTGTTCGTCATGAGCCACACGAATGACCGCATCTTAGCACGGCCAACCCGCTCTTTCGAAACGCAGCGGAGTCTGGCGTTGCGCTAGGCCAGTCCGAGCGCCAGGTCGCACAACTTCCACGGCGCGAAATCGTGGCGGTCAAATGCTGGACATGTTCGGCTTGAATCAGTATACTATCCAGACAATCCGAACTGCAGACACGGCTATGGACGATTCGCGCTTTCGCTCGCAACTTGATCAATCGCAACTTCCCCCTGAGCAGGACCCGGGCGAAAGCTCTGGTTACTCGCTGTTTGCGCTGCGCCACGCGGTGCAGGAAGCGCTCCAGATTGTCGCTCCCGCGCTGCTCCTGGCGTTGGTGGTGCACCTCTTTCTGGCCCAGGCTACCGTGGTCTACGGCCAGAGCATGGAGCCCAACCTGCATCCTCACCAAAGGCTCATCGTTGACAAGCTAAGCTATCGATTTCGGGCGCCGGCCCGCAACGACATCATTGTCATTCGCCTGCCAGAGATGGAAGAACTGCTGGTGAAACGGATCGTTGCGCTGCCCGGTGAGGTCGTCGAGATCCGCCGCGGCATTCTCTACGTGAACGACCAGCCGCTGAGCGAACCCTTTCCCCACGACATGACGGCCTACGATATCGCGCCGATTACCCTGGGACCGCTTTCCTATTTTGTCCTGGGCGACAATCGGGGCAACAGCAATGACAGCCGTTCCTTTGGCCCCGTAACGTTGGACAAGATCGTGGGACGTGTCTGGCTGCGTTATTGGCCTCTCAACCAGATCGCACTCTTCTAGTTCCTCTTCTAATTTCTCGTCGACACCAATTGGCAACTGACACTGGCAGTTGATGTTTGCTGCGCCGTCCCGCCTGGGTAGCTTATCTGTGGCACGATCCTCAAGACAATTGGAACCTAAGGAAATCTATGCTAAATTACGGCGCGTTGATCATTGTAACACAGCAGCCGATATAGGCACACGCTCACACCAGCGCAGGTCTCGCTCATGAACTGGAAAACGGTCGCTCAGTTATCCCTCGTCCACGTTGGCGTCTCGATTACAGTCGTGCCGATCACCAGCACACTGAACCGGATCATGATAAACGAGATGCAACTGTCAGCGCTCCTGGTTGGGACGCTGGTGGCTTTACCGTACCTGCTTTCCCCGCTGCAAATCTTTGTAGGAAACTGGGCCGACCGCCATCCTCTTTGGGAACGTCATCGTTCCCCCTGGATGTTGATGGGCGGCCTGATGGCGGCCTTCGGCAGCTATCTGGCCGCCCACACCGTGATCCTGATGGATGAAAACTTTGCCCTGGGGCTGGCAGCATCTGTGGCGACCTTCGTCTTCTGGGGAATGGGCGTCAATATCGCCTCGGTCAGCTACCTCTCCCTGGTCAGTGAGCTGACAGAGAATGGCGGTAGCTGGCGCAGCAGAACCGTCAGCGCCATGTGGACGAGCATGATTCTCTCCACCATTCTCGTCGCCATCGCCCTGTCCATTGTCCTGGAACCCTACACGGTCGAGAGGCTCTACACCGCCTTTGGCGCGGTCTGGCTCGTTTCGTGTCTATTTATCTTCGTCGGCTCCTCCGCGGTCGAGCCACCGGCGACGCCCGAACGTATCGTCCACAACTCGGCAGATAATCCCGTCGTCGCCATGCGCCTGCTGTCGGGAAACGCCTCGGCCCGGCGCTTTTTCGTCTATCTATTGTTGGTGCTTATCAGCATTCACGCGCAGGATGTCCTGCTAGAGCCGTATGGTGGCGAGGTTCTCGAGATGTCGGTGGCGGCCACATCACGCTTGACCGCCCTTTGGGGCATTGGCGTCTTCCTGACGCTGGTTGGCGGCCTGCCGTTGGTGCGCCGTTTCGGCAAGAAGGCAAGCGCCAACACGGGCGCGCTTGTCACGGCCTTTGCGTTTGGGCTAATCATTGCCGCCGGCGTCGTGCGGCAACCGCTCTTCCTCATGGCTTCCGTGCTGGTCTTGGGATTGGGCGGTGGTCTGATGACAGTGAGTAATCTGAGCTTTATGCTCGACATGACCATACCCGAGGCTGCAGGTCTTTACATCGGCGCCTGGGGCGTGGCCAACTTTGCCGGGCAGGCCGTGGGCAATGTCATCAGCGGCCTTATGCGTGATGTAGCCTATCGCATTACTGGCAATGAGTTCGCCGGCTACGCCGCGGTCTTCAGCATGGAGATCGTGGCTGCGGTCGTGCTCTTTCGCACCATTTCAGTGGAGACCTTTCGCCGCGACGCGCAGCTGCAGTTGCAGGACGTGCTTGCGCTAGCGGGAGATTGACAGCTTCTCTGCGGCTGTTCCGGCGCCGTCCCCGGCGTTGTCCCGGCGCACTTCCCATCTCTGCATAAAACTCAGTCAGACAATCGGAACCCTCATTGCATAGTGGAGCGTCTGCTATGATAGACTCGAATGGGAGATGGCTTCTGATCGTCTGGGGCTGGGCAACGACAAATCCGCAAGAGGACAAATCCACAGGTGGTGAGGGCCCGCAACAAGTGCATCCTGTGCGCTGCGGCGCCACATAAGGATGAGGTCTCAGCAATTATGGTCAAAGTACTGATTAGCTACGATATGCAGCAGGGCAAAGAGCAGGAATGCCAGGAGTATCTCGTGAACAAGCTGGCGCCAGGCCTGGCCCGCATGGGTTTTCAGTTTTCTGACGTCTGGTACACAGTATGGGGGAGTGCCCCCGAGATCACTGGCGGCGGTGAGGTAGAGAGCCTCGAAAAGGCCCGCACCATTTTCGGCTCCAGCACGTGGGAAAAGCTACTCGAAGGCATGGAGCCACTCATCTCCAACTTTCAGGTGCGCGTGGTGCGCGGCCAATTGGATGCCGATTGACAGGAGGCCACCGCGAAACGGATACCCACTGCCAGCTTCGGTGATGCCGGCGGGCAATCTGATCAGCTCCTTGCCCACATGAACAGCTCCGGTAGGCTGGTGCAGCCAAAGAAACCACTGGCGCTGATTGTTTTTCTCGAGAACGTTGGCCACATCCATGGCGTGCCGCTGCCGCCATGGATTATGCGTACTATCGACTTCTTCACAGAAGAATATGCCAAGCTAATTCTCCGTCTCTACGGTGCACACCGGCGCTATGGCCGTGTCATCGTGCTGGAAGATGCTGCGGCCACGGGCCCTCAGCTCGAAGCCGCTCTGTTGGACGCCAGCCGCACCCACACCGTCGATCTCTTGCTATTGGTACATGGGCACATAGGACAGCTTGTCGGTTTCCGCGGCCAAACCATGGTCGGCAACGAAACCTTTGACAGGCTGCGCCAGATCTACGCGACAAATCCTGCACGCCTTGATCTGCGCATGGTCTTTGGCCTCAACTGTTACGGGCTGTCTCTGGCGAATACCTGGCTGGCACTGGGCGCTCAGGCTGCAAATGGCGCAATGGGCGTGAACTGGTTTCCGGAACCCACCCTGTCTGTCTTCCTACGCAGTTGGCTGGGCGGTCTACCCTTTAGCACCGCGGTCGCGCGCGGCAATGTCGCCGCAGAACGGTGGTGGCGCTACATCCTGCGCAACCATGCACCAGAACAGGAACATCCGTGGATAACCAGCAGCCGCCAGGTGATCGTTGGCGTGCGTGACCTCACGATCGACAGCTAGCGGCCTGGCAGCGTGGCCGCCATCTCAAAACGCAGACGATTCAAAACGCAGACGATTCAAAACGCAGACGATTTAAAACGCAGACGATATATCAGCACATAGAAAAAAAAGAGCCGCGAGCCCGGGATCGTTGCATCGTATCCGGCTCGCGGCTCTCTCTTTGGATGGCCCGCCCGCTAACGGAATCCGGCGGGTAGGATCAGCACCGCGTGGACGGAGCCGTCATCACTCTGCGCGCCCAAGATACGCAGCGGCAGCCCTTCCCGCAGACTCTCTGGGCGACCTGCATCGCCGCCGTCATACCAGATGGTGTTGTCAGCCACCGTCACTGTGAACTCAGCCTGGCGCACATTTGTGAGCGTCAAGGTATTGCCTTCTTCCTTGACCAGGCGACCGGCGAAGACCGAAGCTGACAGGCGCTCGGCGTCACCGGCGACGAGGATACGCACCTGCAGGTTGCCCCAGTAGAGCTGCGGCACGATATAGACGGCATCGTCCACCTCAAGCGCGTCCAGGCCGATGGGCTCAAGATCGCCGCCGAACAAGATGGCCGTATCAGGCACCGTCAGTGTAACAGTGGTCTTGACGAAGCTGCCCGCGCCGCCAAAGCGGTGGTTGAAGGCTGGCTGCGCGATCACGACAGTCAACAGGTCGCCGTCAACGGACTCTACCGTCGCCGGGAAACCCAACGGCACGCGCGCGGCGGCCCAGCGACCTGCTGCAAAGCTTTCCTTGTCATTCATGGCCTGCTCAGGGCCATTGCCGGGCATGGCGCCGGCTTCAGGCCCGGGCAGGCGTCTGCCCAACAACTGGCCATCGCCAGGGCGGTTGAAGGGGCCAACGCCTGGCTGCCCTTGGGGCGCCGGCGTGGCGGGCTCATCGCTTTGCGCGGCTGCCACTGACGGGCTCAGGAACAGCGCAGCTACGGCAACCAAAGTGATCAAGAACAGAAACGAACGCGTGGGCCTGGTTTTCCAGTTCATTCTTCCCTCTCTTTCTTGGAACAGCGGGACTTGTCGCCTCTCCATATGGACCTACTTCTCAATAGTAGGAAGGCAAGGTGAAGAATGTTGGCCAGATGTGCAAAAAAAGTGTAAGAAGCCGCATCTTTGCTGAAAATAAAAAAGGCGGCCGGCAAGGCCGCCTGCAGTCGGCACGAAATGGGGGCCCTACTTCGTTGCCCGCTGGAAAACCAGGTAGTACGCCACGTGAATGCCCGCAAAACGACGCTGCACATCTCCCAACCCGGCGCCTTTCAAGACGTCACTTGGGAGACCCTCCACGCGTACGTTGTAGGCGTAGCCGGCGGCATACATCTGGTAATTGAATCCATAATCCGGCGCGGGCTTGTCCTCCAACGCGGCACTATAGTTGCCATCTCCCCAGAAGACAGTCACCGGTTGTCCGACCACTCGATTTCCATTCTCGTCCAGCACATCGACGTAGATATGGTGTTTGCCGCCAGCCTGCTGCTCATCTTCAAACCGCGCCTCGATGAGCCGCCAATATTGCTGGCCAGGCGCGACCGGTGCATCTTCAATCACGATGCCCAGCGCGCCCAGGCGATTGTCCAGATTGCGCGGGGCCGCGGCCTGGACCTCTGGCTCGGGCGTAGGCGTATCCTCAGATACGGCAAGGGCATCAGCGGCCGCGGCGGAGAAATTGCTAAAGAGAACCGGCTCCTCAGTGGGCGTCGGCTCAGGCGTATTCGTCGGCAGCGGCGTCGGGGTGGGCAAGGGGGTGTTGGTGGGAAACGGTGTATAGGTGGGCGTGGGTGGCACCTGGGCATCGGCCTGGCGTAGCTGTTCAGCCAGATCGGCGTTGGCCGACGCCACCTCATAGCTGCCCTTGGCATACACGGCATCCAGTGCACTGTTGAGCGTAGCCGACGCCGCGCGGGTCGCGGCGCCAAGACCATTGATGATCGCCATCACCGTGAAGGGCACCGTAATGCAGAGCAGGATCACGGCCAACAGGACCAACAGTATAAAACGCAGCTTGGCAAATCCGCTCAGGTTGCTGTACCACTCGCCAAAGCTGGGTCGGCGTCGCTGTGGCGCCATTTCGCCGGCCGCGGCCTGGCGGCGGCGGGATGAAGGCAACGCGCCCGTCGTCGCGCCTGAGGGCAAATAGGAAGGCGGCGGGCCGGCCACTTCGCTCCCAGGGCCGGGCGCCATGGCCGGCGCGGTGACCTGGGAAAGACGCTGGCTGAGCAATTTACTCATGCTGATGGCAATGCTGGGGTAGCGATTCATCAGCATGTCGAAGTCTTGCTTGCTCAGCGTCCACAGATCCACGTCATTTTCTGCTGTGACGCTGGTGTTGTGGGGCTGCTCGGTTAACAGCGCCCGTTCACCAAACGACTCGCCCGGACCCAGGAGCCACGCGCCGCCGCTCAGCGGCTGGACCCGCACCTGGCCTTTTTCAATCAGATAGAGCTTGTCGGCCGGCGCGCTGGCCCGAAAGATCTGTTCGCCGGCCCGGTAGCGCATGGGCCGCAGGTGGGATGCAATCTGCTGCAGGTCGTTGGCGCTCAGGTCAGCAAAGAGGCCAAACTGGCGCAGCCGCTCCTCGTTATAGTCGCCGGCCGCGCCTGATAACCGGGCAGCGACGCCCTTGCTCAATGCCTTGCCAATCGCCGGGTGTTGGATGGCCAGGGCATCGAGATCCGATTTATAGAGGATCCAGAGATTGGTATTGCGCGTGGCGGTGGCGTCTTCGGTGCGAATCTGGCCCGTAAGCAGGCTCATTTCACCAAAGAAACCGTCGGTGCCAATGCGGGCGATCTCTTCGACAATTCCCACCGCGTTTTCTGCGGTTAGCTCGATCTCGCCATTTTCCACGAGATACATCGCGTCGCCACCTTCGCCGATGCGATAGACGCGTTCTCCCGCTGGTACATGCTGCAACACCATGCGCTGTGCAATGGACTGTACCACCTGCGGTGACAGCTCAGCGAAGATGGGCATCTGATTCAGACGCAACACAGCCTGTGTCTGGTCGCTCCGGCTGAGACGCGCGCGTACATTGCGCCCTAAACTGCGGCGCAGACCTGGCTGGCGACTGTTGATGGTCTGGAAATCGTCGACGGACAGCACCCAAAGCAGCGAGTCTT
>JACFMY010000086.1 GCA_019455155.1 Caldilineaceae bacterium
CAGGATTACTATAACACCATCTACGTGCCAGCTGCCGCGCCGCCTGTTACCTTCACCATGACGGTCACCATTGTGAACAGCCGTCCAACACCTACACCAGAGCCTCGGGTCCAGCGCATCACCTTTGCACCGGGCGCCATATCGGCCACCGTGCGTGGCTCTGTCGACAGCCGGCAGCCCATGAGCTTTGTCCTGCGCGCGCTAACTGGCCAGGATATGACGGTGCAGACCTTTGACGGCGGGCCGTACCAGGTGACAATTACCGGCGAGGACGGTTCCTATCTCGGCAGTGCCAATGCTGGCCAGACAATCCAGGCAAGGCTGCCTGCCACGCAAGATTACTATATCTCCTTTACCGTTCCAGCCGGCGCTGCAGGGTCGAGCTTTACCATGACCGTCACGATTGTCGGTAGCAGCCGCCCAACGCCTACGCCTCTGCCGGCGGCGCAACGCATCCAGTTTGCGCCTGGTGCCACGTCAGCCACCGTGGGGGGCAGCACACCGCAGACCTTTGTGCTGCGGGCCCTGGCCAGCCAGACCATGGTCGTCGAGCTCTATACGTCGGGCGCTCCCGCTCGGGTTACTGTCCTGACCCAAGGGCGGGAAACCATGGGAACGGCCGGTGAGAATGCATCCTGGATCGGCAGACTGCCTGCCACCGGGGACTATTACCTCGTCATCGAAGCGCCGGCTGGCGCTGACCAGACAGGCTTCACGCTACGGGTAAGCATCTATTGAACCACCCCATTGGGGTCCATCATTGGGGCGGAAGGGAAAGCCTGTGATTGCCATTTTGGGCGATAAAACACCGTCAAGCGTCTGATTGACAAAGCAGCGTGGGCGGGCTAGCATAAAAACAACATACATATTAATAGTTGACGGTGTACACCCTGCTGTCCTTACCCTCCAGCCAGGCATTGACTGTCACAGGTGACACCGCGAGTTGGCTGTGCAGCTCGCGGCGATGTTCCTTTCTCAGCAGAGGTGTAAATGATGGATTCCCTGTTCGCCTCCATTTCGGATCCCAGAGTCACGGGACTTCTGATCACGGTGATCATTGGTGTAATTGCCGGCTGGTTTGCCAGCCATGCCTTGCAGGGCCGCGGCCTGGGTCTGCTAGGCAACATGGTCGTGGGGATTGTCGGCGCGTATTTGGGCAAGTGGCTGTTTGGACTGTTGAATCTCTCTGTCTTCCGCGGTTGGGGGTACATGGGAGAGTTCTTTTATGCCCTCATCGGTGCCCTGGTTATCCTCATATTCTTCAGCCGCTTCTTCAAGAGCTGACCTCGCATTTCTCCGGTTGACAGCCTGCCAATCCCTCCACTACCATGTAGGCAGAGTTGGTCGGTCCATCGGGGTGTAGCCCGTATGTTACACCCCGGTTTGCACCCCAAGTTTGCCCAACCAGTAGAGAGGAGTGGTCATGGACATATGGTGGAGTTGGCTTGGCGTGCTACTGGTCGGCGGCGTTGCCGGCTGGTTGGCTGGGCTAGCCATACGTGGCGGTGGCTTTGGCCTGGTTGGCAATATCGTCCTAGGCGTCGCAGGGGCGATCCTCGGCCGCTGGCTTTTAGGACTGTTCCAGCTGCAGCTTTTCACTGGCTTGATCGGTGACCTTCTTTATGCGCTTGTTGGCGCCGGTGTCATCCTGTTGCTCGCTGGGCTCTTCAAGCGCCAATGACGCTGCTCGCCGGTGCCCAGGATACGCCGGCCATTGTTCTAGACAATCCATATTGCGCCAGCAAATGGATCTTTTTCGCGTTAGGGGCGGCTGACGGGAAGCCATCGAGGGCCGCATCGCCGGCTACGCAGTGTTTGCCAGTTTCCAGGAGACAGTGCGCCCCAAATCTGAAATACAGTCTCAGCACGCTACAAATAGAAAGTGAATACTGGCATGCGCTACTTTATTGGTATCGATGCGTCTACCACGGCGACCAAGGCCTTGCTCATTGATGAACAGGGCGATGTGGTGGGGGTCGCCGCCTCGTCGTACGACTTTCAGACACCCCGGCCGCTCTGGAGCGAACAAGATCCCGCACTGTGGTGGAACGGCGCAGTCGACAGCATCAGGCGTCTGCTGGCGGATACGGGCGTGCCGCGCCATGATGTCGCCGGCATTGGGCTGACTGGCCAGATGCATGGACTCGTACTGCTTGACGCCCAGGGTGCGGTGCTGCGACCCGCGATCCTCTGGAACGATCAGCGCACTGCAGCCCAGTGTGACGAGATACGCCGCAGGCTGGGCAAAGCGCGGCTTGTCGCCATTACCGGCAACGACGCGCTGACCGGCTTTACTGCGCCCAAGATTCTGTGGGTACAGGAACATGAACCAGAGGTCTGGCAGCAGGTGCGGCACATTCTTCTGCCCAAGGACTATGTACGCTACCGGTTGACAGGATCCTTTGCGTGTGATGTGGCCGACGGCGCCGGCACCATCCTCTTCGACCTCAAGGCCCGTACCTGGTCGCCCGAAATGCTGGCGCAGCTCAACATCCCTGCGGAATATCTTCCCGCCACCCATGAGGGCCCCGACATCACCGGCTATCTGTCCCACGACGCCGCCGCGGCCACCGATCTGCCAGTTGGCATCCCCGTCATCGCCGGCGGCGGCGACCAGGCGGCGCAGGCCGTAGGTGTCGGCGCAGTCCAGCCGGGCATTGTGGCGTTGACTTTGGGCACATCGGGCGTCGTCTTTGCCACGACTGGCGGGCCCTACATTGAACCGGAAGGCCGCCTGCACGCCTTCTGTCACTCCGTTCCAGGGCGCTGGCACTTTATGGGTGTCATGCTCTCCGCGGCGGGGAGTCTGCGCTGGTATCGAGACACAATGGCGCCCGGGGAGGGATTTGACGAGCTGTTGGCGCCCGCCGCGGCGGTGCCACCGGGAAGCGAGGGACTGTTCTTTCTCCCCTATCTTACCGGTGAGCGCACCCCGTACCCCGACCCGCTGGCGCGGGGCGCGTTTGTGGGCTTGACCGTGCGCCATGGCCAGCCGCACATGACTCGCGCCGTGCTAGAAGGCGTCGCGTATGGCCTCCGCGACAGCTTCGAGCTCATCACAGCCGCGGGCAACGTAACGGTGGACCAGGTACGCGTCTCTGGGGGCGGCGCGAAGAGCCCGCTGTGGCGCCAGATCCTGGCCGATATCTTCAATGCAGAGCTGGTAACGGTCAACACAACGGAAGGCGCGGCCTATGGCGCCGCGCTCCTGGCAGGCGTCGGCGCCGGTGTCTGGCCTGACGTAACGGCCGCGTGTCGCCGGACCATCAGCGTCACTGGATCGACACGCCCGTCGGCCTCCGGCGTCGCCGCGTACAACCGGTGGTATCCTGCATATCGCGGTCTATATCCCGCGCTGAAGCCGACCTTCGACACAGTCGGAGCGGACAGTTGACTGGCTGCACAGCCCTTGCGTGCGCAACGATCCAGCCACCGGCGCGAGCAATCCAGACCAGGCTAATAGACCAAGCTGCTCGCGTCAAGTGGATTTGTGGGGTTGAACGCCGGCCGTTCGTCACTTTCGCCCGGTGCCTGCTCTGGCGGATCTACCGCTGCTGCTGGCGCTGCAGCGCCAGCAGCAGATGACAACGATACGGGACCTGGCGCAGAGAGCGACGGGCCGGCGTCCGTTACGGTGAGCACCAATGCTAGTGACAGTGCCACGGCAAGCAATGGCACGACCACCAACAGGAGCCGCCGTAGATGAGGGCGGATCTGAAACATGACTCAAGTGTCGCGCAGAACGTGCCATTAGGCATCGGAAAAAGGTCGCATTGTTATGCGCCGGCACGTAAACTAGCTTAACCGTGTCCCCGCGCGACACGGCGATCTGCCATCGAGCCACGGCACAGCCCCTCTGGAGATCCAAGGGGCTTTAGCATGTCTGCTCTTCACCTGTTGCCTGTACTGCCAGTCGCTTTGGGAGGTTGGGAGGATTGGCTATTCATATCAACCTCTACCAGGTCACCCGTTGCCGTGTAGATGGTGCGCTCACAGATGTTTGTGACGCGGTCGCCTGCCCGCTCGATGTTGTGAGCCGCCCACATCAGAAGATTGGCCACATCGACACTCGCCGGGTCAACCCGTACCCATTCCAACATTTCCCGATTGAACCGATTGTAGAGCTCGTCTACCTCGTCGTCCTCTTTGGGTATCGCATAGGCGGCCGCTACATCCAACCGCAGATAGGCATCCTGGGCCCGCCTCAGCATATCGAGAACCTTCTCGCACATCTTAGGGATCTCAACGATGGGGCGCGCCAGTGTGCCCGGCGGCATCCGCAGTACGATCCGGCCGATCCCTTTGGCATAGTCGCCGATGCGCTCCAGCTCACCGGCAATTTCGAGAACGCCAGCCAGAAAACGCAGGTCGCGCGCCATGGGTTGTTGAGTTGCAATCAAGGTGAGGCAGTCGCGCTCGATCTGATAACGCTTGGCGTTAATATCCTTGTCGTGGCGTATCAACCATTCAGATAGATCCCGGTCGTGACGTTTTAGCGCGATCATGGACTGGGTAAGAGCATGGGAGACCATGCTGGCTAAGAGAACTAGCTCATCTTGCAGGTGCTGCATTTCGCGCAAATAGGTAGTGCGTGGCATAGACGTTTTCAGGTTCGAAGTAAGGGTGGTTGAACGTCCCGGGGTCGGGTCACGTCGGGTCAGTGCAAGTACGTTTCGGCACGGCCGTAGACGGCACAGCCTTGCCCATCAGCTCGTGGCATGCGTGCCAGGTGAGTTGTCCCTGAGCCAGGCGAGGAGCCGTGCATGCTACCTCCAACCTGGGGCGCAAACACGCAACGCACAGTTTTTCTGCTACCTCGGGTTGGGGCCCGAGGCAGAGGAAACAAGCATGACCATCTGTTGTGGCCGGCCGGTAGTTGTAGCTCGTTGCCTGCGCGCCCGCCGCGGCGTACCGCGCGCGGTTCGAGCGTGCTCTATCCGCGCTGCCGCCGGCGAGTCGCCTCAAGCAGTGCTGGTGCAGGGGGGCGTCTACGTGAGGCACATTACGCGCGCATTCTATCCAAAGCGCCCCGTAATATAGTCTTCAGTACGTTTGTCTTTTGGATTCGTGAAGATCTGCTCAGAGACGCCATATTCCACCAGATGCCCCGTACGGGAATCGTCCACCATGAAGAAGGCGGTGTAGTCCGCTACGCGCGCGGCCTGCTGCATATTGTGGGTCACGATAATGATCGTATATTGTTCTGCCAGCTCGCGCATGAGGTCTTCGATACGTAGCGTAGCGATGGGGTCGAGCGCCGAACATGGCTCGTCCATAAGAATGATATCGGGTTTGATCGCGATCGCGCGGGCGATGCATAGGCGCTGTTGTTGCCCACCCGACAGAGAATAGCCGCTCTCTTTCAGCTTGTCTTTGACCTCGTCCCAGAGGGCGGCGCCGCGCAACGACTCTTCGACCAGGTCATCCATGTTTCCCCGAAATCCGTTGATGCGTGCGCCCCAGGCCACATTCTCGTAAATGGACTTGGGAAAGGGGTTTGGCTTCTGGAAGACCATACCGATCCGCCGGCGCACCTCGACGGCGTCTACGTCGGTGTCATAGATGTTTTTGCCGTGAAAGAGAATCTGACCCTCTGTGCGCGCCGTGGGCACCAGATCGTTCATGCGATTGAAGGCGCGTAATACCGTACTCTTGCCACAGCCGGATGGGCCGATGAGTGCTGTGATCTTCTGGCGTTCAATGTTCAGATTGATATCGCGTACGGCCTGAAAGGAGCCGTAATAGATATTGACGTCAACCGCCTGGATGGCGGAGTTGGCCGGATCGATCGTCATCGTCGCGGCGCTCGTAGACACTTGCACGCTCATTACTGGAGTCTCCGGGAATAGCGATTGCGGAGCCAAATTGCCGCCGCATTAAGCATGAGTAACAGGATTAAGAGCACGATAATTGCTGCCGCGGCCAGATGTTGGAATTCTGCCTGCGGCCGGGATGTCCATTGATAAACCTGCACCGGCAGCGCCGTGAATTTGGAAAAGGGGTGATTCGGGTCTACCACGATAAAGGTGGAGACGCCCACCACCACCAGCGGCGCGGTCTCGCCAAAGGCGCGGGATACGGAGAGGATTACCCCGGTGAGAATGCCGGAAATGGCGTTGGGCAATACGTGGTGCCAGATCGTCTGCCACTTCGTTGCGCCGAGGCCGAAGCTCGCCTCGCGCAGCGCACGCGGCACCGCGCGAATCGCCTCGCGGGCGTTGATGATCACCAACGGCAAAATGAGCACACCCAGGGTTAGGCCTGCAGAAAGGACCGTCCGCCCGTTGGCGGTCGCCGGGTCACTGTAGCCAAATGCAATCCCGCTGGTAATGGGGCCCAGGAAGCGTACAAATACTGCCAGACCCAGCATACCGTATATGATCGACGGTACACCTGCCAGGTTATTGATATTTGTCTCCACGACCTGGTCGAAGCGGTTCTGCCCCGTGCTATATTCCTCTAGATAGATGGCCGCGGCCACGCCCAGGGGCACAGCCAGCAAAAACGCAAGCAGTGTGGCCCAGAGCGAGCCAAGGATCGCCGTGCGAATGCCGGCCTTGGTCGGATCAGAAGATTGGGGCGACGCTATGAAATTCCAACTGGCCCAATTGTGGAACTCCAGGTCGGCATTGGGGATCTGTGCGGTCTCTGCCTCAATGTCTTGGCGATTGAACAAGGAATCGAAGAGGTTCCAGCTCTCCACGATCTGCGGTTTGACCACCTCATCGTTCAAGAGCGTGAGCAGCTGTTCATGGGTCCGTTCAGCCAGAGGCAGCTCCGACTCCAGCGCCCGTAAGCGCCCCGCGGACACGTGGGTCTGCAGCAACTCGGTCAATGTCTCATCTGACTGTTCTTCCAGCGTCGTGCCAAAGACTTGCTCGACAAAGAAATCAAGGGTTCCGCTGTCAGCGCCGGGAATCAGACGAAAGATTGGCTTTTCCGGCCACTCAGGATTGACATCAGACCATAGCTCCGCCTCCGTAAATATCTGGCGGACCTCCTCTGTCGTTAAGGCATCGACAAATTCGTTTTCGCTGCTTACTACCAGGGGGACGCCGTCATTGGCCACGTGGAACTCAAGTGGGTTGCGGCCAATCTCCTGGCAGGCGGAAATGTCGAGCCGGTTAATCGGGCGGCTGGCATCCACCAGATCGCCTTGTCCGTCCACGCAGAAAGTGCGAAAACCGGCATCGGTCCCCACACTCTCAACGTTGACGGTCCCTTCAAGCAACCCCAACGCAATCATGTCGCTGGCTAACCGTTCTGTCAGCGGTGCGACTGTCGAGCTACCTGTAACCTCTATGTCCCCGCTGGCAAGGGGCTGGTTGCCGCCAGCGGATTCTCCAAGGCCTGTCGCCTGTTCCCAAGTAGCCAACGCTTCGTCAATGCTGGCCTGGCTGAGTGGAAAATAGCCCACGCCCTCCACGACCGCGTTGGCCGTCGTCAAGTAATGGTACAGGAAGGCGGCGACCTGTGGCTTTTCACGCAAGATCTCTCGAGTCGAGTAGATATATAGGGGGCGTGACAGGCTATATTCGCCGCTTTCGATGGTAGCAGCCGTCGGCTCTGCACCGTCTATGCTGAGCAGCTTGAGCTTGTCGGCGTTGTTCTGATAATAGGAATAGCCAAAAAAACCAATGGCCTGCGGCCGCGCGGCGACGCCGTTCACAATTACCTCGTCGTCCTCCGTGCCCAATGTCCGCGGCATGTCCAGCATTTTCTCTTTGTAATATTGCCGGACGAGGGTCTCAGGGTCGATCCGGTTCTGGATCGCCACATAACCAAAGGCATCGTTGATCACGTCAATGAGGAGCGCCGCGAGCACGACGATACCGACCAGGGTGGCGACGAAAAATGCGCCATGCCAAAATGCACCAACCTGTTTCCGCCTGCGCAAATGGGAATCGAATTCCCGTCCGGCCGGGTAGGCGCCGCGCACCCACTGATTATTGACCGCCATGTCTAGTATTCCTCCCGGAAGCGGCGCACTATCCACCGGCTAATAATGTTCAGAATCAGCGTCATGATGAAGAGCATGAGCGCAATGGCAAAGATACTGTCGTAGTCAATTGACTCGTAGCTCAAGTCACCGCCGCTAATGCGGACAATATGCCCCGTCATGGTTTCAGCGGCCTTGAACGGGTTTAGGAAGTTGAGCCCCTGCACAGCTGCGCCCCAGCTGGGGAAGTTGCGCGGTCCAGCGCCCGCGGCAATCGCCACAACCATCGTCTCACCGATGGCACGGGACATGGCCACGATAAACGAGGCGGCAATCCCCGATACTGCGGCGGGCAACACGATGCGCGTGGCTGTCTCGAGCTTGGTGGCCCCCATGCCGTAGGCAGCCTCCCGCAGGCTCTTGGGGACAGCACTCAGTGCATCCTCGCTCATAGAGCTCACAAGCGGAATAATCAGGACGCCAATGACGATGCCAGCTGATGCGACATTGAAGATCTCTACGGAATTCTTACCAAAGATCGATTGAAGCAACGGCGTGACGAAGCCGAGCGCGAAGAAACCGAAGACAACGGTTGGAATGCCGGCCAATATCTCAAGGATTGGCTTGAGGATCCCGCGCATGCGCGGCGACGCGTACTCACTCAGATAGATGGCGATCATCAATCCCAGCGGCAGCGCTACCACCATACCGATTGCGCTTGTGATCATCGTGGCATTGAAGAGCGGGAAAATACCAAACTTAAGAATCTGAGGTTGCCAGGCCGTTCCCGTGAAAAACTCCCAAAACGTCGTTTCAGGACGAGCGAAGAAGCTCCAGGCGTCAAAGATCAACACCAAAACAATGCCTGCCGTTGTTACAACCGTCAACGCGCCGGCCAACCGCAGGAGGACCTGGATCACTGCTTCACCGATCCGGGGACGCCTGCGCAGGTTCAAGGCCACTTCTTCTCGTACTGCGACAGGCGTCGAGCCAACAAGCGACGGCTGAGTCATCTCTTGCTTCACGAATTTACTCCCTATCCTCGCGTTTTTGTCTCAACTGCCAGCGACAGAGCTTCGTTCTCTCTGCAATGGTGCCCGACCCATGCTCAGGGTTGTGCCCGAGCCCAGCGCGTACACCGCGTTGCCATACTGTGCCGTGAGGGGAGACCCGTTAAGAGCAACATACGGGAAGGAGCAGTTGCCCCTTCCCATATGCTACCTCCGTGCTTCCCCTGAGACTGGCAACAGGGGGTTACTGGCCCACAGCGTCGAGCCAGGCCTGCTTGGCATTGTTGAGGGCTTCTGCGGAAGCGGGGAAGTATCCCACGCTGCGGATCTCCTCGTCGACATTGCTCAGGACGAAGTTCAGGAAGCTCGCCACCTGCGGCTTGCTCTGCATGACCGTCGCATCCGAGTACATGAATAGCGGACGGGCCAGGGGATACTCGCCAGCGTCCACTGTCTCGGGGCTCGCCGCAACGCCGTTGATCGCCAGGATCTGCAGGCTGCCCTTGTTCTCTTCGTAGTAGGCATAGCCGAAGTAGCCGATGCCATACAGGTCACCCTCGACACCAGCCACCAACACGTTGTCATCCTCCGACAACTGCAGGTTCTCGGCACCCAGCAGCGCTTCCTCGCCACCGTCACCGTACGCCGGGTCCATCACAGCCTCGACAAAGAAGTCAAACGTGCCGCTGTCCGTCCCAGGGCTGAAGCGCTTGATCGGCTCCGCCGGCCACGCCGGGTTCACATCCGACCAGTTCGTCACATCCGACGCAAACAGCTTCGCCAACTCTTCCAGCGTCACACCCGTCTCGCCGATCCAGTCATTCTCAGGATTCACCACCACCGCCAGCGCATCCGTGCCAACACGGAACTCGATCGGCTCGCGCCCAATCGCACGGCAGTTCTCTACCTCGGAATCCTTGATCGGCCGGCTCGCATTCGAAATGTCCGTCTCACCCGCCGTGCAGAACCGCTCAAACCCAGCACCAGAACCAATGCTGTCAATCGTGATGTTGCCCGCATACCCTTCGTCGATGAACCGCTCAGCCATCCGCTCAGCCAGCGGGAATACCGTCGAGCTGCCAGCCGTGATGATGTCGCCGCTCACTTCCAGCGGATTTACCTCAGGCAGCTCTACGGCAGCCATCATCGCTTCGCCAGCCATGGCCGCGGCTTCCGCGCCCACAGCGTCGAGCCAGGCCTGCTTGGCACTGTTGAGGGCTTCTGCGGAAGCGGGGAAGTATCCCACGCTGCGGATCTCCTCGTCGACATTGCTCAGGACGAAGTTCAGGAAGCTCGCCACCTGCGGCTTGCTCTGCATGACCGTCGCATCCGAGTACATGAATAGCGGACGGGCCAGGGGATACTCGCCAGCGTCCACTGTCTCGGGGCTCGCCGCAACGCCGTTGATCGCCAGGATCTGCAGGCTGCCCTTGTTCTCTTCGTAGTAGGCATAGCCGAAGTAGCCGATGCCATACAGGTCACCCTCGACACCAGCCACCAACACGTTGTCATCCTCCGACAACTGCAGGTTCTCGGCACCCAGCAGCGCTTCCTCGCCACCGTCACCGTACGCCGGGTCCATCACAGCCTCGACAAAGAAGTCAAACGTGCCGCTGTCCGTCCCAGGGCTGAAGCGCTTGATCGGCTCCGCCGGCCACGCCGGGTTCACATCCGACCAGTTCGTCACATCCGACGCAAACAGCTTCGCCAACTCTTCCAGCGTCACACCCGTCTCGCCGATCCAGTCATTCTCAGGATTCACCACCACCGCCAGCGCATCCGTGCCAACACGGAACTCGATCGGCTCGCGCCCAATCGCACGGCAGTTCTCTACCTCGGAATCCTTGATCGGCCGGCTCGCATTCGAAATGTCCGTCTCACCCGCCGTGCAGAACCGCTCAAACCCAGCACCAGAACCAATGCTGTCAATCGTGATGTTGCCCGCATACCCTTCGTCGATGAACCGCTCAGCCATCCGCTCAGCCAGCGGGAATACCGTCGAGCTGCCAGCCGTGATGATGTCGCCGCTCACTTCCAGCGGATTTACCTCAGGCAGCACGATCGAGCCACCTTCAGCCATCGCTTCTTCGGTCATGGCCTCTTCGGCCATCGCTTCTTCGGTCATCGCTGCTTCGGCCGTGGCCTCTTCAGTGGCGACTTCCGTTGCTGCCTCACTCATGGCTTCCGTGGCAGGGGCTACCGGCGCAGGCGCCGCGCCACCACAAGCCGCAACGAGAAGCGCAGTCGTCAACAGCAAAGCCCAAATCCAGTGACGCATCTCAACTCCTTTTTTACGGGTGAACTCAACATTATGAATAAAGTGATTGCGCCATCCTGCATCCTGCCCACGTCAGCACAAGATGCCGGCGACGTGTAACATCCTCACCAGATGCACTAACATCCGGCAATTAGGATAGGTCTATGGGGTTAACAGCGACACAAGCTGCGGTTAACGGGCAATCAAAGTTGTGTTAAGGGGAGGTTAACAAGGGGTAGCGTAAAGGAGAAAGTGCTGCCACGCCCTTCCACGCTCTCAGCCCAAATCTGGCCATTATGCGCGTGAATGATATGTTTGGCAATGGCAAGGCCGAGGCCGGTGCCCCCGCCCGTGCGGGCGCGGTCAGTCTTGTAGAAACGTTCAAAGATGCGCGAGAGATCGTCAGCTGGGATACCGATGCCCGTATCAGAAACGGAGACGACTACCACCTCGTCGCCAAGCGTGGCGCTCACGGTGACTTTGCCGCCAGCCGGCGTGAATTTGATGGCATTATGCACCAGATTCAGAACCACCGTGCGGATCCTGTCTGCATCGACCATTACCTGGGGCATCGTCTCAGGTATGGCTACAGAGAGCATCAATTCGGCACGCTCAGCCTGTGGCCGTAGTCGCTCGACAGCCGGCTCCACTAGCGTAGCCACGGCTGTCGGGAAGAGACGGAGAGGCGCCTGGCCAGACTCGATGCGGGAAAGCTCGAGCAGCTCCTGCACCATCTGGGTCATTTCGTCGACCTCGACTTCCATGCGCTGCAAAAAGCGTTCGGCTGCCGGGGGGTCTTCGATGGCGCCGTCACGCAATGTATCGACCAGGGCTTTGATTGAGGCCAACGGCGTACGCAGCTCATGGGAAATATTGCTGACGAAGTCGCGCCGGACCGTCTCCAGGCGGTGGAGGTGGCTGAAGTCCTGCAAGAGGACCAGATAGCCATTGGCGGCGCCCCGTAGATAGGGCGTCACGCTGACGCGCAGATATGTTTCAGGGGTCAGCTCGAAATTCGCCGAATGCTCGCTGTTCTCTTGTGTACACTGAAGCCAGACGTCCGCAATACGGTAGTCCCGTACCACCTGGACAAAGGACTGGTTCAATGCCTCCTCAGGGCTCGTATTGAGAATGCGTGCGGCCGCCGGGTTGATCATGCTCACATAGCCGTGACGATTGAGCATGATGACGCCGTCGCTCATGACGTGCAATACAGTATGGAGCCGGTCGCGTTCCCGATTGCGTTTGCGGATCTGTTTCGCCAGCTTCTGGGCCATGAGGTTGACGGCACGGCTAAGCTGGCCGATATCCCCAGGCCCCCGAGTTCCAACCCGTGCCTCCAGGTCACCGGACGCAATGCGCTCTACGGTCTCGGTAATCTGGCGCACACGCCGCGCGCTGATATCCAGGGCCCCCATTAGGAGCGCGCAGACAACGACCGTCGCCACGGCCACGGCCACGAGGAGCTGGCTCGGTGTACGGGGCGCGGCAACTGCATAGGCAACCAACACCCCCGCAATGGCAAACGTAACCACGAGGATGGTCAGCAGATAGCGCCATCGATCGTAGAAAGTACGTTTCAGGCTACACCAGAAGGAAGGCGCCGCGACTTTGGCGCGCTCACTTGCTTCCCCAGCTGTTGGCGATGTGTGCGCGGGACGCGCTGGCAACTGACCTTGCCGTGATGAGTTGTCGACCCGGGGCTGGGTTGTGAGCAAAGATTCGTTCATCGCGAATCCTAAAGCCGGCACATATGGAAAGAAGTACCTCGCACAAATTTATCGAAGCTTACGTCAAGCGTATTAACACGATGTCAAAACTCCGTTAACTTTCCGCTAGCGATTTACCCTTCAAAGCGGTAGCCAATGCCGCGTACCGTGACAATTCGTTGCGGAGAAGAAGGATCGCTTTCAATCTTTTCACGCAGCCAGCGCACATGGACATCTACAGTGCGGCTGCCGCCGTCAAACTCCCATCCCCATACCCGCTCCAGGATCAGGTCACGGCTCAAGACAATGCCCCGATTACGGGCCAGAAAAACCAGCAGGTCGAACTCTTTGGGCTTCAGGTGATAGACCTGGCCATTGCAGCTAACCTCCCGCCGGCTCAGGTCAGGTTCCCAAAGACCATGCGTTCCGTGGGCACGTCCATGGCTGCGTTGGTCGCCACCGCTTCCTCACGATCGATACGGACACGGCGCAGGAGCGCCTTGACACGGGCTACCAGCTCGCGCATGCTAAAGGGCTTTGTCATGTAGTCGTCAGCGCCCATCTCCAAACCGACTACCTTGTCGACCTCCTCGCTGCGCGCTGTCAGCATGAGAATCGGTACATTCATTTCCTGGCGCAATATGCGGCAGACTTCAAAACCGTCCAGACCGGGCAGCATTATGTCCAACACGATGAGATCGGGCGTCTGCATGCGAGCCGCTTCTAGCGCCTTGCGACCATCGCCGGCCGTCGTGACATCATACCCTTGGCGACGCAGCGAATAGTCCAGCGTCTCGACTAGCGCCGGCTCATCCTCTACTACTAGCACCCTTGCATTTGTCATTTGTACGTACCTCTTCTCGCCATAGTCTCTCGCCACTCTGGGCGCCTGAGTCTGCTGCCGGCTCACTACGTCACGCATAGAGTTGGCCCTCCATTTGAATTGGATTGTCTATGGCCGCGCCGCCGGATGAAATCGTTTTCTCGTTTCATTGTGTAGGGAGAAAAAAAGAAATGTCAATTCTGCGGCCGTGTGTTGCATGACTTTGATCGGTTCCCCGTCGCGGTTTTGGGCACGCAGCGGTGTGACGGGGCCAGACCACTATGCCTCCCGAAAGTACGTTTCCGCCCTACTGCAGGTAGGGCAGAAACGCAACGATGATCTGTGCCAACAGAATCTTGGCAATCGTGGCCATGGGAAAGGCCAGGGCATAGCCGTGATTGGGCAGATCGTTCCCGGCCTGGTTGAGCGCCGCCGCCTGGACTGCGGGCTGTGTGTGTACAGCCGAGACGATGCCGGAGACAACGCCAAACGGGATCTTGAACCAGCGATAGCCGATCCACAAGACCAAGAAGGAGGTCACCAGCGATACGAGCGCGCCAGCAATAAAAATCTGCACCCCGCCCGCCTGGGTAAGCGTCGAGAGAAAGGTATACCCTGAGCGAATACCGATACCAGCCAACAACACAGTCAAACCAATTTGGCGAATCGTAAGATTGGCGCTGTAAGGCAGCGTCCAAACGACAGGACCTGTACGGCGGATCGCACTGAGAATCAGCGCTACGATCAGGGGTCCCCCGGCATCACCAAGCTTGAACTCGATTCCGCCAGGCAGATGGATGGGAATCATGCCCAACAGCAAGCCCAAGGCCAGCCCCAAACCCAACGAGCCCAGATTGATCTCGCTGAGACGCTTGTATGAGTCGCCAAAATAGCTGCTGATGGCGCGCACCTGTCCCCGTGGCGCGACAAAGCGCACACGGTCCCCCAGCTCGAGAACCAGGTCACCGTGCGCCAGGAGCTCAATATCACCCCGGCGCACGCGCGTGACAATCGCGCCGTACCGTTGCGTTAGGTCGAGATCAGAAAGCTTCTTACCCACCAACTCGTAGTTAGAGAGAAAGACGCGGCGGAAATCATAGTCACTGCGATCGACATCCAATTGCACCGCGCTGGACTCGCCCAGGCTGCTCACAACATGGTCTACATCTTCTGGTGTACCGATGATGCTCACCAGGTCCCCCACCTGCAGCACGGTTTCGCCCCGGGCAAGCTCTACATGATCGCCGCGCTTGATGCGACCAAAAACGACCTTCCAGTTGTGACGCCGGACCAACTCGCGTACGGGCTCGCTCGCCAACGCCGGATCGGTGATGGCCACGGTGCGATTGTAGATCTCCTGTTCCACTGGAAACATGTCACGCACCCGGTCGGCGTCTTCCCGGTAGTTGATCCGCCATACGCGCTGCATCACCAGGATAGCGAAGATCGGTCCTAGCACACCCAGAGGATAGGCCACCGAGTAGCCAACGACAGGCTCCGCCTCCATGGCCCCTGGCACGTTGCCCGCGGCGCCGCCCATATAGGTGATAACCTGCGCCAGTGCCGGTGTATTCGTGAGTGAACCGGTAAAGATGCCCGCGGCAACGGTCGACTTGAAGCCGAACAGGTAGTATTCGGCGACAACGATCAGCGCGGCCACAATCAACACGCCGGCAACCATCGCATTGTCACGCAGCCCATTGCGCGAAAATGAGGCAAAAAAGCCAGGGCCGCTGCCCAGGCCGACCGAATAGACGAAGAGAATCAACCCTAAGGAGACCAATACAGGCGGCACCGACAGCCGCGGGTCCAGCGCACCAAAGAACAGGCCCGCAAAGAGGACCGCGGCGACACCAAGCCCTGTACCCTTAATCCGAATCTCTCCCAGCGCAAAGCCAATCGCCGATACGATGACAACCAGCAAAAGCGGCTGTTCCACCATAAGCTCAATCAACGGTTCCATTTGTTGCTGATCCAATCTACTTACTAAGTAAGGAGTTTATGTAATAGTCAGGTGGCGCCGGCTGTCTATGAATGAAACAGGGGGCCCACCCTTGTTTTTACCTGCTGCAGTAGCCCATTTGAATAGGCAGAGGGCCGGCGTACCGGTCTGCCGTGCGCCGTCCGCAGACAACGAAAGGGCCGACAGTATACTGCCGGCCACGATGCCTGTTATTGAATCGCACCAGAAATCACCATACTGTTCCCTTGGCCATGTGACAGCTACGCCCTACACTGATGGCCACAACAGTCCCACTCAGGGCGCCTGCCGGCTGGCACATGCGGCTCACAAAATCTCAGAAGCCCGTGGAAAACACAGCTCAATGACCACGCCAGGTTCATCTTTGCGGTTGTGGATCTGGCAGCGGCCGCCGCTTTCCCACACAATCGAAGCGACAATGGGCAGGCCCAACCCCATCCCCGGCACTTCGCCGGTAAAATAGCGTTCGGCCTGGTAATAGGGTAACCAAACGCGACTCAGCTGTTCAGGCGATAGGTGAATGCCATCATCTTCGACCACAATCAAAATGTCATCATCCACGCTGTGCACGCCGATACAGACGCGAGGCGCATTCTTGGGATGAAACTTCTTGGCGTTCTCTAGAAGCTCGAAGAGGATCGATTCCATGGCCCGGTGGGCTACAGGTAGCTGGATCGACGGCTCAACCTCGACCTTAATCGACACGGACTCCAGGGCCAGATGCTCGGCTACTTCCGATGCCAGATCCTGCAGCTCGTCGACGCTTAACCGCTCGCCGATCCGCGCCACCATAGACGGCGCACTAGCATATTGAAGGACGTCAGTCACAGCAGAATCGAGGCGGCGCGCGCCGTTGGAAGCGGCTTCCACCAGCTCAACGATCTCCTCTTTGGACATCACCGACGGTTCGCTCAGGGTCAGCAGCTCCATGCTGGCCAGCATCATGTGGAGCGGTGTGTTGAGCTTGTGCATGACCATGGTGTGGAAGGACCACATGTCGCGCAAGGAAGTTTTCTCAGCTGTGACGTTCCGCATACGCACCAGACGCACAGGGTGTGCGCCCACCTGTTGGCTTAGCACCGTCACCTCGATCCAATAGGCAGGAGCGACGGGTGTTTCGACCGAGATGAGGTATAGGCGATGACGCTCTGGGGTATTGGGCAGATCAGGCCACATTGCCCACTGATCTTCCGGCTCACAGCGGTACTGCCGTTGGGCAAGGGCCAAAAACGACATCTGCGGCTGGCGGGGCTCCGTGTCCAACAACCCATTCGAAGCGGGTGCGCTCCTCAACCAGCCGGCGATAGCGGTTCAGGCGCGTGATGGTGCGCACACGCGCGCGCAGTTCGGCCGAGTCAAACGGCTTGGTAATGAAGTCATCCGCGCCAGCATCGATGCCCTGAAGACGTGAATTGCGATCATCCAGCGCCGTGACCAGAATCACCGGGATTTCGGCCAGATCCGGGTCAAGACGCAGCCGGCGGCATACTTCAAATCCATCCATGCCCGGCATCATGACATCCAACAGGATCAGGTCGGGCCGCTTTTTTGACGCGAGGGACAAGGCCTCCGGTCCGTTGCTGGCAAAATGAAGCTCGTAGCTGGGCGAATAGAGGAGCGCCTCCATCGTCTCACGACCGGCTGGCGCGTCGTCTACGACCAGAATCACACTTTTGGCCTGTTCACGCTGCATGGCTTCGGACTGGCTCATCTTTTCGATTCTTTCGTGCTAAGTGGAAGTGCCGATCGTTGGCGCCGGCAAGTACCCACGGCAATAATACAACAAAACGACCGCCATGACCTACTTCGCCAATCCTGCCTTCATTCCGGCTTGGCGGCAATGCAGCGCACCCAAGAACACACCAAACAAGCTATTCAGTTCAGATTACCGTGGCTTTCCGCTATCTTCAGCCGCTCGATCCGGCAATCGAGGGTGGTAAGGCTCGCGTCGAGGCAACGATTGCGCAAATGGAGGCGAATCGTTCTGTAGGGTCAGCCTTTGATCACGGCCAGCGGCTCGAGGCGCGCCACCGAACGCGCGATCCCGGCACCCACAACAACCTCAATTACCTCTTCGATCGGCTTGTAGGCTAATGGCGCTTCCTCGGCCAACCCCCGCATGCTGCCAGCCCGCACATGGATCCCTGCACTGGTCAATTCCTGCATCAGCGCATCGCCTCTGACCTGTTTCTTTGCTGCGGTCCGGCTCAGCGTGCGGCCTGCCCCATGACAGGTGGAGCCAAAAGTCTGCCGCATCGCGCCTTCTGTACCCGCCAGCACATAACTAGCTGTACCCATGCTGCCCGGTACCAGCACCGGTTGCCCCACGGCCTTGTAGTCAGCCGGCAGCTCGGCATGTTCGGGAGGAAACGCGCGGGTGGCGCCTTTGCGATGAACGCAAACCTGCATACGCTCACCGTCGACCACATGCCACTCGATCTTGCCGATGTTATGGGCCACATCGTACACCTGGCGTATGGTCGAAGGCATTCCGGTGGCAGCAAAGACCGCGTCAAAACTCTCCCGAACCAGAGCCGTCAACACCTGCCGGTTGGCGAAGGCGAAGTTGGCTGCGGCCTGCATGGCCGCCAGGTATTGTTGGCCTTCTTCTGAGCTCAGAGGCGCGCAGACCAGCTCGCGGTCTGGTAAATGGATATGGTAGCGCTGCATGACCTGTTGAAACGCGCGTACATAATCCGTGCAGATCTGGTGTCCTAAACCGCGTGAGCCGCAATGGATCAACACGGTGACCTGCCCGGCGAAGAGCCCGTACGCGGCAGCCGCCTCTTCATCGTAGATTTCGCTCACCAGATCGACTTCGAGAAAATGGTTGCCAGACCCCAGGGTGCCCAGTTGGTCTCGACCCCGCTCCAGCGCACGCTTGCTCACTTTCGCCGGATCAGCTCCACGCAAACGACCTGCC
>JACFMY010000087.1 GCA_019455155.1 Caldilineaceae bacterium
AGGGCAAGCAGGGCAACGACGATCAGCAGCTGGGTCACAATTCGCGCGCGAATGGCGACGGAGCGTTGCAGGTGGGACATATTCATTCCTGTTCCTGAAGATAGTCTAGTAGGGCGCGCAATCCGAGCAGATAACCACGCCAGCCGAAACCACAGATTTGCCCCAAGCACACGGGGGCGATGACCGACCGGTGTCGAAACTCTTCACGGGCGTGGATATTGCTCAAGTGTACCTCAACCGTGGGAAGTTTGACGCCAGCCACCGCGTCGCGCAGCGCATACGAGGAGTGAGTGTAGGCGCCGGGATTGATGAGGATACCTTGGGCCCAAGCGCGGGCATCGTGAATGAAGTCAATGAGGGCGCCCTCGTGGTTACTTTGGAAGGGATGCACCTCGTGGTCGGGGCGCGCGGCAGCGGCGACGGCCTCGTTGATCTTGTCGAGCGTCATGCTGCCGTAGATATGAACCTCGCGGGTACCGAGCAGGTTCAAATTGGGGCCATGGATAAGGGCGATCGTGGTCATATAAGGTTCGGCGCTACTTGGTTCTGGGTACGCAATAAGGTTCGCATTATAGCACAATTCGCCGGATGGCCCGTTTTACGACCCGTTCGCCGGGGTCATCGATTATGACTACGTGACCCAGCGCCTGGGGAATAATGAAGCGCAGCTTCTTCCCCACGCGCTTCTTGTCGTGAGCCATTGCTGCGTAGATCGCGTCAGGGCTGTAGGCCTCCACCATGGTCGGCAGCCCTAGCCGGTCGAGCAGATGGGTGATCCGGCCAGCCAGCTCTGGGGCACAGTGGCCCAGGGCTTCGCTCATGGTGGCTGCGGCCACGATCCCGACGGCCACGGCTTCGCCATGGCGCATACCAAAATCGCTGACGAGCTCAATGGCATGGCCAAACGTATGGCCCAGGTTAAGGGTGGCCCGGACACCCTGCTCAAATGGGTCGGCCTCGACCACATCGACCTTGACGCGCACCGCGTCGGCCACGAGTTGCAGGAGACTGGCCGGTCCGTCTTCCTCCAACTGGGTAAAAAGCCGCGGCGCGCCGATGATGCCATGCTTCACGACCTCGGCCAACCCCGATCGGAACTCATCGGAAGGTAAGGTCGAAAGCAGCGCCGTGTCCATAATGACCACGTGAGGTTGCTTAAACGCGCCAACAAGATTCTTACCTTGTGGCAGGTCCACACCCGTTTTGCCGCCAACCGAAGCGTCAACCATGGCCAGAAGCGAAGTGGGGATCTGGACGAAGGCAACGCCGCGCAGGTAGGTAGCCGCGGCAAAGCCGGCCATGTCGCCAATGACGCCGCCTCCCAGGGCAATGACGGGGCTGCGGCGATCCAACCCTGCGGCCAGAAATTGGTCATAGAGCGAGTGCACCGTCTCGAGGGTTTTGTGTTGCTCGCCTTCCGGCACGGTACAGATCGCGGGCTCGAAGCCCGCCAGGCGCAGACTGTCGGCCAGGGTCTCGGCGTGTTGGGCTATCATATGGTTGGTGACAATTGCGGCGCGGCCCGGCGCCAGCCCCCGGTTGACCAAAAGCCGCCCCGCCGACGCCAGTAGCCCGTGGCCCAGGCAAATATCGTAGTCACGGTCAGGGGAGTGGACTGGGATACGGATCATCCCCGCAGCCTCCTGGTCGGCCAGCACAGCGTCAACCACGCGCGCGGTGACCTGTTCCAGGGTTAGATCCGTGGTATCAATCTGGTGGGCGATGGCGCCGTAGGCGGCCCGTCGCTGTTTTAAGAGCAGGTGCACGCGCAGGCGGCGCTGCTCTTCTTCCCCCTGCAGCAGCGGCCGGTCTTCAGCTGCGACGAGGCGCGCGACGATGGCATCTTCCGTGGCGTGGAGACAGACAATGGTGCCGCTATTGGCTAGGGCCATGCGGCTCTCCTCGTTCACCAGCGCGCCGCCGCCTGTACTGACGACGAGGCCGCTCTGCCGCGCCAGATCCTGGCATAGCCTGGCTTCGGCCACACGGAAGGCGTCTTCGCCCTCCTGGGAAAAGATCTCCGGGATCGATTTGCCGAAACGCTCGGCCAGGAGATCGTCCATATCGACAAAATGGCGATCCAGCTGCTGGGCAAGCAGCCGGCCGACACTGGTCTTCCCCGTGCCCATAAAGCCAGTGAGGATGATATTCCGGTTCGGTGCAATCGCTTGTTCGCTCATGGTGCTCTCAGAACGTAGATCTGCTGGGGCGACGCAGCCGAAAAGGGGCTCAAGTCACGGTCGCCATATTTTGCTTCGATTTCAAACCCATGGCACCGCAACAGCGCGTCCAGCTCCTGAGGGAAGTAAATGCGCATGGGCAGGTCGGCTTCGACGGGCTCATCGATCCAGGGATATTGATAGTGCATGCGGATGCGATTGATCTGCGTGTCGGGCTCATAGACCGCGGTGTAGGTGATCTCCACCTGTCCCCGTCCGGCGGGATCGTCGTAGATGGCAAATGTGGACTGGATCTCAGGCGGTCTGGCTAACAAGCGCACATTGGGCACGAAGACATCGATCATAAAACGGCCGGCGGGCGCCAGGTGACGCTGTACCGCGGCCATGCAGGCGCTGAAATCGGCATTATCGAGCAGATGGCAGAGCGTATTGCTGGCTAGAAACACGAAGCGAAACTGGCGTTGCAGATCGAACGCGCGCATATCCGCCTCGAGCCAGGCCAGCGACAACCCGGCGGCCCGGGCCTTCTGCCGGGCCGTTTCCAACATGGCTGGCGAGAGGTCGATGCCGGCTGCATCGAATCCTGCCCGGGCAATGGGGAGCAGATTGGTGCCGGTGCCGCAAGCCAGCTCCAACACCGGCCCACCGTAGCGCTGGGCCTGGGCCAGCCAGAAGGCAGCCGCGCCGTCATTATAAATCAGGTCATATTCGGCGCCATCCGCGTACAGCCGGATATTCTCGATCATCGGCCTGGCTCCTGCTTTGCCTGGTGCAGGCGATCTAATACCACCTGCACCAGTTGCGACAACGGCTGCGCCGAATCGACCTGAAGATGATGTTCCGGCGCGATGGGGTATTGCCAGCAGCCGTTGTACTGGCGCAGCATCTCCTGCATAGCCGCCCAACCGCGAATCTTGTGGGTGGAATCATGGGGCGGCCGGGCTTCAAGCCGCTCTTTCCACACGCTCTCTTCCAGCACGGTCTCCAACACAAGCAGCCGGGCATGGTGGCGGGCGGCGAGTTCCTGGGCTCGGCTGTAGCCGGCGGGATAGGAGAGTGGAGAGACTGCGATGACACTGATGCCCAAACCCAGCTGGGTTTCCACGACTGTCCACATAATGGAGTAGGCGAGATCGTTGGCATTGGGCAGGTGCAGCGTATGGTCCTTGATATCATCCTTGTCAATGAGCGGCCAGCCGAGCCGCCGGGCCAGGGCGCGCGCCAACGCGCTCTTGCCGGTGGCCGGATGCCCTTTGGTTGCAACGAGAAAGGGAGAATGGTGGGACATGGGCAGCAATAGGAATGCAGTACTAACCTCCGAAGAGGCGAAAATTCTCCACGTCGATCGCCTGCGCCTGGTGCATGAGCACAGCGTTCAGCAGCTCGATGGCGACGCGGGACTCCAGCGTCACGCCAGCTCTGACACCCACGCAGGGGTCGTGCCGTCCCTTGCGCAGCTGGAAGTCGATCTCCTCCAGATTCTTACGTACGGATTGCTGGGGCTTGGCAATCGTGGACGTAGGCTTGAAACCGACACGGAAGACGAGGGGCATGCCAGTCGTTATGCCGCCGATGAGACCGCCGTGACTATTGGCCTGATAGCCCGCGGCGCGGATTGGGTCATTGTTTTCGCTGCCCCGCCGCGCCACCACGGCAAAGCCGGCGCCGATCTCCACGCCCTGCACCGCGTGTAGCCCGCCCAGCACGCCCATGATCCGCACCTTCAAGCTCTGGTAGAGGGGATCACCGGCCAATGGGGGCACATTGAGCGCCACGACTTCCACTGCGGCGCCGATAGAATCGCCATCGATACGGGTACGCTTGATCAACTCCCCGGCCGCGCTGGCAAAGGCGTCATCCAGGGTATAGATCTCGGCCGCCTCCATGGCGACTTCCAGATCATGGATGGCAGCGGCCGCGATGGGTTGGTTGTTGCTGGCCTGCAACATGCTCTGCACGCGCCCGGCCAGGGTTTGGCTCGCCTGGAGCGGCCCTACCTGGCAGATGCTGGAGAGAATGGCAGTGCCGAAATGCTCGCGCAGCACGATCCGCGCGATGGCGCCGCCGATGACATCCGAAATAGTGGAGCGATAACTCGAACGGCCGCCGCCCCTGGGATCGACAAAGCCACGCGACTTGTAATACTTGACCAGGTCGGTGTGGCCGGGGCGCACTTCTCCCATTGGCCCCACGAATTGCTGGTAGTCAGCTGACTTCTTGGCCGTTGAGAGGACGATAGCGGCAACCGGTTCGCCCGTGGTATAGCCTTCCGCATAGCCAGTCGTCTGTGACAGGCGATCACCTGCAGCGACGGTGAGCGCGGGTCCGGCAGAGAGCCGGTCGTGATCCTGCTGGTAGAGCCCGGAAAGGAGCACAACCGTGTCATCTTCACGGCGGGGGGTGCCATGCTTGTTGCTGCCAGGCCGGCGCCGGTCCAGGTGACGCTGGATCTCCGCGGCGCGCAGATAGATGCCCGGTGGACAGCCATAGACGATGGTGGTAACTGCCGGGCCGTGGGATTCGCCCGCGCCGGCCACGGCATATAGGGGCCCGCCTAGAATCTCCATAGTTGTGACTCATGCTCCTTGCACACAACCTGCCTGTATCTGAGCCATGATACTTCGTGTTGCGCCGCGTGCCAAGACAACGACAGGGCGCGTTGTCGACTGTATGTGCGGAGGAGACGCCCGTCCCGCCCACTCAAGCGTGCGCGTTATGGCGACCCACACTGTATGCCGGTTACAGGGTTTATGTCCCATACCTTTTTGGTTCCCTTCTTTCGTACGCTACAATAGGTTTCCAACCCGACACGTTGCCGCTACCCGAACGTGAAATCAACAAAACCTCTGTGAAGTGGATTGCGAGTATGGATGGTTCTGTGGCGCGATTTTCCAACCGCGTGGGTGATTATGTGCGGCACCGGCCACGTTATCCGGCCGCGCTGGTGGACGCCCTGCGCGCTGATTACGGCCTACGACCGACCTGGCAGCTGGCCGACGTTGGCGCCGGCACGGGTTTGCTGACCCAGCTGCTGCTGACCGCGGGCTGCGCAGTCTATGCAGTGGAGCCCAACCAGGAGATGCGACGGGCCGCTGAATATGCGCTGGGTGGTCATCCCGGCTTTCACAGCGTGGCCGGCACCGCTGAGGCGACCACGCTTGCCCACCAAAGTATCGACCTGATCACGGCAGGTCAGGCCTTTCATTGGTTTGATGTTGAGGGCGCGCGGCGCGAGTTCCAACGGATCCTACGCCCCCAGGGCCTGGTCGCGCTGGTCTGGAACCGGCGCCATAGCCACGGCACACCATTCCTGGAAGGCTACGAAGCCCTGCTGCGCGAGTTCGGCATCGACTATCTCCAGGTCGACCACACCCACACGGTCGACGAAAGGCGCTTCGCCCAGTTTTTCGGGCAGGGCGGCTACCGTGTCCTCAGCTTTCCCAATCGCCAGCTACTCGATTTCGAAGGTGTACGGGGGCGTCTCGTGTCGACATCCTACATGCCGGCGCCCGACCACCCTCGTTTTGGCGCCATGCTGGCCGGGCTGCGCGATCTCTTTGATCGCTGCGCGGACGCTGGCCGCGTCACCATGGTGTATGACACGGAGATCTACATCGGCTCGCCTGGTTAAGAGATCGCCTCACCGCTCCCCGGCCACAACAGCCCGGCAACCGTAGCAGATCGGTTGCCGGGTTGACTGATACATGCTCCACACTGTTCCATTGACCTGTAGAAGGTACATGGCGGGCGGCCCGATCCGTAGGCTGCTACCGTCCGGCGTTGTCTTTACGTAACCCGAGGTGAACCAATGCAAAGTCAAAGTGCGCCTACCCACTACACGCCAGAGACCGTTCTGAACCAGTCGACTCCGCTGCAGGATTACAATCTCTATACACAGGATGTGGCGCTTCAGGAAGCCGTACGCCGGGAAGGCGGGGCCTGGATCGAGGCAAAAGCACGCGAGCTCGGCGCCTTGCTTGGCCGGCAGGAGACATTGTATCTAGGCGAGCTGGCCAACCGCCATACACCCGTGCTGTACACGCACGACCGTTTCGGCCATCGTCGCGATGAAGTCGAATACCATCCCGCCTATCATGAGTTGATGCGTCTTGGCGTATCCTATGCGACCCACGCCATGCCCTGGCGCGAAGCGCGGCCCGGCAGCCAGGTGGCGCGCGGCGCGTTGATGATGCTCCGCCATCAGGTTGACGAGGGCACCAGCTGCCCGCTTACCATGACCTTTGCCGTGGTGCCGACGCTGCGCATCCAGCCCAACCTGGCGACGCAATGGGAGCCCCGGGTGCTCTCGACCACATATGATCCCCGCTACCTGCCCCTGACCGAAAAAGAGGGCGCGCTCTTTGGCATGGCCATGACGGAGCGGCAGGGGGGCAGTGACGTGCGCGCCAACATCAGCTGGGCAGTGCCAGAGGGACCGCGCGGGCCTGGACAGAGCTACCGCATTACGGGCCACAAGTGGTTCTGCTCGGCCCCCATGTGCGATGCCTTCCTCACGCTGGCGCAGACGGAAGCGGGCCTCTCATGTTTCCTGCTGCCCCGCTGGACACCCGACGGCGCCCACAATGGGTTTCGCATCATTCGGTTGAAGGACAAGCTCGGCAACCGCTCCAACGCGTCCAGCGAAGTAGAGTTTCATAATGCCTGGGCCCAGTTAGTGGGCGAAGAAGGTCGTGGCGTGGCCACCATTATGGAGATGGTACGCCACACCCGCCTCGACTGTGCCCTGGGCTCGGCGGCTACGCTCCGCCGCGCGGTAGCCGAGGCGCTGCACCACGCAGGCTGGCGTGAGGCGTTTGGCCGCCGGCTCATCGACCAGCCGCTGATGGCAAATGTCCTGGCCGATCTGGCCGTGGAATATGAGGCGGCCGTGGCTCTGGCCATGCGCCTGGCGCGCAGCTTCGACGCGGCGGAGAACGATGAAGCGGAGAAGCTTTTTTCCCGCATCGTGACACCAGTGGCCAAATATTGGATCACGAAGCGCGCGATTGCTGTGACGACGGAGGCGCTGGAATGTCTGGGCGGTAACGGCTACGTAGAGGAAACTCCTCTGGCGCGCCTCTTTCGTGACGTGCCGGTCAACTCAGTCTGGGAGGGTGCGGGCAACATTCAAGCGCTGGATCTCTTGCGTGCGATGCGCAAGGAGCCCGCAGCCATGGAAGTTGTGATCGACGAGCTGCGCCAGGCGCGTGGCCAGCAGCCGCTATATGATGCGCATCTGGCCAACGTCGAACAGGAGCTACACAGCGGCGCCGTCTCCGAGGCTGGGGCCAGGCGGCTGGCCGAAGGTGTCGCGCTTGCCATCCAGGCAGCCTTGCTGATCCAGCACGCGCCGGAAGCCGTGGCCACAGCGTTCTGCGCTGGCCGGCTGGGTGAGGGGCGTCGCTTTGGCTTTGGCGGCCTGCCAGACGGCACGCCCTTTGGTGCAATCTTGGCGCGGGCCTGGCCGGCGTAACAGCCGTGCCGTACGGGATAGTGGCTTCCTGCGATTGGGCGCTGTCCATGCTAGAGTGAAGATGTCTCCGCACCGTCCTGATACGCGCGGATCTGTCCGTGTAAAACAAGGAGAAACGTATGCAAACCAAAACTACCTTTAAGACCAGCATCGATGTGCCAGCCGGGACGCGTGAGCGCATGATCGACCTGTTGAACGGGCAGCTGGCAGATATCTCTGACCTGTACAGCCAGACGAAGCAGGCCCATTGGAACGTCAAGGGCCCCCAGTTCATGATGTTGCACGAGCTCTTCGACGAATTGGCTGGCGAGTTGCTCCCGTATGCCGACATGATCGCGGAACGGGCCACAGCCCTGGGCGGTCTTGCCATGGGCACGGTGCGCATGGCCGCCAGCGCCTCCCGTTTGCCTGAATATCCCAGCCATGTCGTCGACGGCATGGAGCTCGTGGCGGCGCTGGTAGAGCGCTATGCCGTCCTGGCCCAGACCACACGTGCGGCCATCGACGCGGCAGACGAAGCTGCTGACAAAGATACGGCTGACCTCTTTACAGAGGTCTCACGCGGGTTGGACAAGTGGCTCTGGTTCCTGGAAGCACACTTGCAAGGGAGCTGAGTTTACCTCCAGCCAAAGGGTAGACTTGCGACAGCGAAGCAGGCGGGTCCAGCTGGTGTACCCGGTTCGCTGGCAGGTCTGTCCAACCTAAAGCATGCATGACTGATCGAGTGCGCCGGGAATGTGGCAACGCCATTGTTCCCGGCGCATGTTCGTTCCGGGCAGTTTGGGCATAGGCCATAATGGACGTAGAATCAGGACGTGCATGGTAACAACGTGGCAGCGCTCTTCTGGGCGCCTCCTCTCCCAATGATTGCACGACATGATGCGTGGAACGGTTGCATGCCTTCATAATGAAAGGAACCAAAGATGTACAAAGTAGTGCTAATTCGGCACGGCGAAAGCACCTGGAACAAAGAAAACCGCTTCACCGGCTGGACAGACGTCGATCTTTCTGATCGGGGCCGCGAAGAAGCGAACAAGGCTGGCGAGCTGGTAAAGAGCGAAGGCTTCACCTTTGACCTGGCGTATACATCCGTCCTCAAGCGTGCCATTCGCACGCTGTGGATCATGTTGGACAAGCTGGATCTCATGTGGATTCCAGTCTGCAATGCCTGGCAGCTCAACGAACGCCACTACGGTGCGCTCCAGGGCCTGAACAAGGCTGAAATGGCCGCCAAGTTTGGTGACGAGCAGGTGCTCATCTGGCGGCGCAGCTACGATGTGCCGCCGCCCGCACTGACTGAGGACGATGAGCGCTTTCCTGGCCATGATCCGCGCTATGCAGCTCTGAGCAAGGCGGAGCTGCCCCTTACCGAGTCGCTGAAAGAGACCGTTGCCCGCGTCATGCCATACTGGGAGAGTGAGATTGCACCGACCATCAAGAGCGGCAAGCGCGTCATCATTGCTGCGCACGGCAACAGCCTGCGCGCCCTGGTGAAATACCTGGATGAAATGAGCGAAGAAGAGATCGTGAAGCTCAACATCCCCACCGGCGTGCCGTTGGTATATGAGTTGGACGAAGCTCTCAAGCCGATCAAGCACTATTACCTGGGCGACCCGGAAGAGATCGCCAAAGCCGCGGCCGCGGTCGCAGCCCAGGGCAAAGCGCGGTAAGCACATGCGTGATGCGTGGGCAGGCAGCCGCACATAGCAAAGACGCGGCAAGTCTGTGCACGGTGGTGGTCCGGAGGATGTTCCGCACTGAACGCCACCGCGTTGCAAGAGCTCACGCATCACGCACCCCCTGTTCACCTTATGTTCTCCCACACCATGCCTGACACCGTACGCGTGACCGTGCGCAAGGCCGACGGATCCTGGTACCGCGAGTGGGAAGCCCACGTCGAAGCGCACTCACCTCACCAACTTGTACTGGTCACCTTTCCTGGCAATGTAGTACGCGATGTGAAGGGGGATTGGGTGCAGAAGCACAGCGTCCGATCTTACTATTGGCCGGACCGGCCCGTCAGTGTGCTGGAGGTCTTTGACGTGGACGGTAGCCTTGTAGAGATCTACGTCAACATCAACAGCCATCCTGTAGCCACCGCTGGCGAGCTCACCTATGAGGATTATGAGCTAGACGTATCCAGGCTGCCGGGGGCCGGCGCGCAGATCGTGGACGAGGACGAGTTTGCCGCTGCTGCGGCCCAGTTTGGCTATTCCAAGGCTTTCCAACGGGAAATCTACGCAACGGCACGCGCCGCGCTCCAGCTGGCCAACACGTGGCAGGCGGCCGCGCCTCCTACGCTTCCCCTCCCGTGATACGCGCGGACCTACCAGCACGCGCAGTGTGCAAGCCGTCTGTCACACGTGCGGCCGTCCGCACTATGCCGGCGCTTTCCCGCGCTCCGGCCTATTGACGGATCAGAGCCGGTAGCGCCACGCGCGTCAGGTGACTATCAAACAGGCGCTTGTCATTTCAATTTACCCCTGCTATATTATTGCAGCGCTGTAAGGTCTTTCGTACAGCGCTGCACGCTAACGCTCATTCCTACTTCTCCCGAAACTTCTCAGTACATTCAAGTTTGCGTTGCACCGGCATAGTCAGGACAGTGCATGCCATGCCGTTGGACAGCCTTACGTCCTGACCGTTTTTATGTCCAAATCGTTTTTATGTCGTGACGAGTTTTCGGTCCTGACTATTGGCAACGCCGCGACCGGTGCGTCTTCCCCCGAATGCGGTAGAGGTCACTGTACATGGGCACATGAGCATGATTGACGCTGCCAGCCAGCAACTCGAACAATGGATCTGCAAGACGCTGGGTCTCGCAAGCGTTTCATTTGCGCCGCCTGGGGCGACGAAGGGCAAGGCGGGCATTAGCTGTTATCTGCTCGAGCTGGTCGAGAATCCTCCGCTGCGCGGCGCGCGGCGCGCGCCGCTGCAGCTGGCGCTTCACTACCTGGTTACCAGCTGGGCTGACAGCCATGAAGCGAGCCAGAGATTGTTGGGGGATCTGATCTTCGCGGCCATGGAGCATGAAGAATACGAGGTCTTGCTCAGACCGCTCCCGGCGGAGATGTGGCGCGCATTGGGCACGGTCCCGCAGCCCTGCTTTCTGCTGCGCGTTCTTGTCCGCGTGGACCGTGAGGAACGCCGCGTGCCGCGCGTGCGGGAGCCCGTTGCTATCGACGGCGCCCCCGTAGTGCAGCTACACGGCATTGTCCTCGGCCCTGGGGATATACCGATCAGCGGCGCGCAGGTGGAGCTGCCAGCCCTGCAGCGAGTCACGCGGACCGATTCACAGGGGCGGTTTCGGATCAACGGCGTGGCGCCTGAGCCACGCGTGAAACAGCTGCGTATTCGCGCCAAAGGCGAGACGCTAGATATCAGCGTCGAGCAACCGGCATTGGCGGAAGAGCCAGTACTCATCCATTTCAATCTGTTGGACTGAATCGTGTGCCAACCTCCGGCATGGAGCGGAGCGTGCCGGAGCGTTTTGGCGTGAAAAGGCCGAACAAAGCGCAATCTTCACCGGAGAGAACCGAGAACAACGCTGTCCCACACCCAAAGGAGAACGCAGCCATGCCACCTGTAACACTTGCCCAACTAAAGGCCGCCGGGATCGCCGGCGCACAGGCGCGGGGACTCTTCCTGCGCTGGGCAATTGGCCACCACGCTGTCGAGAACGCCATATTCGAGTTTGCGGTGGAACAATACCGGGCGAATCCCTCGGCGGCCAAGCTCTACGTCCTGCAAAACTTCATCGTGAACGGGCAAGGGCTAATTGCCGCGGTCAACGTGCAGGCCCACACGTTGAATGCTGTGAACAACTTTGTTGCGGCCCATCCACCCGGCGCTGGCGGCGGGTGGGTACCCGGTGTAAACGCCCACATCTTCGATGCGGCGCAACAGGATCTGGAACAGGCTGTCTACCAGGGCTGGCTCATGAACTACGACGACAACTACAACATCAACGCACCTGCCCTTGTCGGACATATCAACAACTATACCGCAGATCTCCAGGCAGTTGCGCTGGCGCTCAGGAACGCTGGTTTCGACACGGCAGATATGGGCTTTGTCCCACCCTATAACTAGCGCTTCAGCTAGCGTGCGCGTGGCGCGCTCACGCCCATCTTCCGACGCACATATGACATCCATGCAATCGCCGTATTAGCCCCACTTCAGGAGGAAACCTATGCCAACATACATGGCGCCGGACATCTATATCGAAGAGGTCGCGGGAGGAACCAGGCCGATCCAGGCGGTAGGGACGAGCACGGCCGGTTTCGTCGGCCAGGCCCCCGATGCCGCGGCGCATTTGAACGAAGCTGTGGCCATTAACAACTGGAGCCAGTTTGTCCGCGAGTTTGTCCCGGACGGCAGCAGCAGCACCTGGCTCTCCCACGCCGTATATGGCTTCTTTCAGAACGGCGGCAGCCGTTGCTACGTCGTCAACGTGGGCGACGGCGCCATTACGGGCGGTGGGCGCAACCGTGCAGGGCTGGATGTCCTGGAACAGATCGACGACATTTCCATTGTGGCAGCACCGGGCTACACTGGCGCTGATGTCTACGACGCGGTGATCAGCCACTGTGAGAAGGTGCGCGACCGCGTGGCAATCCTGGACGCGCCCCTGGAGGTGGCAGACATCAACCAGCTGACGCAGGTTGCCTTGGCCAGTGCCCAGACCAAGCGCGGTGCAAAAGAAGAAGCAGCTGAGGGAGCGGCTGCGGGCGGTCTGCGTCCTCGCCAGTCCGACGGTGGCTTCGCCGCGTTCTACTTCCCCTGGATCACCGTGCGTGATCCCCTCTCCCCAGGGAATCTGGTCAATGTCCCGCCTTCTGGCCATCTGGCCGGTGTCTGGGCGCGCTCGGACGCCACGCGGGGCGTGCACAAGGCGCCAGCCAACGAGCCCATCCGCGGCGCGCTCAACCTCACCTACCAGCTGACACATGACGAGCAGGGATTGCTGAACCAGAACGGCGTGAACGCCATCCGTCTCTTTGGCAGCGAGGGCATCCGGGTATGGGGTGCGCGCACGATCGCCGCGGGCAGCAGCGAATGGCGCTACCTGAATGTGCGCCGGCTCTTCAACATGATCGAAGAGTCCATCGCGGAGAGTACCCGCTGGATCGTCTTTGAACCCAACGACCGGCCCCTCTGGCAGGCGATCCGGCGTGACGTGGGTGCATTCTTGACGCGTCTCTGGCGCGATGGCGCACTTATGGGCAGGACGCCGGAGGAAGCCTTCTTCGTCAAGTGTGACGAAGAGACGAACCCGCCCGAAAACATCGATGCGGGGGTTGTCGTCACGGTGATCGGCATTGCGCCCGTCAAGCCGGCCGAATTTATCGTCTTCCGCATCAGCCAAAAGGCCAGCGGCACTGAAACTGAAGAACAGGGAGGTTGAAGATGCCTGAACTAGCAGACCCCTACCGTGCATACAACTTCAAGCTAGACATTGCCGGCGTCACCGAAGGGCACTTCACCCAGTGCAGCGGCCTGGGCGTCAAGGTCGAGGCCATCAAGTATCGCGAGGCAGGCAACGCCCAGGTCGTGCGCCACATCCCCGGTCCGGTCGACTATGCGGCGGTTACGCTGCGCTACGGTCTCACCAATTCCCAGGAGCTCTGGCAGTGGATGCTGAGCGCGGTGCAGGGCCGGGTCGAACGCAAGAATGTTTCGATCATCATGTTGGACAGCGAGGGCACCAACGAGGTCATGCGCTGGAACCTGAACGACGCCTGGCCCTCGGAGTGGAACGGCGCGCCCCTGGACGCTTTGAGCCGCGAGATTGCCATTGAGAGTCTCACGCTAGTCTACGACACGCTTGAACGGGCCTGATGAACAGACACGAGGCACCATCCGTGCCTGCTCCAGGCGACGACGAGCAGGAAGAGCAGCTGCCGCGATCCGAGAGCGGTGAGGCAGGCCAGCCAGCGCTAGACCAGACAGAAGGCACGAACGCTGCGGGGGAGTCAGAGGGTAGCAGTGGGCCGGAGCGGGGCGCCGCGCCGTCCCATTGGCTCGCTCGGGTCAATGTTGAGGGTCCCCCTCCGCACTGGATCGAGAAGGTGCGGCAGGGAGCGCCTCACCTGTTGGCGCGGCACGGGCCGGAGCCGCGTCCGGCGACGCCGGTGGTTCCGCCGCAGGAGAGCGCACTGGAGAGGATACCTGGCGAGCACGACGTCCAGCCCCCTGAAGCGCCTCCGGCGCTGCCCGTGCTGCGGCCGCGCGAGGCACAGCCGGTGCGGGCCGCGCGCCTGCAGCGCGCTCGAACATGGACGGGTACCCCAACAGCCGGTGATCATCCTCCGGCTCAGGAGAACCGTCCCAACATGTTATGGGACCGCCCTGCCGCGCCCGGAGAACCATTCCGGGCGGGCGCCAAAGCCCAGGAAGAGGCGCCGGAAGCGCGCGGCCACGAGAGCGGGACAAGAAAGACGGCCGAACCCAATTTTGGAATGGGAAGACAGCCAGAGGAAGGGAGTGAAACTGCCGCACCGCCTCCTGTTGCAGTGGTTCGCCCGCGTCATGAAACCGGGCAAGAGAAGGCCACGGAGCCAGACTTGGCCAGCACAGAACCTGCGGCCGCGCGGAGTGCAAGCCAGCCGCCCACGCCGGCTACACCGGCCGCCCGCGCATCATTTGCGTTGGGTTCAGAGCCAGCGCGCGTACAGCCCCACGGGGCTGAGAACAGAGCGGGTGAGCCAACAAGCTTCCTAGAGCGCCCGCCGGCCGCGGACGCGGACGCTGTGGCGCCGCACCGTGGTGCAGGACCGCGGCGGGAAGAAGGCGCGTCTATGCGACCGGCTGATCGCCAGCATGTGGTTCCAGAGCATCCCGGCACGGCGGATGTGAGCGGAGACGGGCAACTGGCCAGGGCGCAGCAGTGGCCAGCCAGCGCGGTTACCCAGCCCCGCTGGTCTACACCGGCTCTCACGACGCACGGGACAAGGTCCGAACCGGCGGCACCGCGCGCGCCGCGGCAGCGCTGGCCCGATCTGCTGGAGGAAGCCAAGAGCGAGCCGCGGGCCTGGGAAGTTTACCTACGCGCGCAGGAGCGCCGCCGGCGCCTGGATCAGGAACAGCGAGGCGCGATATGGAACGCGTAGCTTTTCTGCTGGAGGAGACCAACGAGCAGATCCGCTGCCTGCTGAATCCCGAATCGCTGACGATTCACCGTCTGGCTGGCGTACGCCAGCGACGCTCCATCGGCGGCCAGCTCTCCGGCCGGGGTCTCACTGACGATCCCCTTCTCTACACCGGCGGGGGTCGTATGGAGATCGAGCTTGATCTGCTCTTCGACGTCGCGCTGGCCGGCTCTTCGATCACAACCGACAATGTGCGCGCCCTGACTGGTCCCTTTTGGAATCTCGCCGAAAACAGCGCCAGGCGTGGTTACGGCCAGCCGCCCCAGGTGCGCTTTCTTTGGGGAAAGTTCTGGGACATACCCGGCATTGTGCTGGCCGTGTCGGAACATCTAGAGCAATTCACGCCAGATGGCACCGCGCGGCGCTCATGGCTCCGTATGCGGCTTCTGCGCGTCGACGAGCCTGCGCTGCAACCAGCCGCTGTTCGTGGCCAGCCAGCGTTGCCGGGAGACTTGAGCGCCATTGATCTCGAAGGCGTCCCGGAACAGGGTGTCCAGGTCCATGAAATGATTGGCGGCAGCGCCGAGCCCTTTGCCGGGGTGGCAGGTCTGGGCGCGACCGCGCCCGGAGAGGGCAGCGCAGGGACGATCTCAGCGGCGGGGGCGGGCGCAGACGTCACGGTCGTTGCCACACTCGCTGAAATTGGCGAGGAACTGGCCGCCGCAGCCCCGGAAAGCTCAGCAGAGACAACAGCGGCAGCAGAGCCGGAAGGCACGACCGGGGACGAAGCCGCTGCGTCCGTGGACGCGACGGCCGCAGTGGGCGCCGGAGACGAAATAGCCGCGCCGCCCACGCAGGAGGAGGGGCAGATGGAGGGCGCGCCCGGGCAAGATGAAGGCATGGCCGCACCGCCGCCATCCACAGGCCAAAGCGGGACCGGCGACCTGGCTGGCACGGGACCGGCTTCCGCATCTTCGGCGGAAGAGCCGCCTGCCGGAGCCGGCGCCACGGATGCTTCCAGCCCCTCAGCTACTACAGCCGGCAAACCAACGCAGCCACCCACAGGCGAGGCGGCTGAGCAAGGGCCGGCAACCCAGGCAGCCAGTGGGCCAGTAGAACCGCCTGGCCCAGGCCAGCAAGGGAAGACGGAAGATCGGGCAACCGCCGGCGCAGCCACAGGTGGTGAAGAGCTCCAAAAAACGGTGCCCGCGGCGCCACTTGAGGAAGCACCAGCTGCTCCCGGCGAACTCGCGGCCCAGGCCGTCGAAGCAGAGCAGCCCCCTCCTCCAAAGGAAGGACCGGCCAAAGAGGCACAAGCGGCAGACGCACCAGCGCAAGCGGAGGCCGCCGCTCCCAAAGATGAGCCTGGAGCAAAGAGCCGGCCGCCTGCCGGGCCGGAGGAGCCGCCACCCGCTGGCGCGCCCCCCGTGGCCCAGGACGAAGCAACCGCGCCGGAACGCGTCGAACCGGTGCGCTTTTTGGGAGAGCGGCTTGACCAGATCGCGTATCGCTACTACGGGGATCCGCGCTATTGGCGGCTGCTCGCCCTGTTCAACAATCTCGACGATCCGCTGCATATTCCGCCTGGCCGCTTGCTCCGCATCCCGCCGGCGTCGATCTTGAGAGCAAAATGAGCCCGATCGTTGCAATTCCACCCCTTACCGTGGTCGTGAACGGCAGCGCACTGCCCGGCGAACAGACCGCGTTCCTGGGCGAGGTGACCGTCCGGCAGCAGCTGTCACTGCCCACGCAATGCGAGCTTGCCTTCTTTGACCCGCCGGAGACACTGGACGCGGGCGCGCGGTTTCGGCCGGGCACGGCGTTGGAGCTGTCGGTTGCCGGCCACCAGGAACTCCTGTTCGCCGGTGAAGTGACCGCGGTTGAGCATCTCTACGGGCCCGGACACGAGCAGGAAGTACGCGTGCGCGGCTATGACCTGCTTCATCGCCTGCGCAAACACCAGGATGTGCGGGCCCATGTTCAGATCAGCGCCTACGAGCTGGCCAGAGAGCTGGCCGCACGCCTAGGGCTGGCGGTCCATGCGGTTGAGCAGGGTCCCACATGGCAGCGGCTCTACCAGCACCAACAGTCGGATTTGGCGCTGCTGGCCGACGTGGCGGCGCGCGGTGGGCTCTATCTCACGCTACGGGAGGATGGCCTTCACCTGGTCACCCTTGACGGCAGCGGTCCAGAGCTACCCCTGGCGCTGGGCGAGTCGTTGCTGGAGGCGCGGGTCGAGGTCAATGCCGACCCCGCCTGTCGCACCGTAACCGCTACGGGATGGGATCCGCTGCGCGTCGAGACACACAGCGGCCGGGCAACGGCGGCCCGTACCGGCCGCACTGTGGTCGCGGACGCGGCGCCAGCACGGGTGGGCAGCGACGGTCACCGCCAGCTCGTGAATGAACCCACCCCGACCGACGACCACGCGGCAGCGCTGGCGCAGGCCGAGCTCGACCGTCGTACGGCCGGTGAGGTGACCTTTTGGGGTGTGGCCGAGGGTGATCCCCGCCTGCGTCCTGGGGCGCGTGTGCGCGTCGAGGGACTGGAGCGCTCGCTCAATGGCCGCTACGTGCTGACCGAGGTCACACATCGGGTTGACAGTGAGATGGGCTTTGTCTCTGAACTGAGCTCCACACCGCCTGCGCCCACGACACGGGCCAAGAGCGCCGTCTCTACGTTGGGCATTGTCACAGCTGTCGACGATCCCGAACAGCTGGGCAGGATCCGGGTTGCGCTGCCGGCATACGGTAATGTCGAGACGGAGTGGCTGGGCATGTTGGGCATCGGGGCCGGCAAGGGTAAGGGGCTCGTGATCCTGCCTGATGTGGGTGACCGGGTGTTGGTGCTGCTCCTACACGAGGATCCCGGCCTGGGCATCATCCTGGGCGGCCTCTACGGCATGGAGGGCCCGCCCGACAGCGGCGTCGAGGGCGGCTCCGTCCGCCGCTATACGCTGCGCACGCCAGGTGGGCAACGGGTACAGCTCGACGACAGCAACAACAGTGCACGCATCGAGAATCAAGATGGCAGCTACGTTGAGCTGGCGCCAGGCACGGTGCGCATTCATGCGGCGACCGACCTAGAGATCGAAGCACCGGGCCGGTCGATCACCATTCGTGGCGCCTCAATTGACTTTGAGCGAGGATAATCGTGAAGCTGCTCACAGAAGACGCGCTACTGGTCTGTGACCACCAGATTGGACGGGTCCTGATCCGTGGCACCCAGAGTCTGGTAACCATCGAAGCGCGGCAGGTTCTGGTGGAAAGCGATCCAGAGCAACGAACCATAGTCAGCTGTCCCAACCTGGGCGCGACGATCAAGCCATGTACCCTGACCCTCAAGGTAACAGCCGGCTACTCGAGTTTCGTCCGCATAGAGGGTCGCCGCGTCTGCCTGGATACGGTGACGGGTCTCACGGACGGCACGCCGCCGGTGACGGTCAACTACCTGGTGCGCAGCCCCGGGCAGACGCTCGTGACGGAGGCGCCATGAGACGACCCGTCTACCGTGCGTGGCGCTTTGTCCACCCAGACCTTGACGCAGGACAGGCATTTGCCGGCCTTGGCTACTCAAGCAAGGGCGGCATCGCCATGGTGCAGGATGATCAGGCAGTGCGGCAGGCGGTGCTGCTGTTGCTGTCCACTGTGCCCGGCGAGCGGGTCATGCGCCCGGATTATGGCTGCCACGTCCACCGGCTGGTCTTTGCGCCCAACGACGATACGACCGCGGGCCTGGCCATCCATTATGTAAAAAGAGCGCTGCAGCGTTGGGAGCCGCGCATTGAAATCCTCGAACTGGATGCGAGCCGCGATAGCGAACGGCCTGAGCTGCTTCAGATCACGCTCACCTACCGCGTGCGGGCCACG
>JACFMY010000088.1 GCA_019455155.1 Caldilineaceae bacterium
TGCTCGAACTCCTTGTTGGTGCCAAAGAAGTGATCGATCTGGTAGTAGTCCTGCGTGTCATAGGCGTGGTTGGAAGCCGCCTCGAAGATCGGGTTCAGGTAGATGACATCGACGCCCAACGCCTTCAGGTAATTGAGGCGTTGCTGGATGCCGCGCAGATCGCCGCCAAAGTAGTCGCGGCCGCGGGGCGCTTCGTTGCATGGTTCAGCGGCAAACTGGTACGCGCGGCAGTAGCCCTCAGGCAGCTCCCCCCAGCTCTTCCTGATGATCTGGTCCAACGGATTGTCCGGGTAGCCGTAACGGGGCTCGTTGGTGGCAGCGTTGTTGTCGCTGCGGCCGTCGCGGAAACGGTCAGGGAAGATCTGGTACACCACCGCGCCCTGCATCCAGTCTACAGGCTGGAAGGCGGGGTCGTAGACGGTAACGGCATAGCCGTTGTCGCGCACCTGCGGCAGTGCCTCGCCCCAACCGCCGTTGCGGAAGTCATCGTCGTCGTAATAGGCCGTCGCGGTGCCGTCCTGCACGATGAAGCGGTAATAGAGCGTGGTCGGCGCGTTCGCACTCACCGTGGTCTGCCAGAAATCGCACAGCTTGTCTGGCTGGTTCTCGTCGTAACAGGAGACTCCGGCTGTGACTCGCGCCAGTTCCCGGAAGGATTGGGCACTCGCCGTGGTGTTCCAAATGCGCGCCCGCACCCCCGTGACATCATTGTGGTAGGTGCGGAAGCGCAGAATCACCTCCGTGCCCGGTGTCACGGCGCCGAACGGCACCCGGTACAGCGCGTCGTGGGAGTTGTGTCCGAGACCGAAATACTCGACGTTGTTGTCGGGAGCTGAGCCGCCGCCCTGGACCTGTATGTTGAGTACATGGTCATCATGGCGATAGCTGAAAGTGACCGTAGCATTGGCTGGCACGGTAAAGGCGATATTGGCGCCGCCTGGCACGCCGCCCTGGCCATAGTTTTCGTCCCAGCCTTCGTTGATGGCTGCCTTGGCCTCATAGTTACCGGCCGGGATCTGGTCCGTCGTGAAGCTGTAGGTACCGTCGCCGTCGACGTCCTGGAGCCAGGAGCGCAGGCAGTCGGGCTGCCAATCGCCTGGGCAGCCTATCTCACTTTGATAGCTGCCGGGCGCCGTCACTATCACGGCATTGCGGTTGCTGGTAATCCAGTGGCTTTTGTGATCGTAGTAGAACTTCGTGGCGCCGCTGTCTACGGTCAACGGGATATTGGGGCCGTTGGGCACACCATTGGCGCCGTAGTTCTCATCCCAGCTGTTGTTGAGCGCGGCCTTGTATTCCCAGTTGCCCGCCGGCACGTTGAAAACAGCCTGCCAGACATCGTCGCCACCCTCGTAGACGAGGTGTGTGGCCGCACAGTCCGGTTGCCAATCACCCGGGCAGCCCAGCTCACCCTGGAGGTTGCCGGCCACCGTGACTGCCGTAGGCGGCGGCGTGTGATCCGAGGCGACTACGGAGCGGTTGGCCACGCCCGCGCTGACCGCGGGTAGAAAGAGCAGATTGGTGGTATCGTACGGCGAGGCATCTGGTTCTTGCTGCCAATGCTGGGGGGATGCTGGTGCCGCCAGCGCGCTGCCAGGCAACATTGTCAGCAGCAGCGCCAGCATAATCAGTGTGTGCAGCACTTTTTTGCTTTTCACCGAATAACTCTCCTTTGAGAATATGCGGGACCTCTTTGTAGATATAGAACCTTCCGTTGTTCAGGTCCGTAAGCCGCGGGAAGGCGCGCAAAATGAGCGGCCGGTGCAGGCGTGCAGGCCGGTCGCGAGTGGGTAACAACGAAGTGGATCTCCATGCGTGCGGATGAATATACGCAGCAGCTGTAACAGAAGTTAGTGGGAGTTCGTGAAACCAGTTACTGGGTCCATGCCATTATATAACTGTCGCGTAGCCCCATGTCAATACAAGTTTCCTGACAATTTCGTGAACGCTTCGTGCCGGCCCGCTCTGCCTCACCTATGCCTCACCTATGCCTCACCTATGCCTCACCTATGCCTCACCTATGCCATGGTGAAGTCCCTGCCAGTGAGTACCGCAGGATCTGTGATCGGGACCTGACCGTCAGCGGGTAGCTGGATCTGCCCCGGCACAAGCTGCAAGATATCGCGCTGCACATCGATCCCTGGCATCACCTCGATCAGGGTAAGCCCACTTGTGGCCAGCTGGAACACGCCGATGTTGGTGACATAATAGACCTGTTTGCCCAAACGCAGCGCTTCTTTTCCGCTCAAAGTGATCTCGTCCACATGCGCGACAAATTTGGGCGTGCCGGGCTGTTCGATGGTGAGCCGGCCCTCGCGCAGCGAAAAGCGGGCGTGGGCCATCCAGCTCCCTACGAAGATGAGCGTCTTGGCGCCGGCCGCGATATCCGGAAACCCGCCAGGGCCGACGTAATCCAGCATGCGCGGGCCGCGCTTCGAGACGTTGACATTGCCTTGCGAATCTACCTGCAGGAACCCCAACACGGCAACGTCCAGCCTATCGCGATAGAGCTCGAACATCCATGAGGACGGCTCCATACGCGTGGGGTTGATGGCGGCGCCGAAGAAGATACCGGGCGCCGGCAGGCCGCCGTATACGCCTGTTTCGGTCGTAAAGGTATAGTTGCTGCCCAGACCTTGCTCAATCACCAGCCGGCAGACTTCCTCGGGGAAACCTACCCCAATGTTGACGATCCCGCCCTTGGGCACCACCCGCACAAAGAGCCGGGCAGCCAACCGCGCCAGCGCATTCTCCACGGGTCCCCGCACAGGCGTTATCTTCAGCACGTGGTTCACGAACTTGAGACGCTCTACCGCATCGCGTTCCGGCACCTTGCTGCCCACGGTGAACATGGGCCAGTAGCGGCGCTGCTGGACACTGCCCGTCTGTTCGTTGGTTGGGTTGACGACAATAGAATCCACTTCATTAGCCGGCATGCTGATGGCAGCCGGGTCTTTGGGCACAACGGCGCTTACCACGGCCATGACCAGCCCGCCGTTGCGCCGCGCGGCCTGGGCGCCTTGCACATTTTCCGTAATGGTGGCGGCATGCTTGAAGTAGATGTTGCCCTCGGCGTCCGCAAAGGGCGCGTTGAAGAGGCAGATGTCCACCTTGGGCATGCGATAGATGAGGTGATCGCCGTCCGCCTCGATAAACTCGTTCTCTGCGCCCGGCGATACGGCCGCGCCGCGTCCCACTCGGGGGTCAAGAAAGGTGTTCAGACCGGTCACAGTGCGGAGTGTCTCCTCGCCGCGGCCCTGGGCCGCCAGCAGCAGGGACATCTGACCTTGCGGCAAGGTGTAGAGCGCCAGTTGCCCGTCCTCAGCCAGGCGCAACAGCGCCTTGGCGGTCTCCATGTGACCGGTGATGTAGCGGCTAAGGAGGCCAGGCAGCGCCAGCTCTTCAACCGTGCCCGGGACCTTGCCGCGCCCACCTTGCGCCCCCACGTTCATCCAGGTCAGGCCGCGCGGCGCCGCTTCCCGTTCGAAGCGCTCGCGGATGGCCCAAAAGAAAGTCGAGCAGCGGGCGTTGCCTGCCATGCCGCAGGAGAGGACCGCGGCATGGTCAGGGATCCGCGCGGCCGCCTCGTGGGCGGATATGAACTTGGCAGACGCTAGATTGGGTGGCTTGTAGGCGGAATCATGGCGGCTCCAGGTCAGCCGCCAGCGTACGATGTGCGCCAGAAGCTTGAGTCTGTCAACTGTATTCATATGGATGCATACCGGCCTTGCCTGCGCGCCGCACACGATCTACGTTATGCGGCGCGTCGATGGTGGGTTGCGCAGGGCCGAACAAGGCATTGCAAAAGAGAACCTGAGCGACGAAGGCGGCACAAAGGGTCTACTGGGGAACAGTTATCGGTTGTGTTTACTGTACGTCGCCTTGTGCTGCCTTCGGGCTCGTCAGGGTCTCACGATCCGGGTTTAGGCGCTGCCAAGCGTGTGGCCACGCGACACGGAGTCTTATGGGAGGCGCAAGAGCAGCCCCTCGTTTGGCGCTACCTCTAGCCTGGCGAGATCGACCTGACCCGTGGTCTGCATGTTTGTCGTCAATGCAATATCGGCTACCGCGCTGATTTGGCTCAGATCCAGAAGATGGACGTGCACACCAAAGTTTAGCACAACCAGGTAGCGTTCGTCACCATGGGTGCGCGTGTAGGCAAAAACGTCGCCAGCTCCCGTATCCACCGGCGCGTAGTCACCAACCGTGAGCGCCTTACTGCTCTGGCGCAACCCTGTAAGAGACCGAAAGAAGCTGAGCATGGATGTAGCATCCATGGATTGGGCGGCAACATTGCGCTCCTGGTAATCAGCCGCCAGCGGCAGCCATGGCTGCACGCCGGCCGGGGCAAAGCCGGCGTTGGCCGTACTGTCCCATTGCATGGGCGTACGCTCCGGGTCGCGGCCCACTATGTGCGCGATCTCGGGCTGGTTCACGGCCGGTGGATCCTGGATGAACTCGGGCGGAATGGGTACATCCGCCATGCCGATCTCGTCACCGTAGTAGCAGGTTGGCGTACCGCGCAAGGTGAGGAGCAGCATGTTGGCGACGCGGGCCTGCTGCGGGCCCACACGAGTGGCCAGCCGGTGCTGGTCATGGTTGCCCAATACCCAATTGGGCCAGCCGCCAGGCGGCAGATCGGCTTCGTACTGATCGACCATCCGGCGCACAGCCTGCGCGTCCCACGGCGCGTTGATGAGCTGAAAATTGAAGGGTAAGTGACATTCGTCCAGTTGGGCGCCGTAATATTTCATCAGCTCCGCATTGGGCAGATAGATCTCGCCGACCATCATGCGGCCGTCATAGTCGTCCAATACGCCGCGCATGGCTCGAATCAGCTCGTGCACCTCCGGCAGATTTGCGGTATAGATATGCTCCAAACGCGCGTGAGGGTTGATGCCATCCCAGGCCGGATTGAGCGGTTCATCGCGAAAGAGGGCATCCTTCATCATGAGCCAGATAACGTCGACGCGAAAGCCATCGACGCCCCGATCGAGCCAAAAGCGCATGGCATCGAGCAGCGCGGCCAGGACCTCGGGGTTGCGATAGTTCAATTCTGGCTGCTGCTTGACAAACTGGTGCAGATAATATTGTCCGGTTTGCTCGTCATAGCTCCAGGCCGGGCCGCCGAAGAAGCTGAGCCAGTTGTTGGGTGGGCCGCCGTCGGGCGCTGGGTCGCGCCAGATATACCAGTCGCGCTTCGGATTGTCGCGGCTGCTGCGGCTCTCGACAAACCATGAGTGCTCATCCGAGGTGTGATTGGGGACCAGGTCGAGGATTAGCTTCTTTCCTCGCTCGTGCAGCGCGGCCAACAGGCGGTCGAAGTCCGCCAGTGTACCAAAAATCGGGTGGACGTCGCAGTAGTCTGACACGTCATAGCCAAAGTCGTGCATGGGCGAGGGGGAGATGGGTGAGAGCCACACTGCCTCAGTGTTAAGGCTGTCAAGGTAGTCGAGCCGTTTCAAGATGCCCGGCAGGTCGCCAATGCCATCCCCGTTGCTATCCTGAAACGAACGGGGATAGACCTGGTAAATAATGCCAGTTTGCCACCAGGCGTACTGTTCCGGGCTAGCCTTGGAGCTGTTGGGCATGAGAAAAGACCGTCGCTTTCATTGAAATGGTCAATAGGCATTTTATGATTGGTAAAGCATGTGCTGTTACTGCACATGCATTTTCATCCATGGCGCGGAGTTGTGGAAATTGGCGACTACGCTGCCGGGTTGCACGAGTGCATCGCAGGCGCGGCGTAGCTCGCCGGAGAGTGACATCTCGAGGACCGGCAGCACCTGTTCCAGCTGTTCCACGGTGCGCGGACCGTATAGCGGGGCGGTAATGGCAGGTTGGTCCTTCACCCAGAGCAGGCCAAGCTGCGCCGGTAACAGGTTATGGGCCTGCGCCAGGGCCACGAACTGCTGGCCGGCAGCGATGCCGTTGGCCGTGACACGTTCGGCATAGATGCCCCCGCGTAGGGCAGCCCGCGAGCCGGCCGGGTACCTGGTGGCATCCGTGTAGCGACCCAAGAGCACGCCACTGGCCAGGGGCGCCCAGGGCAGCAACCCAAGGCCGTGCTTCAGGGCCAAGGGTACCAACTCGTTTTCAATACGCCGGTCCAGCAGGTTATAGGGCGGCTGGTCCGACACAAGGCGGGCAAAGCGCCGCAATTCACTATAGGCCAGCGCCTCCATGATCTGCCACGCGGGGTGGGTCGTGGTGCCGATATAGCGCACCTTGCCGGCGCGCACCAGCATGTCCAGCGCGTAGAGTGTCTCCTCGATGGGGATCTCCGGCGCGGGCCGGTGCAGCTGGTAGAGATCGATATAGTCTGTCTGGAGCCGGCGCAGGGAATCCTCACAAGCCTGAAGAATGTGGCGCCGCGAGTTGCTGCGGTCGTTTGGCCCTGGTCCGGTGGGGTAGTAGAGTTTTGTGGCGATGACGAACGCGTGGCGGCAGCCGCGCTGGCGCAACCAGCGCCCAATGAAGCGTTCGCTGTCACCGTTTCCGTAGCTGTTGGCGGTGTCAATGAGGTTGATGCCGGCAGTGTACGCCTGGTCAAGTAGGGCATGGGCGACCGGTTCCGGCAGGGGGTTGGCAAAGTTGTCCGTGCCCAGCCCTAGGGGCGAGACCTTTAGACCGCTACGACCCAGATTTCGATAGTGCATAGGCATTGGGCAGCGCTGGTAGCCTGAGAATTTCGGCGAACGGGTGCTATGCCGCTAGAATGGCCAAAGCCTGCTCCGGCGCCGTACGTCTGGAGCTGTTGCTCCTAATCAATCTATCAGTGTGAGATAAAATATGCAAGATACTGTGCGGCGACCGGCGACCCGGCCTCAAGCGGAAGCGCTTGCCTTGTTCACGGTGCTGCTGATTGTAGATAGCTTCCACTACATTTTTGCGCGCCTGTACCTGCCCTATTTCCATCCTGCAACGTCAGCCTTTTACGTACTGGCTGTCGCCGCGGTGGAGTTGGGGCTTTACGCGCTGATCCGGCGCCAGCTAGCGTGGCGGGCCGCGCGCCAGCATCTGTGGTTCTTTCTGAGTATTGGTTTTCTGATTGCCGGCGCCACGGTGCTTGGTTTTGCCGGCATTGCCTATATCGATCCGGGCACCGCGTCCATGTTGGCCAAGACAGGCGTGATCATCAACCTGCTGCTTGGCGTCTTCTGGCTGCGCGAGCGGCTGAGCCGCACGCAGATGGCCGGCGCTGCTATTGCAGTCGCCGGCGCGCTGACCATCAGCTTTCGTCTGGACAATGTCGTACAGTGGGGGGCGCTGCTGATCCTGGCCTCCACACTCATGTATTCGCTCCACACGGCCATTGTCAAGCGTTGGGGCGGCAGCATGGATTTTCTCATGTTCTTTTTCTACCGGGTGCTCTTCACGGCGGCATTTCTCTTCGTTTTTTCTGTGGGGAGCGGCAATTTCACCTGGCCTGGCCCCTATCCATGGTTGCTCCTGATCGTGGGCGGAACAGTTGACGTCGTCATCAGTCGCGCCCTCTACTATCAGACGCTGCGCATGCTCACCATGAGCGTCCACACCATCATCCTGACCGTCAGCCCGGTGGTGGCGGTTGTCTTCGCCCTCTTTCTCTTTGGCACCTTCCCGGGCACCCAGGAACTCATCGGCGGCGCGCTGGTGTTGGTGGGGGTGGCGACGGTGACAAGGGGCTAAGCGATGCGCGGCTGACTTGCCGTTTCCTATCTGAATCCCGCGCACCATGGTATAATCAACTACAGCTTACTGAGAAAGGACATTGGGCATCGATTGCCGATTCGGACCGCGCCGACATGTTGCAGTCTGCCACCCTGATTTCATACGCCCTGGCATGAGCTGGACACCCCGCCATCCGGCATTTCAAGCCCTCCTGTACACGCTGTCGCAAGAGAGCGGCCCCGTCTATGTAGTCGGCGGGGCGGTACGCGACTTTTTGCTCGGCTCTGGGTCAGCGATCACTGACCTGGACGTCGTTGTCGAGTACTCAGCCGTCGCGGCTGCCCGGCGCGTGGCCGACAAACTCGGTTGGGCCGTTTATCCCCTTGACAGTGGACGCGATGTGGCCCGCCTGATCTTTACGGCAGGACCGGTACCTTTGGTCTGCGACGTTGCGGCCATGCGCGGTGGCACCATTGAGAGTGATCTGCTGGCGCGTGATTTCACGGTCAACGCCATGGCCTTGCGCTGGATGGGCCGGGGTGCAGCCGAGCTGCTGGATCCGGCTCACGGGCAAGATGACATAAAAAGCCGGCTACTCCGGCGTGTCACGCCACTGAGCCTGGCCGATGATCCCATCCGGCTCCTGCGAATTGTGCGGTTGGCCCTACAGCTCGACTTCTCGATTGAAGAAGAGACGCTGGTGCAGCTGCTGCGCATCGGCGACACCATCAAGCTGGCCAGCCCCGAGCGTGTGCGCGATGAGTTGTGGAAGATGTTTGGCCTGCCCGCCGCGGATCAGGCGCTCGAGCAGCTGCACCAATTTGGTCTGCTGCGGCCGTTGCTGCCGGAGCTGGCTGCCATGGAGCACGTGGCGCAGACCGCGCCCCATGACACGGACGTCTATCACCACACGGTGCGTGTCGTGCGCCATGCCGCTGCTCTGCGCGAGTGGATCAAAGGTGTTCCGCAGGCGGCTGTGGACGAGACGACTGCCGCCTGGCAGAAGGCGTTGGCGCCCTGGCGCTACCGGCTGCGGCAACACATGCTACAGACAGTGGCCGCGGAACGTATGCGCGTGGATTGGCTTGTTTGGTTCGCCTTGTGGCACGATGTAGGCAAGACTGAAACCCGCTCTACCGAACACCTTGAGAACGGCGCGATCCGCTACAGATTTCTCGGTCATGAGGATGCCGGTGCGGTGCTTGCCGCGCGGCGGCTGGAAGCGCTGCATTTCAGCCGGATTGAGATCGACCTGACGCAGGCCGTGATTCGGGCGCACATGCGGCCGCATCACCTGTACAAGTCGTTTAGCACAGGACCCATCAGCCACCGCGCGCGCTTTCGATTCTTTCGGGATAGCGGGGGACGCACGGTCGACGCCATGCCGGGGATTGACACGTTGTTGCTTGCCCTGGCAGACTACCAGGGGATCTACAGCGCGTTCCCGCCGCCCAATTGGGATCAGTATCTACGCCACGTGGCAGAGATGCTTGCCTATGCCTTTGACGAAGATGGACTGGTGAAGGTACGCACGCCGCTGGTGGATGGCCGTATGGTTATGGCCCATTTTGACATCGCGCCGGGACCGGAGCTGGGTAGGCTGTTGGAACACCTGCATGAGGCGCAGGCTGCCGGTGAGGTTCGCACCCAGGAAGAGGCGTTGGCCCTAGCTGCTGATTGGCTTGCTAAGCCTGGCGCTAGTGACAATAGGCAGCTTCCGGCCAGAAGCTGACCGGCTACGAACATTCATGCAACGGGAAATTTGCCCATATTTGGGCGTACTGAACCCACAGAAGCGGCGGGAGCCTCCCGTTGAGTTTCCCAGCTTCGAAAACTACTGTCTGGCAACGGGCGCCGGTGAGCTGATCGTCCTCGGTGACCAGGCTACATTTTGTCTGAGCGACGCACATCGCACCTGTCCGCGCTATGTCACGGCCCGCGAAGAGGCTGCAGTTTTTGGCGGTGAATCCTATATTCCCCTCTATACCACGGCCGAAGAAGCCTGGGACAGCAACACGGTGCCCGATTCCCCCATCTCGGGGCTAGACACCCTGGCTGCCGGCACTGAGGAAGACGAACGCCAGTCTAGCCGCCGCCGTTGGACCTGGTTGGGGGCCGGGTTGGTCTTTGCGACCGTCTTTCTCTGTGGCAGCATGGTCGCCACCTATACAGGCTGGCAGTGGATCAGCCGGAATCTGCCCGCCCGCGCCGCGGCAGGCCGCGTCGATACCGCCGTTGCAGCTGAGCCGACGCCGCTCGTCTATCTCGTCGTAACCGCGACCCCAATCGCGGCGCAAAGTGAGGATGTCCTACCGCCTACGGCGCCGGTCATTCCACTTCAGCCCAACGGCGACACGGCATTCGCCTCACCTGGCGCAGATGGCACCGCGCTGGCCTATCCGCCCGCGGTGACGCCGACCCCCATTCTCATCAATCCTGCGCCGCCGTCACTGGCAGGAGACGGGGATGCGGAGCCCGGGAACGACCCCAATGCCGAGCCGCCGATCGACGTACAACTGGCTGTGCCGACGCGACGCCCGACGCCCATCTTCGATCTGCCGACTTCAACGCCCCTGGCTGAGGAGCCGGTCGCCCCGCCGACGCCCACGCCCACGCCGTTTGGCCCACCCATTGTGGTCTTTGGCGCGGATGATAAGGAGCTCAAGAAGGGCAAGTGCACCATGGTGCGGTGGAGTGTGGAGAATGTACGCGCGGTCTATTATGAGAACTTGCCCATGAGCGGCATCGGCGAACGCGAAGAGTGCATCAACGATCACAATGAAATCTACACCCTGATGGTCGTGCTGCCGGATGGCAGCAGCCAGATCTATACCACTACGGTGAGCTACCTGCCGCCAACGCCCACCCCTACGGTCACACCCAGCTTTACGCCGGAGCCTGAGTTCACGCCGACCTGGACACCGGTGCCACCCACCTTGACGCCTACCCCCAATGTCCGCCGTGCGACGAATCTGGCGGTGAACGGCAGCGCCAGCATTAGCTGTGATCGCGGCCAAACCTGTGAGGTAGGTCTCTTGGTGACGAACAGCGGTGACGCCATCGACGATTTGACCGTAATCGTGGTGCAAGGCGGCGCCTTCCCCCTGCAACTCTGCCGGCTAGACGGTGTCTGTGCGGGCAACGATCTGCCGTTGGCGAGTGTGGGTCCCTCGAACACCGCATACATCACCGCGCGCTTCAGCATTCCGGGGGACGCAGCCGCGCAGCGCACTACCTACGGCCTGCAGGCGGCCAGTGAAGGCTCAGGACGATCCGTGGTTTCCGGCGTTGTCTCGATCGAAGTGACTGTACCGTAAGCTATCATTGACAACCACAGGCACGAGGGACAGCCCGGTCACGCCGGCCTTGTCTTCGAAATATGAATGTCACTGTCATCATACTGGTTATTATTCTGCTCATTGCCATCAACGGCCTGTATGTGGCTGGCGAATTCTCAGCCGTAAGCGCCCGCCGTCCCCGGCTGGCGCAGATGGCCGACGAAGGTAGCGCTACCGCGCGGTGGCTGCTTGCTATCCTGGAGCAGCCGCACCGGCTCGACGCGTTTGTGGCGGCGTGCCAGTTGGGAATCACGCTGTCGAGTCTGGTGCTCGGCTATTATGGCCAGGCCAATATCATACGTCTGCTCGCTCCCCAGCTGGAGGCCATGGATCCCGCGAGTCGCACCGCGTTGGAATCCGGGCTTTCTGTTGCAATCCTCCTTGGCCTGACAACGCTTCAGGTACTGTTCGGCGAGCTGATTCCGAAAAACATCGGCCTCCAATATCCTGAGCATACGGCCATTATTACGGCCACGCCCATGCGCTGGTCCATGTTGATATACCGGCCGCTTATCTGGCTCTTCAACGGGTCGGGCCAGCTGTTGCTGCGGCTCATCAAGGCTCAGCCGGTTGCCGAGCATGCGCATATTCACTCGCCGGACGAGATCGTGATGTTGGTCGAAGAGAGCCGGGCGGGCGGGCTGCTAGACAAGGAGGAGACACGCCTGCTCGTCAATACGCTAGAGCTGCGCAACGAGACGGCGCGCAAGGTCATGCTGCCGCGCAATCGCATGTTGGCCGCGCAGGCTGACGGCGAATGCGAGGAGTTGTTGGTGCTGCTGGCCAACTCGCCCTATTCCCGTTTGCCGCTCTACCAGGATGATGTCGACCATATTGTCGGCGTAGTCCATATCCGCGATCTGCTCAAGCTCTTGCATAGGCGACGCACTGCGCCAGCAGGTACGGAGGCCCAGCAGTCGGTGCGCGATATTATGCGGCCAGTGCAGTTCGTGCCCGATTCCATGCCCGCCGAAGATGTGTTGTTGCTCATGCAACGCGAACACCTGCACCTGGTCATCGTCGTCGACGAATATGGCGGCACAGCGGGCCTCATCACGGTGGAGGATCTGGTAGAGGAAATCATCGGCGAGTTCGAGGACGAATTTGACCGCCAGCCCCCGGCAATGGAGCTCAGAAGCGGTGCACGCCTGTGGGTGCGCGGCGATGTGCCCGTCGATGAGTTGAACGACTTGCTCGATGCCGTGTTGCCCACCCAGGAAGTCGATACAGTGGGCGGGCTTGTGACCAAGGAGCTTGGCCGGCTGCCTAAAGTGGGGGACGAGGTGGAGGTGGCGTCGATTTCCTTCCGTGTCGAAAGCACGGATCATAACAGTGTCGGGCGTGTCAGCGTGCCCCTCAACGAGGAACAGCTGAACATGTGGCAGGAGCGGAAACCGTGAGCGACTTTATCGTGCCGGTACTGATCATCGCCTTTTTGATCCTGGTCAACGCGCTCTTCGTGGCCGCGGAGTTCGGCATTGCCGCAGCCCCGCGCACGCGGATCCAACAGCTTGCCGAGACAGGCGTTACCGGCGCCCGCCGCGTCCTGGAAACGTTGCGTTCCACGCGCTTGCTCAACCGTTACATCTCAACGGCCCAGGTTGGCATTACAGTGGCCTCGCTGGGGCTGGGCATGTACGGCGAACACGCGGTCGCTGCATGGGTGCTGGAACCGCTCGAACATGTAGACTGGGTCACATCGGCTGCGGCCCACACCGCTGCCACCATCTTCGCGGTCGGTCTGCTAACCTACCTGCACGTGGTCGTTGGGGAAATGGTGCCAAAATCGTTGGCCCTGCAGCACCCAGGTGAAACGGCCATGCGCCTGGCCACGCCCATGACGCTGGTCGCGCGTCTCTTCCTACCATTTACCAGTGTCCTCAACTGGCTGGGGGACAGCATCTTGCGCCTTGTTCGTCTTCCTCCGGTCAGCGCCGGTGAACGGCTCGCCTCGTCCGACGAGCTCGCCTATATTGTGGAAGAGAGCTCTGAGCGCGGCCTATTGGAGAGGACGGAACAGGTTTATCTGGAGAATGTCTTTGACTTTCATGAGCGAAGTGTCGGGCAAGTCATGACGCCTCGCAACCGTATTGTCGCCATTCCGGTTACCGCGAGCGAACACGAGGTGCTGGAAACCCTGGCCACCCGTCCCCATTCGCGATATCCTCTTTACGACGGCGACCGCGATCATATCGTCGGTGTCTTGCACGCCAAGGATGTGGCCCATCGCATTGTCAACTATCCAGACGACTTCAACCTGTCCGCCTGTATGCGTCCCATTCTCTTTGCACCGGAGACGCTCTCTCTGGAGGCTATGCTCCAGCGCTTCCGCACCGAACATGTGCAGATTGCGCTGATTGTCGACGAGTTCGGCGGCACGGCCGGCCTGGTTACGCTGGAAGATCTGGCTGAAGAGATCATTGGCGAGATTCAGGATGAGTTCGACCAGGAGATAGCGCCCATTGAAACGATCGGTGAGCGTACGCTGCGCGTCCGGGGCGACTTGCTGCTGGACGAACTGGACCAGCATTTCGACCTGTTCCTTGAGCATGAAGAGGCTGAAACGGTCGGCGGGCTCATCATGGCTGAACTTGGCCGTGTGCCGCAGCCGGGCGACACAGTTACCTATGCTGGAGTGACTTTCACCGTAGAGAAGGTCGAGGGGCTGGCCGTCGGCACAGCGATTGTTGTGCTGCCAAGTATGTCTACGGAAGGGATCGATTAGTAGCATGGATGATGAGCATACCCTGACCGGCAGCGAGGGATCGTTGCTGGATCGACTGCGCCAGAGTGTGTCGAGCATGCGCGCTGTGCCCGGGCGCAGCACCGCGGCTACGCCGCTCCAGGAAATCAAGGTGCGCGATGCCGTGCGCCAGCTGTCACGTAACCGGGTCAGTCAGGTCCTGCGCCAGCTCCGCGCCACGCGTGGCCTTTCCTATGATCAGGTCAAGGAGCAGACCGGGATCTCACTGCAAGTTCTCTATGACGTGGAATACAGAGATCGCCGGCTGACCCTGGAAGAGTTGCGTCTCTTGGCGCACTGTTATGACGTCGGCATCAATGACATTCTTGGCGTAGATGTGGATCAATAAACAGCGGTGATCAAGCACGTAGCAATCATGGTATAGAAGGCAGCCATATGAGCGAGCGGCTGAGGGTGGACGTCGCCGTGGCCAAGGCGAAGAAATATGCCTCGAGCGAAAGTGGCGACACAGTCGAGATCGTTGAGCGGCCCAATGGCGGGCTGAGTGTGGTGGTGGCGGATGGCCAGCGCAGCGGCCAAAGCGCCAAGGCCATCAGCAACATGGTGGTCCGCAAAGCCATCAGCCTGCTGGCGGAGGGTGTACGCGATGGAGCAGTTGCCCGCGCGACCCATGACTATTTGCGCACCCAGCGCGGCGCTCAAGTGAGTGCAGAGCTCAGCATCATAAGCGTCGATCTCGTGACGCGCACCCTTGTGATTAGCCGCAACGCGAGCTGCCCGAGCTTGATGCGCCATGGCGCGGAGTTTATTTGGCTGGATGTGCCCTCAGAAGCCGTGGGGATCCGGCGAAATACCAAGCCGGCCATCAGCGAGTTTGCGCTGGTTCCCGCGATGACGCTGGTCGTCTTCACCGATGGCGTGTGGAGCGCCGGCGCGACTATTGGGAGCGTCATTGACCTGCCGGGCCTGCTCACCACAATTGATCCAGATCACAGCGCGCCCGCGCGGACGGTGGCGGACGTGGTGCTGGAGAGGGCACTGGCATTGGAGCACGGTCGCCCGCGCGATGACGCCACTGTACTTGTCCTCAAGCTGATCACGCGCACCGACGAAGGCGCGATCCGGCGCATGACCGTAGAGTTTCCAATCTAAGGGTCTCTGGCTACGAACTTGACACGGCGCTGGCGCTAGAGTAGAATGTGACCGGTCACATAAGCGAAGACTGAATCCCCAGAGAAACGATCTTTCGCCGCAAATCCAGGTGACCACGTAGGGCCCAGGTTTCAACGAAGTACGCGATTGTCCAAGCGTGCGCCGCATGCGGCGCTCCTGTCACACATCTGGTCCGGAACAATGTCACGATCTCGCGTCACAATCCGCGATGTCGCTGCGCGTGCTGGCGTGTCGCGCCAGACGATCTCACGTGTCATCAACGGCGGGGAGCTGGTTAGCCCCGAGACCGCCGCCAAGGTACAGGCAGCGATCATTGAGCTCGGTTTCCAACCCAACGCGATTGCGCGCTTCATGGCCCGCGGGCGTACGCAGACGCTTGCCTGCATCTCACCAAACTTGACAGATTATACCTTCGCCAGCGTTATCGAAGGTGCAGAAGCAGCCGTTCGCAAAGAAGGCTACTTCCTCATGTCCACATCGGCACCGGACATCGATACCTTTGTCTCCTTGGTAGATGAGCTGGTAGGCGCTGGCCACATCGAGGGGCTGCTGGTGGCCAACCCCTTTGCGGACGGGCGTTACCAACACCTGCCGGAAGACTTTCCAACGGTCCTGGTCGGGGCACGGCCGCGTGACAACGACCTCGATTCCGTAGCGCTTGACGATGTGGAGGCTGGCCGTATCGCTACCCAACATCTCCTGGAACTAGGGCATACCGCGATCGCGACCATTACGGGGCCCCTGGCCGAAGATTGTTCCCAGGACCGCCTGGCCGGCTTTCACGCCACCCTGGCGGCTGCCGGCCTGGCCGCAGAGGCAAGCCCTATGGCGGTCGGCGATTGGTCTGCGCGCTCAGGGTATGAATGTCTGCGACAACTGGTGGAGAGCGGCCAACGATTCAGCGCCATCTTTGCCCAAAACGACCAGATGGCGATTGGTGTGCTGCGTGCGGCCCATGACCTGGGCATCGCGGTGCCAGAGACGCTCTCCGTTATCGGTGTCGATGACATTCCTGTTGCACCCCATGTCGAGCCGCCTTTGACTACTGTACGCCAGGATTTTGGGGCCATTGGCCGGACAGCCGCCCGGCTGCTCATCCGGGCTATGGAGGACGACGCGGCGGCAGCGGAGCATGTACGGCTGCAGCCCCACCTGGTTGTACGTCGCTCAACGCAGCAGATCTCGACGGCAACGCCGGCCGCGTAGGGCCAAGGGCCAGGCGTAGCCACCGGTCCACATAACTGCATCTACCCGGCCTCGCGCACCATCGTCCGCGGCGTCCATGCAACCGTTGGTCATGGCCAGCCAGAGCCGGATAGAGATAAGCACTGGCAATGTTCGCATTTAGCTCCAAGAAAGGAACGGCAAAATGACTCACAGGCGCATTACGTTCGTGTTGAGTGTCATGCTGTTGCTCAGCCTTGTGCTGAGTGCATGCAGCGCGCCAGCGCCGGCGCCCGAAGCCGCACCCGCAGCGACCGAGGCGGCAACCGAAGCCGCGGCCGCAGAGGCTGCCCCTGCTGAAGGAGAAGGAATTGTCCTGCGCTGGCGCACGCGGCCAGACAACCAGGAAGAGGCAAATGTCTACCAGAGCATTAGTGACGAGCTGGAGCCGACCCTGGAGGGCGTGACGCTCCGCTATGAGCCGGGTGGCAGTGAGACGGCAAGCTACCAAGACGTGCTGAAGACCGAACTCGCGTCGGGCACAGCTCCGGATGTCTTCTGGATTCCCGGCACCGATGTGGCGGACTTTGCCAAGCGTGGTTTGATTCTCAACCTGGCTGATCTCGCTAGCCAGACAGAAGGCTTCAGCGTGGACGCGTTCTACCCCGGCCCCATGGAATTCCTGACCTACAATACCGAGACAGGGGCCACGGGCGCGGAGAGTGCGGCGCTGTGGGGATTGCCCCGCGACGTTTCTACATTTGTGCTCTACCTGAATCTGGACCTGCTGGCAGAAGCAGGCGCGCCGGACCCGCGTGAGCTGGCCGCCAACGGCCAGTGGAACTGGGATACCTTCCTGGAGGTTGCCAGCACCGTGCGCGGCCTGGGCCCCGACATTTACGGCTACGGCGGCAATGCGTGGTGGGGTCCTTACGGCACGTGGATGAACTCGGCTGGCGGTGGGTTCTTCAACGGCGACCGGACCGCGTGCAATCTGAACTCACCTGAGTCGCTGCAGGGGCTCGAATTCGAGCAGTCGCTCTACCAGACCTACGACGTTGCTGTACCGTACGGTGAGGACAGCGAGCCGCCCTTCCGCGCTGGCAACGTGGGCATGTTCCAAAACGGCCGTTGGGCCACCCCCGGCATTCGTACGGTGACCTTTGACTGGGATGTTGTGACGTTGCCCGCGGGCCCTGCCGGCCATGCCGGGAACTGGCTCTTCTGGGGCGCGTATGTCGTGAACGCCAATACAGCGCATCCAGAGCTGGCATGGCAGCTGGTACAGGCGCTGACCCAGGCCGAGACCCAGGCCAGGATATCGGAGATGGGTACCAATATTCCCAGCCGCGTCAGCGACGAGGCCATCAACGCCTTCTTGACCTATACGCCACCGGCCAACAACCAGGCCTTTATCACCGGCCTGCAGGACAACTCCACCGCGGAAGGTCCGCTGTGGCAGGGGAGCGGGCCGGATTACGTCGCGGTCATGGACTCGAATGTCTCAGCCTTGATGACAGGTGACAAGAGCATCGACGACTTCGCGGCCACGATCTGTGATGAGGCGGGCAAGGCCTTTGTAGAGTAAACAGTGAGAAGGATGAGGTTGGCCACGCCCGCGCCTGTTCCGGCTTGCCAGCTGAGCCAACCTCATCCTTCAATCAGAAGGAGCACTCAATGGCGGTAGCGGCCGCAAACAGGTCCCGCACAACGGCCGGCCAAACGGCCCACGTGCTGCGTCTGGTCATGGTGTGGCACACGATGGTAGGTGTGGGCGGCGTGGCTGCCCTGTATGCCATCGTGATAGAGGGACTGCTCCCGATTGCCCCCTTGCTGCGCTGGGGCGCAATCGTGTTGTTGGCAATCGTGACCCTGAGCAGCGGCGCAGCAGTGGCTCTGATCATGCGCCGCAGCCATAAGGGGCGCGTGCTTTCACTCTTTGTGAATTACATAGGCTTTCTGGCCTGTGTGGTCGCCATTCTCCAGTTGCTTGGCGCCTTTGAAGGGATTGATACGCTGGCCAGTCGCCTGGACCGTGGCGTGCCGTTCCTGCTGGTCGCTGTGGCCGGCTACCTGATCGGCGCCATGGGCGATCGGTTTGCGGAACGTTCCCAGGTACAGCGGAATATCCAACGCGCCAGCAGAGTTGTGATCTTGTTGGGTCTGGCGCTTGCCCTGTTGGCCATCATCAGCTTTTCTGCTCTGCCAGGCTGGTTGTCCGGCTTGCTAGACCTGCAATTGGCGGGCCTGGTGGCCGCGGCCTTGCTGTTTGCCCTGGCCTTCTGGGCCATGTGGCGCGCACCCACGGCGTGGGCCATGCAGACCAACAATGCGCGGCAGGAAATGCTAGAGGGGTTGCTCTTTCTGTCGCCCAATCTGATCGGCTTTCTCCTTTTCCTGGCTACACCCCTGTTGCTCTCCCTCTATACCAGCTTTACCGACTGGGATGCCTTTGGCACGCGGAACTGGATCGGGTTGGACAACTATGCAAAGCTGCTTAATCTGACCTTAGCCCA
>JACFMY010000737.1 GCA_019455155.1 Caldilineaceae bacterium
GATCTCCCAATCAGCCGTACACAAGAGCTGTCCGATCATGTTTACTTACGCAAAAGACCCTCACAACATCGTAACCTTAACACTCGACACGCCGGACAAACCTGTCAACGTGATCAACGCGGCGTTCTTAAGCGCCTTTCACGATGCCGTTGACAGGATCATTGCAGAGCCTGAACTGGCTGGCGTGATCATCACCTCGGCCAAGGATACCTTCGTGGCGGGTGGTGACCTGGATATGCTCTACACAGCCCGCGACCCAGCTGAGCTCTATGCGGGTGCCCAGGCCTTCAAGGCCGACCTGCGCCGGCTAGAGACCTTCGGCAAGCCAGTGGTGGCGGCGCTGAACGGTTCTGCCCTGGGGGGTGGCCTGGAGATTGCCCTTGCCTGCCACTATCGCATCGCGGTGGAGACACCCAAAGCCCGCTTTGGCTTCCCGGAAGTGATGTTGGGGCTCATGCCGGGGGGAGACGGGGTAACACGCCTAGTGCGGCTCTTGGGGCTCCAGGCATCCTTTCCCTATCTAACGGAAGGGACGCGCCTGGACGCGCGTGCAGCCAGGGCCGCGGGCATCGTTCACGAGCTCGCCGGCTCCGTCGAAACGATGATGGACGCGGCGCGCGCCTGGATTCTGGCCCACCCCACTGCAACCCAGCCATGGGACCAACCCGGCTATCGCATCCCGGGCGGCGATGCGCGTGACCCGCAGATCGCGCAGATGCTGCCCATTGCCCCTGCCATGCTGCGCCAGCGCACGTACGGCAACTATCCCGCACCGGAGGCCATATTGGCCGCGGCGGTGGAAGGGTCTGTCGTGGACATCACGACTGCCAGCCGCATCGAGTCACGCTACTTTGCCCGCCTGGTCACGGGTCAAACCGCCAAGAACATGATGGCGGCATTCTGGTACCAGCTCAACGCCGTCACCAGCGGACGTAGCCGGCCCCGTGATATCCCGCCGCAGGTGACAAGGCGGGTTGGCGTGCTGGGCGCCGGACTCATGGGTCATGGCATTGCCTATGTGAGCGCCCGGGCCGGGATGGACGTGGTGCTCAAGGATGTGAGCGTCGAACGCGCGGTGGCAGGCAAGGAGCGTATCGCCGGGCTGCTGGACAAACAAGTCCAACAAGGCCGTCTCACCGCCGCGCAACAGGCTGCCATCCTTGACCGCATCCAGCCCTCCGCGAGCGCGGCCGATCTGGCAGGCTGCGACCTGGTGATTGAGGCGGTGTTCGAAGACCGCGCGGTGAAGGCGCAAGCGACCAGCGAAGCGGAAGCCGTGCTGGCAGAGGATGCCGTCTTCGCCACCAACACCTCGACATTGCCCATTACCAGCCTGGCCGCGGTATCCGCGCGGCCGGCCAGATTCGTGGGTATACACTTCTTCTCCCCGGTGCACAAGATGCGGCTGGTGGAGATCATTCGGGGCGCGGCGACCTCCGCAGCCACGTTGGCTAAAGCGTTCGACTACGCGCTACAGATCGGCAAAACGCCCATTGTTGTCAACGATAGCCGCGGCTTCTATACGTCGCGCGTCTTTGGTACCTACATCAATGAAGGCCTGGCGCTCGCGGAAGAGGGGCAACATCCTCGCGCCATCGAGGCGGCTGGAGTGCAGGCCGGCATGCCTGTGGGTCCTTTGGCCGTCTGTGATGAGGTAAACCTGAGTCTGGCATGGCACATCCGCGAGCAGACGCGCAAGGATTTTGCCGCGGCCGGGCAGCCGGCGCCGGTCCCGCCGGGCGATCGTGTCCTGGCCTTCATGGTAAACGAGGCCAAACGGACCGGCCGCGCCGGGGGCGCGGGCTTCTATGAATACCCCAAAGAGGGCAAGAAATACCTTTGGCCCGCCCTGCGTACCATTTTCCCGCCCACCAACGGCGATCTGTCTCAGGCGGAGATAATGGAGCGTCTTCTGTTCGTGCAGGCGTTGGAAACCGTACGCT
>JACFMY010000738.1 GCA_019455155.1 Caldilineaceae bacterium
CAACAGCCGCGCAGCTTTACTTATGGCCACTTCCCGCTCTATCTCGGTATGGGCATGGGGAAGCTATTCCGCTTCATCGCGCCGGCTGCGGCAGCGGTGAATGCACCGGCGGGAGTCGTGTCGCTGCTGGCCAGGGCGGACATGTCGTGTGACGCCATTGCTGTGGCTGGCCGCCTCACCATCGCGCTCTTTGATACGCTGACCATCTTCCTGCTCTTTCTACTGGGCAGCCGGCTGGCTGGGCGGGGCGCCGGTTTGCTGGCGGCGCTCTTTTACGCGTTTACCGCCCAGGCCATCCAATTGAGTCACTTTTTCGCCATGGATCCGGCCAGCACAACCTTTACGGTCATGGCTGTCCTTGGGGGCGTGATCATGGTCCGCGACCGGCGGCTGCGCAGCGCCGCGTTCACGGGACTCGCCTGCGGGCTGGCCATCGCGTCCAAGTTCAGTGCATTGCCGGTGCTCGCGCTGCCGGTGGTGGCGGCGTTGCTCTCTGCGTGGAGAGAGGTGGAGGAGAGCCACGCTGGGGCGCGGCCAGTTGACGGCAGGGTACTCTTCCTCGCTGTGGGTGGCGTGGTGACAGCCTGGGCTGTGGCCTTGGCCGCTTTTTTTGTTACCAGCCCGTACGCGATTCTTGACTGGGCCGCGTTCTCCCGCGCGGTGCTGGTGGAACAGGGCGCCATGGTACGCGGGGTGGCTGACTGGCCCTTTACCCGCCAATATCGTAACACAACGCCCTATCTTTATTTCATCCAGCAGCAGCTCCAATGGGGCTTAGGATGGGCGCTGGGCCTGGTCGCCGTTCCCGGTACAGGCTATGCACTCTTTGAGCTGGTACGCAGCCTCTATCGCCTGGCCGCAACCTGGGTGGCCATGGGCCGTAGGCGCGCCCGCCGTCTCTGGCTGGACAACGCCCAAATGGCCAACCTGCTGGTGTGGGCATGGGTGTTGCCCTACTTCGGCATCACAGGCGCGTTCCTGGCGAAGTTCAACCGTTACATGAGCCCAATCCTCCCCTTTGTGCTGCTATGGTCCGCGTGGGCCATTGTCGCCCTCTGGCAACGTGGGAGGCCAAACCACGAGCCGGAGCAGTCAGCAACGGTTGGGCGAAGCGATGAAATCGAAAGCCGGCTTGAAGCGCCGGCGCCCGTCAAGCTGGCCGCTGCCCCGTCCACTGGAGGCGCCACAGCCGGCAGCAGCTATCTCCTCTGGTCGCGCATGGCCGCAGTCAGCCTGACCACCGTTGCGCTGGTGGGTGGCGTGCTCTGGTCTTTGGCCTACGTCAACGGTGTCTACAACCGCGAGCATACGTGGATTACGGCGAGTCGCTGGATCTACGAGCATGCGCCCGCGGGCTCCGTCATTCTGTGGGAGCTGTGGGACGATCCGCTGCCCAAGGCCATCCCAGGTGAGCCGGGCATGGATATGGCGCTGGCCGGACTCTCCAACATAGATTGGAGCCCTTATGAGGAAGATACCGCGGACAAATACGCGATCCTGAAGCAGAAGCTGCGAGAGGCGGACTATGTGGTCTACAGCTCGAAGCGCATCTACGATAGCGTCGACGAGCTGCCCCAACGGTACCCCATGACCAACCTCTATTACGACGCCATGTGGGATGGGCGGCTCGGCTTCGAGCTCGCAGCCGAATTCACCGCGCCCCCGCGGCTCTTTGGCGTTGTATTTGACGACCGGAGCGCTGACGAGAGCTGGAGTCTATATGACCATCCCCAGGCCACTGTCTTTCGCAAGGTACGTGACCTGAGCGATGCCGAATATGATGCCCTGTTCGACCACATCTGGGAGCAGGCCATACCAGGCTACCGGGGCAAGGATTCGCCTTTGAGTCCGTTCCTAAACTTCGTCGGCCTGGGTAGCGAAGAAACAGGTCTGATCAACCGCATCGTAGGTATCTTTGCGGCCACGGAGCCGGCTTTGACG
>JACFMY010000089.1:0-16697 GCA_019455155.1 Caldilineaceae bacterium
CAGCCCAAGATGATATGAAACAGACCGCGCGAGTCCGCCATCCACGCGATGGGCTCCCAAAGGCCAAAGGTAACCAACTCCAATACCTCGTTGACCAGCCCATTCTTTTGATACAGAAAAAGAAAGAGCATACTGATGGCAATTGAGGACGTTATCGCCGGGAAGTAGTAAGCGGTGCGGAAAAACCCCTTAAAGCGCAACCGGCGCTGGTTCACCACGACCGCCAATAAGAGAGCCAAAGCCGTCTGCACCGGCACGACGCCGAGCGAAAAATAGGCAGTATTTTTGAGCGCTTTGAAGAAATCTGCACGGCGAATACCGTCTTCAAAGAGGAGATTACGGAAGTTCTCCAGGCCGATGTACTGTGCATCGGCCGGGGGGCTAATCCCGTTCCAATCGGTCAGGCTAAAGTAAATTGCAAACAGGACCGGTATGAAGACAAAGATGCCAAAAATCACGAGGCTCGGCGTCATAAAGATCCAGCCTGCAATGGCATCCTGCCGGTCCTGTTGTTTGATTCCTGTCGCCATAAATCCCCCGTCGGGTATGCGGTGGGGTAGGCCAGCCGCCCAACCCCACCGCCGGACGTTATGCTGTGCCTACTGCACGATCTGTTCGCCTACCTGCTGTGTTTCCTCCAAGACCTGCTGTGGGGTCTTGTTGCCGACAAAGGCTTCCTGAAGGCCGGCATTGATCGTGTCGAGCACATCCTGGAAGCCGGGACGGAACTGCCACTTGTGGGCATACTCGGCGCCGTTCAAGAAGGGTTCCAGGTCAGGGTATTGTTCCAGCCACCCGGCACGCAGGCTGGCCCGGGTGGGCATGGCCAGGCCCAGGTCCGACCACATCTTCATGCCGTCAGGTCCAGTGAGGAAGTCAATGACCTTGATGGCCGCCTCGGTGTTGGCGCCACCGGCAGGCACGCCATAGCAGACCGTAAAGGCCATCGTCGCCTTGCCAGCTGGCCCCGCCGGCAGCTCGACCACGCCATAGTTCAGTTCGGGGAACTGATCCTTCAGATAAGATATGATCCAGTTCCCTTCCATCGTCATGGCCGCTTTCGCCTTGCCAAACGCCTCGCCCGGCCAGCCACTGTCCAGGTCAGAGGCCTGGGCAGCGAAGCCGTCTGTCACCAGACCGACAAAGAACTCCATGGCCGCCAACGCCTCCGGGCTGTTGATGGTCATCTCCGTGAAGTCATCGTTGGTCACGCTGCCGCCGGCCTGGTACAGCACCGCGATCCAGCGGGCGAAGTCAGGATTGATGGCGAAGCCTACGACACCGGCATCGGGGTCGGTCAGCTGTTCGGCGGCTGCGCGCAGATCGTCCCATGTCCAATCGGCTGTGGGGTAGGCCACGCCCGCAGCGTCGAAGAGATCCTTGTTGTACTCCAGCGCCAGCGTGCTGAAATCCTTGGGCGGGCAGTAGAAGACATCATCCACCGTGAAAGCGTTGCGCATGCTGGCGTAGAAGTCGTCGGCCTCGGTCAGCTGGTCGCCGATGGGGGTGAGCGCATTGGCCGCCACCAGATCGGGCAGTCTGAAACTGTCGATGTAGAAGATGTCAGGCGGGCTACCGCCGGCCAGAGAGGTCTGGAGCTTGGTATCGTAGTCTGGTACCAGGTTTAACTGGACCTGAATGTCAGGATTATTCGTGTTCCACTCATCAACGATGGCCTGGAGCCGCGTATTTTCTGCGTCAGAGCTGGCCCAACCCATGAGCTTGAGATTGGTGACACCTTCAGCGGGGGCGGCCGCCTCTTCGCCGCCAGCCGGCGCCGCGACGGGCGCCGCGCACGCAGATACGACCAGCGCCACCACCATCAAGGCGGCAAGCAGAGAGTAAAGCTTGGCTTTCATGAAGATTCTCCTTATTGAACCAGATATTCGAGTAGTTCGACGGTGTTGCCAGGGAGCAAAACAGAGTAATCTTCGCCGGATTCGTTCTCCTTTCCTTGCTAGTAGCGCTTATATCGGCAGCCTGAAGACCGCGGGAAGGGCGGTCATAGCAGCATGCCCCAGATGTCAGCATCAGGGTGGCGGTTGGGAACAAGATAACCGCCACCCTGCCGCCATCTATGCCACGGTTGCTTCGGCCTGCCGTAGATCCACCCTGTGGCGTTCACCGTGCAACTGGATGGAGAAGGCCAGCCGTCGCCAGCGGGACGGAAGGCGGGGCTCCAGAGTGAAGCCTTCGCCAGCCTTCAGCTGCAACCCGGCGAAGCCAAATACCAGGGCCTGCCAGATGCCACCGGCTGACGCCGCGTGGATGCCCTCGCGCGCGTTGCCACGTACATCCTCCAGGTCCACGAGGGCCGCACGCATGAAGTGCGAGTACGCCTCTTCTGCCATACCAAGTTTGCACGCCATCCAGGCGTGGATCGCGGGCCCCAACGAAGAGCCGTAGGTGTGGTCTGTGCGCGGGCAATAATAGTCCCAGTTGGCGCGCAGCTCCTCAGGAGTGAATTCCTCGGGCGCCAGGAGCTGGAGCAACAGTACATCCGGCTGCTTAAGTACCTGATGTTCGTTGGCCCCTTCGATGCCTAACAGCACCTGCATGGATTTTGTGCGATCTTCAAAGGCGGGCCAGTCAACTTCGCGGCGCTGGAAAAAGCCATCAAATTGCTCGATGAGACCGGTGTGCGGATCGCGCAAGAAGACCAGGTGATCGGCAATATGTAGCCAACGGGCCAGTCGCGTCTCGTCCAGCTCCATCTGCTCGACCAGGGCAGCGGCCCGTGCGGGCGCATGTTGCTGGAGCCACCGCAAGAGCTCCACAGCCGTGCGCAGGTGCCAGCGCACCAGTCCATTGGTATAGGCGTTGTTGTCCACATGGTCATGGTATTCGTCTGGGCCTATGACGTCAGAGATAGCGTACTGGCCTGGCGCCGGTCGATCCGCTTCGACACGGCTCTCCCAGAAACGGGCTGTCTTCAACACGATCTCCACCCCAGGACCGGTTATGAACTCATCGTCGCCCGTCGCCCGCCAATATTGCATAATGGCATAGGCTATGTCGGCCGTAATGTGCAGCTCGATATCACCGCACCAGATGCGAACGAGCTCCTCGCCCTTGGGGCCCGGTACCCAGCGAGGTGTGACTTCATCGCCGCTTTCGGCGCTTTCCCAGGCATACTGGGCGCCGGCATAGCCATTGTTCTGCGCTTTGCGTTGGGCGCCCTCCAACGTATGCCAGCGGTACATCAGCATGTTGCGCGCCAACGCCGGCTGGGTATAGACGAAGAAGGGCAGGATGAAGCTCTCGGTATCCCAGAAGACATGGCCGCGATAGCCAAAGCCGCTCAATGATTTGGCCGCAATACTGGCCCGTTCATCATTCGGCGCGGCGATGCGCAGCTGAAAGAAGGCATGGCGGACAGCGACCTGTGCGCGGTCATCGCCTTCGATAATGACATCGCTGTCGGCCCAAAACGCGGCCAGTGCCTCCCGGCTTTGCGTGCGCAGCCAGGCGTAACCGTCGTGGGCGAGGCTTGCGGCGCGGGTCATGGCCGCGCCTACAGGATCGTCTGTGTCGCGGCTGGTATAGATCGCAACCAGTTTCTCGACCGCCCAAGCACGGTTGGCATCCAGCCGCATCTCTGCCTCCAGCGCAGGGCTGTGCGGGCAGTCGTAGTACCGCACGGGAGCCGCCAGATCGTCCTGGCGCAACTGCATGGCTTCCGCCAGGTGCTTACCTGTGTGCCGCGTCGTGCCTGCCAGGTATACGGTGTCGCCACGGTGTCCTTGATCCAGATCACGCCAGTGCAAGACGCCCTCGTTCTCCACAATGCCGTCCAGGCGTGCGCGTAGCCGCACCGTCACGGGCTTCTCCAGAGGCGTCACCACGACGCGTACGCCATACGCGTGGGGATCGGACAATGTGGCCAGACGGCTGAAACAGATCTCCACGGCCGCGCCGCCAGGGGAGGTCCAGTATAAGTGGCGGCGCAATTCGCCCGTGCACAGATCGAGCTGGCGGCTGTACGCGCTGATGACACCCCGATCCATGCGGAAGGGCTCGCCATCCACCCAAAGGTCGACCGCGGTCCAGTCGAACGCGTTGGCCAGTTCCGTATAGACGATGGGCACGTTGTCCCACAGACCGTGGATCAGTGTCGAGGGTTGGTCCCCAGGTAGACGCTCTTCGAAGCTGCCGCGCGTGCCCAGATAGCCGCTGCCGATAGTAAAGACACTTTCCCAGCGACGTTGCGAGGCAATGTCAAAATCGGTCTCGGCGACAGACCACGTACAGGCATAGAGCAGTTGGTCAAGGGTTACGCCAGCCAGATTTGGCAACACCAGGTCAGCCTCACCCACCCGTTCGGCCGGGCCTAATCCTACGGTGACCATGCCCGCCTGCCGTGCGCCAGCGATCCCCGACTCGGCATCCTCGACTACCAAACACTGCGCCGGCCTCAGCCCTAAACGTTCAGCCGCAAGGAGAAAGAGATCGGGCGCCGGCTTGGGCCGGTTGCGGCCAGGGCCCGCTTCGGGTTCGGGGCCCGCAATGACAACGTCAAAGAGGTCGGTGATCCCTAGTCGCTCCAGTACCGTAGGTGTGTTGTGGCTGGCCGAGACGACCGCAAGCTTCAGGCCGGCGGCCTTGCTTGCTGCGAGCAGATCGCTGACACCCGGCAGCAGATCGACGGGAGTCAGCTGCTGCAACAACTGCTGGTAATGGCGATTCTTGCGGTCCAGCCAAAGCTGGGCCTGCTCTTCGCTAATGACACGCCCGTTGAGGAGCAGGTTAAGGGATTCGCGGCGGGATACGCCGCGCAGCTTCTCGTTGGCGGCCCGATCGAATGGGATTCCTTCAGCATCGGCAAGGGCCTGCCAGGCTTGATAATGGTATTCGGCGGTGTCGGTAATCACACCGTCCAGGTCAAAAAGAATAGCGTGGATGCGATGAGCCACGACTGAATCTCCACACGGTTTCTAGGGTCAGAACAGGCCTGACCGGTTCCCAAATAGATATGAGTAAGAGCGAACAAGACCGGTAGGTCTGTTCACCTCTTGCGAATTGATGACCCCGCCCAACCCATGGCGCCGGCTCCGTGCGGTCTCTACGCGCGCAGACTAGAGGCACGTACGATAAGCCGCGGCGGCAAAACCACCCGGTGTGGTTCTGGCCGCCTGTCGTTGATCCGTTCGATCAACATGGGCACGAGCGTCTGGGCCACATCCCAAATGGGCTGGCGTACGGACGTCAGGGCGGGTGAAAGGTATTGCATACCCGGCGTATCGTCGAAGCCGGTGATGCCAAAATCGCGGCCGGCTACAAGCCCGGTGGCCATGGCCGCCTGCATGGCGCCAATGGCCAGGGTATCGTCCAGGGCGACGACCGCAGTAGGCCGCTGGTCCTGCGGTAGGCTGAGCCATTCCATGACTGCGGCATAGCCGTTGGTGACCCCACTCTCTACCTGGCAAACCCAGTCTGGGTTCACCGCGAGACCTGCTGTCTCCATGGCCTCGTAATAGCCGGCCATGCGGTCACTGCCGACCCGTGAGTTCGCGGGCCAGGCCAATAGCGCGATGCGCCGGTGTTCTTGGACAATGAGGTGCTCCGCCGCCATGCGCACTCCGGCCCTGCCGTCTACGTCCACATAGGGAAAGTCCCATTCAGGGTTCGATTGTCCAAACGCGACAAAAGGAAAATCTTCATCCATCAGCAGCCGGATCCGCGGGTCGGCATAGTTGGTGCTGGCGACAATGAAACCGTCGACACGGCCGCTGCGCATGAGCTGGTGATAGACCTCCACGTGGTCGATAGCCGGTGGGCTGGGAAAGAGCATGAGATGATAGCCATGCGCTTCGGCGGCATGCACCGTGCTGGTTAAGAACTGATCAAGAATCGGATTGACCCGATCTGGCGGCACTGGCACCCAGGTGTACCCAATGAGACCGCTGGCTCGCTTGCGGAGGCTACGCGCCGTGACATTGATCCGGTAACCGAGCTCGTCAATGACCTGCCAGATCAAGGTCTCGGTCTCCGGTGAGACGGTGCCCTTACCGTTGATGACTTTGGATACCGTCTGGTAACTGACGCCGGCACGCGCCGCGACGTCTTTCAGGGTGACTCTTCCCGCCACGATAGCCATCCGAACTGCTGAATCGAACTTCAGGAGTGTAGGCGAACGTTCGGGCGAACGTTCGCCTACAGTATAACACGTGGGGTTGATGCCGTCAATACGCACATGGTGGAAAGAATCGGCGCGTGCAGGAGCTGATTGCAGGCAGACCAATAACGTGACGAAAGCTCACAAAAAAACGCACGCTTGGCGGCGTGCGTTCTCAGTTCACTTTCGATTAAGTAGCCAGCTGGTGCCGGCTTAACGATCAATGGGGTTCTTCGTCCACGTGCGTGTCGTAGGCTTCGGCATCCATCAAATTGGCGAGCTCGGCATCGAGTTTGTCCGACGGCTCGACCCGAAAGAACCACGCGTCATAGGGCCGGTCATTGACAATCTCGGGCGTATCCTCCAGAGACGAATTCACCTCCACAACTTTGCCGCTGACAGGGGCAATCACTTCCTCCGCGGCCTTCACGGACTCGACGGTTGCGGCCGGTTTGCCAGCTTCCACCATATCGCCCACGTCAGGAAGTTCGACGTAAACGACGTCACTCAGCGAATCCTGAGCATAGTCGGAGATGCCGATGGTTGCGATACCATCCTCGATACGCACCCATTCGTGGGTCTTGGCATATTTGACGCTCTTATCCAGCTTAAACTTCGCCATCATTCCTCCTGGATATCCTGTTTTGACAGTAACGAAAGATCCTTAACCGGTCATTTGTAGCGCGGTTTGTAGAATGGCCGTTTGACGACACGCGCCCGTTTGGGCTGGCTGCGCACGATTACGTCCAGTTCGGTGCCAATGGCGGCATAGTTAGATGAAACCAGCGCCATGGCCAGGAACTTGTCCAGCGTCGGGCTTTTCATGCCAGAGGTGACATGGCCGACAACTCTCCCTTCAGCTGCAACCTCGTAGTGTTCACGGGGTACGGCCCGATCCACCATTTCCAGCCCTACGAGGAGCCGTTCCGGATGCTCGACCTTGACCTTGAGCAGAGCATCGCGGCCGATGAAGGGCTTCTCCCACGATATGGTCCAGCCCAGCCGCGCTTCCAACGGATTGATGTGCGCCGAGAGCTCGTGGCCGTAGAGCGGCATGCACGCCTCAAACCGCAGGCTGTCGCGCGCGGCCAGCCCGCAGGCCAGCAGCCCATCCTCCTTACCAACGTCCAACAAGAGGTTCCAGAACGAAACGGCCGCCTCGCTGGGCACATAGAGCTCAAAACCGTCCTCGCCCGTATAGCCAGTGCGGCCAGCAATGACAGGATGTCCACCGATTTCGGTTTCGATCGCCGTGCGCGTGGCTACGCTGCTCAGATCATAGCTGGTCAGCTTTTGAAGGATGGCCTCGGCCTTCGGTCCCTGCAGCGCCATCATGGCCAACTCGTCGGACCGCTCAATCAGGGCCGCGTCATAGTTGCCTAAATGGATCTGGATCCATTCCCAATCCTTGGCCCGATTGGCGGCATTGACCACAACCAGCCACCGTCCCCGCAGCTTGTACAGGAAGATGTCATCTACAACGGTGCCATCGTCGTAGAGCAAGAGGCTATAGTGCGCTTCTCCTTGGGCCATCTGTCCGATATCCCACACCTGGAGTCGCTGGAGACAGGCTTCGGCGTCGGGTCCTGCCAGCTCAAACTGGCCCATGTGGTCAATGTCAAAGAGGCCGGCAGCTGTGCGCACGGCATGGTGCTCAGCCATGGGGCCCGTCGGGTACTGGACAGGCAATTCGTAGCCGGCAAACTCGACCATCCGCCCGCCCATAGCAAGATGGGCTTCGTAGATCGGCGTTCGTTGCACAGTTCGCTCCTTTGCGAGTAGATGCAGAACCGGCCAGCAGGTGCAACGGAACCATGTGGCCGGACGAGGTAATTTTGCCCAGTATATCGCCTGGTGCCTGCATCGGCAAACAAAGGAGGGGTAGCGGGTGGGCATGGCATCCGGAGGTATTTCAGGTTGTGGGGAAGGACGTATGGGAAGGAGCCAGCATGCCGCGTCTCAGCGCCTGCATTGGGCCTGCCTGGGGCTGGCGAAATGAGGTGAAGGCGGCGCCCTGATAGGTTTGACGAAGGGGAAGGGCTGCTGTACCATAAAATTGGTCGAGGGGTAACCCCGGCCGTGCAGGCCCCCTTAGCTCAGTGGAATAGAGCAGCTGCCTTCTAAGCAGCGGGTCGCAGGTTCGAGTCCTGCAGGGGGTGCCAAGAGACCCTTGCTTTGGCTGTGCGCTCACAGTTACCGCACCAGCTCCCGGCAGGAGCGGTAACTGTGAGCAAGCCTCAACTGCCGGGGGACATCACTCGAAACCCGGCGTTGTTGTACCTGCGGTCAGGATAATCTCCGAGCCGATTGGCACAGCTTCCTCGATATCGAGGAAGCTGAAGGAGCCGCCACGCATCAAACGCTAATCACCCTCGGGCGGTCCCGTTGGGTCCAGCTCCGCACGCTCTGCATTATACCTGGCTCCGTGCCAGTACGCCGTTCACCCCCACACGTTGCCCGCCATGTCAACTCGTGCAACTGCCCCGCGAAGGGGAGCTTCAGGCGCAACCGCTGGGAACGGAGGGGGCAACCATTCCTGTGTATCCTGCACCAGCGCCTGGAGATTAGCCTTCGCCTGGTTCTGCCTGAGGGCGCCTTGAATCGTACGAATCCAGCCGCGCAAGTTCCAGCAAACATGATACAATTGAGATCTCTGGCGCAGTGTAACGTGAATACGTGCCGTCCCTTCCAGGTTCCCCCCGATCAAGGCTTTGACAGTCCTCCCCTCATTTGCCTTGCAGCGTAGCTCGTGACCTCAGGCCACAGCCATGATGGATCGTTTCGCCATCCGTCATCGCTGGGTCGACCTGCATATCTGATACGCCCGTCGGATCCAGATCATCGTAATCGACTCCAGGTTCACGAAATGTAATACCTGCTGTGCGCGCTGGAGCCGCCCGTCACATATCCTGAGCCGGCGTTCTCGCCACCGCGCAAAGGTGCACCACACCTAACTACCAGCGCGAGACCGGATAGTAGCCGTTGGCAATCCATTCAGCTAGAAGTGCCGTTCATAGGCGAATGTATCGAGTCCACAAGGGCCTTCGCCATGACAGGATCCATTTCCCTGTTCCCCCGTGGCAAAGTGACAGCCACGCTCCCGATCGCGTTCCTGGCAGCGATACTCGTCGTCACGGGCGCCTGGTTGCGCCTGCTCTATGCGCTCCAGGTAGGCCTGCATGTCGACGAATTCATAACGCTGTGGGCTGCCCGTCGTATTCTGGACTTGGGCGTGCCAATGATGCCAAGCGGCATTCTCTATGCGAAGGGGTTGTTGACATCGTATCTTGCCGCCGGTGCCATGGCGATTGGCGGTCTCGACGCTTTTGTAGCCCGGGTCCCCAGCGTATTTCTGGGAAGTGCGAGTATCGTGGCAATCTTCGCCGCCGGATGGAAAGAGTGGAACATCCGCGTGGGATTCCTGGCCGCCATTGGGCTCGCACTGCTTCCCGAGGCGATCGATGCGGCTGGTCGCGTGCGCTTCTACGCTCAATTGATGTTGTGGACCCTGCTGTTGCTTTGGGCGGCCTACCGGTTGACACGCAATCCGGGCAGCGGGCGCGCATGCGGCCTGGCACTGCTCTTCTTTTTTCTGGCCCTTTTCACGCAGGAGGAAGTGCTGATACAAGTTCCTGCAATCGCCCTGGGATTCGTATTGTGGAGCGGACTACGTGTGCTGCTTCGTCCACGAATTTTCCTATTTCTAGCCGGGGTGTTTGCGCTGATGCTCATCCGGTTTCTGCTGGAGACAAGCGGCGAAATCGACAGTTTTGAGAGTATCCAGTCGAACAAACCATACGTCGGTCTGTTTTTCGCGGCGCAGAGTGCGTGGTATGCGTTTGGCCGTCTCTTTGTGGCTCCGCGGCGCGTGGCCTGGACAATCTTCGCATTCGTGGCCCTGATACCGGCGCTGTATACCCTGACTGGAAGGCGTATCCGCCTCCGCGAGCTGGCGCCTGCCCACCAGGCAACGCTTTACTTCGGCCTGCACCTGCTCTGGGTCTGGCTCTTCATGATCACGGTGATCGGCGTCAGCTGGCACGATCCGCGCTTTATCTGCTTCGTCGAGCCAAACTGGCTGCTATTGGGCGCCGCAGGGGTCATTGTTATGGTCGACCGTCTATTAAGGCGCGCGTTATACCGCTGGATCGCCACGCTCGCGGCCGGCCTGACCGCTGTATGGATGATGCTGCCTCTGACCACCAATGCATTGAACCAGACAACTGAGGAGTATGCTGCCGCGCTGGCCTTCGTTGGCGAACAGCGCGAGCCAAACGATCGCATTGCCACACCACAGCCACCAGCCTGTGCCTGGGTCTTGGGTAAGCCCTGCGACTACTATGCACGAGGGCTGGACTACGAACCCTACGTTGTCCCAAAGGGCGGAAAGCTTGTGGACCGGTGGACCGGCGCCGAGTTGATACGGTCGGCGGAGGAGCTTGCCGCGTCACTCAGGAGCGGGAACAGACTCTGGCTGGTGGTCGATAGCGACCGGCTGGGAAGTCGTTACGACATCGCCTATCTCGAGTTGATTCTTCAGCAGTTCGATATCGCCTACGAGTCGGCAAACACCTTTGTGCTGGTGGCGAACGGACTGCGTCCGGCGCCGCGCTATGACGCTGGACCGCGGCGTGAGCAGGCGCTGCCATTTGGCGCCATGCGCCTGATAGACTGGCGGACGACTGCATTCCAGGCTGGCGAGCCGCTGCATGCAGTCCTGTACTGGACCGCTGCGGTTGCCGAAGCGCGGCAGATCAACACGTCGCTACAGCTGGTGGCCGCCGATAGCACGCGCATTTCACAGGCGGACGGTCCGCCGGCGCGTGGACTCGTTCCTACGGTGAACATCCACAGTGAAGCAGTGCCAGATTTCAAGACGTTGCAGCTGCCGGCAGCACTTCCCGACGGTTGGTATCGCCTCGAAGTGGTCGCCTACGTAAGCGATTCCCAGGAGCCCCTGGCCGATCCAATACCGATCCAGTGGTTCTATGTGGGATCTCCGCCGCGCACGACAGAACCGGTCCCTCGTACCCTGTGGGCGGACGGCATGGAACTCACGGGGGTGAGCCTTCAATCTTCGCAACTGACGCCAGGCGCGTCGCTCGATGTCAGGCTCACCTGGCGCGCGGCGCGGTCGATTGGGCGCAATTACACGGCCTCCGTGCAATTGCTGGGGCCTGACGGAACCCTCGTGGCGCAGAACGACAGAGCACCGCTCGACGGCTTCTATCCAACGTCGCGTTGGACTACAGAGACAGTCATCGACGAGAGCTACACGTTGCACCTCCCCAATGTGTTGGCGCCCGGCACATACATATTGGACGTGGTCTGGTATGATGCGCTCACGATGGAACGAGCGCTGCGCGAAGATGGCCAGGTGGCGGTTATACTGGCGACGTTCGATCATCCCCGCAAATTCTGAAGCGTAATGGCGCACCGGGCCAAAACGGTGCCTTCCCCTCTCCAGATCGCATGTATCTTGCAACAGGACCCCACCCCAACTTTCCAGTTACCGTGCCAGACCGTGTTGTGTGCGTACCGCCTTGCCACGGCCGGCCCACGACGACCGGAATCATACATGGCACAAGACACCGGGGGTTTGTGGGAGAATAGAGAGTGTAGTAACCTCAGCACCATCTCTACACGGCCAATCTGCTGACCATACTGTCTAAACCGATGACTCAGAGCACGCCTGGCACAGTCCAGTACGAGGCCAAGCCTTTTCTCAAGTGGGCAGGGGGGAAGTCACAGTTGCTGCGCCAGCTCAGCAGCTTCTATCCGGCTGAGCTCGCAGCAGGAAGAATCCACCGCTACGTAGAACCATTTCTGGGCGGTGGCGCAGTCTTCCTGGACATTGCCCAACGGTTTGACGTGGCGCAGGTCTACCTCTTCGACATCAACGAGGAGATCATCCTCGCCTATACAGTCGTCAAGCAAGATCCCCAGGCCCTCATTGAACTCCTGGCTGAGCACAGAGAGCAGTACACCATGCTTACAGAGGATGCACGCGCCGGTTATTACTACGCAATCAGGGAGCGCTACAACGCGCACAGACGGCGCCTTGACTTCAAAGCGTATTCTGATGCATGGGTAGAGCGGGCCGCCGATATGATCTTTTTGAACAAGACCTGCTTCAACGGGCTCTACCGCGTAAACAGCAGGGGCTTTTTCAATGTTCCCTTTGGGAGATACAAAAAGCCTGTCATCTTCGAGGAACAAAACATCTGGCGTATATCGGAGCTCCTGCAGCGTGCTACGCTGGCCGTAGGCGCCTTTGACTCCTGTGCCGCAGTGGTCGATGACCGTACTTTCGTCTATTTCGACCCGCCATATCGTCCCATCAGCACTACATCCAGCTTCACATCGTATGCCCGGCACCGCTTCGACGACGACGATCAACGGGCCTTGGGCGCGTTCTTTCGTAAGCTGGCCAAATCCACGGCGGCGAAGCTCATGCTGAGCAATTCGGACCCGAAGAACCTGGACCCCGACGATGACTTCTTTGATCGGCTGTACGCCGGCTTTCATATCCAGCGGGTCTACGCCAATCGCATGATCAACTCAAAGGCGGACAGTCGCGGCAAGATCACCGAGATCTTGGTCACCAACTATTGAGGGAAGAAGAGGGAAAAGAGGAAGACTCCGCCGACCAATACAAAAAGCCGCGGCTGCTACCTTCACGCAAGGCGCCGGCCGCGGCCTGTGATCTATTCGTCTAGGGGCCAGATCCTGGCTACTTCGCCACGACGTCCAGCACAGCGAGCATGGCGTCCCGTTCGATCAGCTTGACCCGAGGCTTGCCCTGCGCCTTGCCGGCACCGGCCTCGACTCCGTCGATGACCTTCCACTCATCCTTGGTCACATACCGTACGTTGCGCTCGTGCAAGAGCCGCACGATGGCGTCGGGATCGGGGTCGATGGCCAGCGCCAGCTTACCCTTGCTCAAATCCTCGAACATGCTGTTGACCGACTCGATGGCGTCGGGCTTGTTGGTGCCGATAACGCCTGTCGGGCCGCGCTTGATCCAGCCCGCCACATATTCGCCCGTGAGCGTCTTGCCCGTGTCGAGGTCGATAATGCGGCCCACCTCGTTGGGGATGACGCCCGCACGCTTGTCAAACGGCACGTCAGGCAGCGGTATGCCCCGGTACCCAACCGAACGCAACACAAGACCGGCTGGGATCGTCTCGAACTTACCGGTCCCGGTGGACTTGATGTCGCCGCTGACCGAAGGACGCAGCTCGTTCTTTTCCAGCTTCACGGCGACGATCTTGCCATTCTCTTCGCAAATCTCCACGGGCGAAACCAGGAAACGGAAATGCACGCGCCGCGGTTTGCCGGTAGTGCCGATCTCGGCGTAGGCCCGCAGGTAGTCCAGGTTCTTCTGCATGCCGGTGTCGCCTTCAATGGAGGCGCTGCTGGCCCGGTCGAGCTTGAGCTCGCTGTCCAGGACAATCGCGTCTGCGATCGCCAAATGGCCAAACTCGCGAATCTCAGCGTTGGTGAACTTGACCTGGGCCGGGCCACGGCGCGCCACGACATAAATGTCCTTGATGTTGCTGCCCGCCAAGGCCTCCAACGCGTGGTCGGCAATGTCCGTACTCTTCAGCTCCTCCACCGATTTAGCCAGAATCCGCGCCACGTCCATGGCCACGTTGCCGACGCCGACCACGACAGCCGCCTCGCAGCTCAGATCGACTTCAAGATCGCGGTAGTCTGGATGGCCATTGTACCAGGCCACAAATTCGGTGGCCGACATACTGTTGGGCAGATCTTCGCCAGGAATGTTGAGCCGGCGATCGGATTGGGCGCCTGTCGTATAGAAAATGACATCGTAGTGACGCCGCAGGTCCGCGTGGGTGATATCCTTGCCAAACTCTACATTGCCGAAATAGCGAAACCCGGCCTCGGCAGTCGTCCGGTCGTAGGTTTTGGCCACCGCCTTGATGTTCTGGTGGTCGGGCGCTACGCCGTATCGCACCAGCCCATAGGGTGCAATCAGCCGTTCGAAAACGTCAACGGTTACCGTGAAATCCTGCTCTTTTAGCAGGGCGGCTGCCGCATAAAAACCAGATGGGCCCGCCCCAACAATCGCCGCCCGCAAGGGGCGATCCGCCGTTCCAAGTTTTGTTGTCACTGGAATCTCCTTTTAAGTGGGGAACCGGTTACCTGACCACCCGAGCGCCACGCTGCTGCCAGACCCGCGGCCCTGGCGTCGCCAGGCAGAGAAACGAGACAAACGGGAGCCCAATATTGTGCCGCTTTGAGACTGTGCGTCTTCTAGCTAAGCCTTCTTCAACATGCCGCCAAACTGGCGCGCCAAAGTCAGGATGGCGATACCCAGCGAGAAATAGTCCATGGGCCCCAATGCCTGCAGCGCGGTCTTGCCGCCACCGTCCTCATCTTTGACACCATCGCTGGCAACCCAGGCAAAGGCCACGCCTAAAAAGGCACCAGCTACGGCGCCGATCAACATTGCACGCGCTTTGTGACTCATTAGCTTCGCTCCTTAGAGGTGGTTTCCGCTGCGGCTCTGCCTGGCGTCAGATCTCGTACAACGGTTTGGGCGCGCGCAGCAGCCCCGTAGATGCGCACCAGAGGTGTCGCCGCAATGTCGCTCACACGCTTGGTCTGGGCGTGCATCATGCCGCTATAGTGCTGAAGCCGCCGAAAACCCTCACCAACTTTCCGGTTGACCACCATCATGCCGCGCACAGCAAAGTACAGAACTGCCATGACCAACAGGGTGACGATGATGGGTCCGATCAACAGATAGATTAACGACAGGTCACGCCAAAAGGCCAGATCCATCGATGTCTCCTTTCGGTTCCAAACACCCGCTGGGTGCATTCTAGCAGAGCACAGGGAGTTATCCGAAGTAGAGCCCCTTACAGAAGCGGTATTGTGAGAGGTCGTTAGCGCACAGACGCCATCTCGCGCACGAGCGCGACCTCATCTTCCCGGCTGTGCAAGGTGCCATCCAGACGGCCGGCGCGCAAGGCAGCCAGGATCTGGCGATAGATGGCGCCGCGCGGCACGCCTAGCTGGCGTAGCGCATTGCCGTCAAGCTCGGGCTGGACGAAACGCCAGGTCTCCCGGTAGCGCCGGATATGCTCGAGCACCTGGTCGTCCTGGCAGACAACCGGCATGAGGGCCAGCGCGGCGCCGCGCACCTGGTCAAGGATGGTAACGATGCGGCTTGGAGATGTCGCCTCATCGGCTAGGGCACTCAGATAGCGGCGCAACAAGCCCATGCTGTGCATCATGCGCTGCGTCTCACTGCGCAGACCCAACCGATCTTGCAGTGCGTCGTGGACGGACGGCGCCAGGGGAAAGACCACAATGGCCCAGTACAGGCGCTCGATTGGCTCCTCCAGTAGCGCAGGATCGATGTCAGGACGGCGCAGCCGGGCGCGCAGCTCCATAAACTGGGCCGCCATCTCAGGAGTCATGCGCAGTTCAGGCATGAGCTGGCGTAGAATGCCAAGTTCGTCCAGGCGTAACAGGGCCTTCTCGGGCAGATTCTCCTGTAGAATCCGCTCCAGCTCGTGACGAATGCGGGCCGGCGTTACCCGATCAAGCAGTTCCAGGGCATCACCCAACAGTTCAAGCGTGCGCGACTCGATGACAAAGTCGAACCGTTGCTCATAGCGAACGGCGCGCAGAATTCGTGTGGGATCATCTACGAAGCTCAGGCTATGCAGCACGCGCACCACGCCCGCACGCAGATCTGCGAGCCCACCCCAAAAGTCCAGGAGCTCGCCCCACCGATCCGGGTTCAGACAGAGAGCCAGGGTGTTGATCGTAAAATCCCGGCGGTGCAGATCGAGCTTGATACTACTCTGCTGTACAGTCGGCAGCACCGACGGTTCAGTATAGAACTCCGTCCGGGCCGTCACGAAGTCCAGGTGCGGCGGCAGGTCTGCGGCGCTGCCAACCATTTCCGCCCCCCTGAGCAAGGCATTCGTGTTTACAGGCGCATCACCGCGAACCAGAAGCCACTTGGCGGTGCCAAACCGTTTGTGCTCCACAACGCGGCCGCCGTAGCGCCCCTGCATGCGCTGGGCAAAAGCAATGGCATCGCCCTCGATGACGATGTCGACGTCCATGGCCAGTGTGCGTTTGGAGGTGGTGTCGAGCATGAGGTCGCGCACGAAACCGCCCACCACGTAGGCAGCGTAGTTCATCCTGTCCACTTCAGCGCCAATCAGCTGTAGCAGATGATGTTGCACCGGGTTCAGCGCCTCGCGCAGCCGGCGCGCCAGCTCACCGGCGCGGCGATCCGGTCGCGCCGACTCATCCCACAGCTTGATCAGGTCCGTACGTGTGACAATGCCCACGATGTCACCGTGGTCATCAGCTACTGGAATCTGGCCCCAATTGCTATCGATCATCAACTTGCGCAAGGCAGTGATGGAGTCCTCAGGCCGGGCCATGACATGTCCCGCACGCATGAAGCGATGCACCGGCTGATCGCCCAGGCCGTGGTCCAGCGCCCGGTCCGCCTCGCGGCGGGTAAGCACACCGAGCAGCTGGTCACGGCCAGCTGCATCCTGGCGTACTACAGGGAAGCCCTCATGGC
>JACFMY010000089.1:16707-18482 GCA_019455155.1 Caldilineaceae bacterium
GACGCATGAGTTCGCTGGCCCTGGCAATCGTCATGTCGGGGTCCAGCATCTGGGGCCGGCCCAAACTCATGATCTGGCCAACCGTCAGGGCCGCGCGGGCGTAGGTGTGAACAAGCTCGACGATCTGGTCACGCATGGCCTGCAGCTGTGCGTCGCGAATGTGGGCCGCAGCCGCCCGGTTGTGACCGCCGCCGCCCAGCGCCTGGGCAACTCGCCCCACGTCTACAGCGTCAGTGGTGCTGCGCGCCACTACCTGGACCATGTCACCCAGGTCAACCACCAGAAAGAGCGCGTCCGGTTCATGGAAATCGCGCAGCCGCGCCGCCAGCGTGCTCAGCTCATCGTTGAAGTTCGGAGCCGCGACTGCACTGATGACAATGTTATGTCCCTCGATCTCCAGAAACTCGGAATGCTCCAGCAGCAGTTGCAGGAGCGCCCGCTGCTCTTCCGTAATCGGGTGGTGCAAGAACTCGTTGACTTCACTCAGACTGACACCACGTTCGGGCTCCAGAAGCCAGGCCAGCGCGGCAGCATCCCGGTGCGTGGTAGAGGCATAGGTCAGGTTGCCGGTATCTTCGTAGATACCCAGCGCGAGCAGTGTCGCTTCTACCGGGCTCAGGATAATGCCGTGCTCGATGATCTTTTCCACCAAAAGCGTGGTGTTGGCGCCGGTGGCACCACACCAGAGCTCGCGCGCCTGAGGCAGCACCTTGCGCGCCTCGCGGATCACCTCCTGTTCAGCCAGGCCAACGTGGTGGTCGATAACAATGTATTCGGTATCGGGCTGGGTGCCCTTCGGCGAGTTGGCCGCGCGGGTGTCGACCAGGATGGCGCGGCGGATCTTGCCCCTGGGCAGCTCGTCCGGCAATACAAAGCGGAAGTAGTTGCGATAGAGCGCCAGAAAATCGCGCACATTGCGATTCATCTGGCGCGGCAATACGGGCACCGCCTCCGGAAAGAGCAGGGACGCCGCCAACAGAGACGCCAGCGCATCAAGATCCGTGCGCTCATGGGTGAGAATGATATCAAGCTCACGACCCGCCATAGGATAGAGTATGCAAGGAAAGGGAGAAAGATGCAAAGGAGGAGGGAGAGCAGAAACCACCACAACTTCATGGTGCTTCATGGAGTTCTTGGTGTCATGGTGGTTTCTGCTCTCCCTCCCAGATTAACTCTGCTCTACATGCTCCGCGAAGTACCTCCCCCAATGAGGCTGGCGTCCGTCGATGTCGGTGAAGTGATATTCGTCCGAGAGGCCCCAGGAGCTGTAGGCACCGCCCGTTTTCGCGGCGACGTTGGGATCAGCGGCCAGCGCGGCGACCGCGCGGCCGACGAAATAGGGTGTCTCCGAGGCAATGAAATGGGGATCCCGCTTGGCCCCCTCCTGCCAGTTGGCTTCGGTGACGCCGAAGATATCGAGCACAGCTTCGGAGCGGAGAAAGCCAGGGGTCAACGCCAACGCCGTCACGCCGTGCCGCATCAGCTCCTGTGCCATGCCATATGCCAGGCGAATGACCGACGCTTTCACCAGGTCATAGTAGAGATGGCCGCGATAGTTCGGCGAGTCCCCGTCCGTCATTTCTATAACCAGCCCATGCCCTTGGGCAACCATGAGCGGCACACCATAGCGGCTCGTGATGATGTGCGTGTTGATGGCGCGCTCCTGCATGAGCAGCCACTTGTCGACATCGAGCTCCCAAAACGGCGTGCCCCAGTCCGTCATCTCATCACCGCCCCAGATGTCGTTGACCAGAATATCAAGGCGTCCCTGTTCC
>JACFMY010000090.1:0-501 GCA_019455155.1 Caldilineaceae bacterium
AGCGGGCACTTTACCACCCTCAACCCACCCCGTCAAATCCACCACCCACCGTTGGTGTTTATTTCCTCTCCCCAGCCCAGAAAGGGTGCCAGAACGGAACAGCAGACACGCACAGCAGAACTCTTCTGCCCTCCAGTCATGCTTGAACGCGCGCCGGTTGGCCTGTTTGCCAAGCATCTTCTTTTCGCAGTGGGTTGTTAGCTCAGCGGGGCTGCCCGGTCATTCCTGAAGCATCACCGTCGCCATGTTTTCCACCAAGCGCGCGCCTAAGTCGTCAGGCAGCCAGGTGATCGACATACCAAAAATCATGAGCAGCGCACCCTGGGGATCCTCAAACTTTTCATCGCTGTAGACCACGAGTACGGGCGCCTGGGAGCTGCCGCTGGCGGGTCCCCGGCGCAGGGCAATGCGGGCGGCGGTCGACGGCTCCGGGTGCGCCTCCAAGGGCACAACAGCCGGCAGCGCGGTGGCCAAAGGAATCGGATCGGTGGGTAATCCATC
>JACFMY010000090.1:511-11337 GCA_019455155.1 Caldilineaceae bacterium
GCTCGGGAATCTGCGTATCGACGACCAGATCCTGAATCGGCGACGCCGGCTGCGCGCCCACGCCAAAGAAGGGCATACGGCTACTGATAGTAACGTGGGCCCCCTCGTTAATCAACGCGCTGATTAGCTTCAACGACTCGCCATGGATCCCGCTCGTTTCGTACCCAGCGTCGCTCCAAATGATCCAGGAGTACTCGGCCAACTTATTCTTGTCAGGATAGCCACGTTGGCGAGTCGGCCAAACATCGACCGTATGGCCAGCCGCCGCCAGTACTGCGGCGTAGAACTCGGCCTCCCCCAGCTCACCCTCCTGCGCGGTCCGGTTGTCATCCACCAGGAGGATTAGCTCCTGTGCGCTCCCATCTGGAGCTGTCGCCGGCTGGCCTTCAGGCAACGGTTCCACGACTGTCGATCCTGTGATCGGCTCATCAGGTGGGCTGGCCGAGCTTCTGTCCAGCACCGGGCAAACGATGAGATCGTCCTGGATCAGACAGCCGCCGAAATCCCGGTTGAGCAGGCGCGTAAGCCCACTGTTGATCGCTTGTTCGTCGTGGCCCAAGACGGCCAGAATCTTCTGATCATCGTCGACGGTGCGCAGGACAAAGAGCTGGGTTTCGTCAGCAGCAAGACGAATACCATCCTTACGGGTGAGGTAGAGCCGGACCTGAGGCGTCGCCGCAGCCGGCAGGGCTACGGCAGCTTCCGATTGGGTCAGCGTGGCCGTAGCGGTCACTGCGACAGACGACGTCAACGGGGTCTCACTCGCCGGCGGGACCGGCGACGCCGCCGTAGCCACCGGAATGGACGGCGCCTGCACAACGAACGGCGCGGGCGCCACCGTCAATGTGAATGGCGTCGATTCAGGTGCCTGCGGAATCTCGGGCCCGACCGTTGGTGTCCTTGCTGGTGTCAGCACCGGCGTCGCCACCGGCGTGCCGATCTCAGGCAATGTCGTCGGAGTACCAGCTGCCGTGGCCGCGTAAGTAGCGGTAGGTGAAGCGAGCGGCGTCGGCGTCGGCGTAGGTGTCGACGTGGGTGTCAACGTAGGTGTCGAGGTGGGTGTTAATGTGGGCGTCAGGGAAGACGATGCCTCGGTTGGGCCCAGGCTGGGCGGCGTGATGCTGGGTGCCTGCGGCGGCGCGGCGACCGTCGCCGTGACTGTCGGCGTAATGATCTCCTCTTGCAGCAGCATACCCAAGTCGCTGAGCAGCGGTGTCATGGACGCTGCAGCCCGGTAGCGCGCCACATAGATCAGGTCAACCGCCGGTGCTGGGACGGTGGGTGTCAACCAGCTCAGCGGCGCAAGTTGCAGCGTCCGGCCCGACACTTCCAAAAAGCGCTGGAGCTCCGCTGACTTGCTTAGCCGTTGGGCGTTTATAGGCTGGGTACTGTCGACGACCAACGCCACCTCTTTGCCCAGAAAGGCCGGAAAATCCACGATGGTGTTGTTCCGCTCTGCGCCGGCCAGGAACGCAGCCACAAAATCGAGCATCCGCCGGTTGTCGTGGCGATCGACATAGGGATCGGTCAACACGTCGAAATCGCTCATGGCCAGGACACGGCCCACCGAGTTGTTGGCCGGCTGGCCACCAAGAGCGACGGTCGTAAAGCCAGAACGGCCGCCACGCAGGCTGCTCAACGTCATGGCGCTACTGCGTGCCTGGGGTACCATGGCGCCGCCAATGCTGCGGCCGCCATAAAAGGCGATACGGCTGCCATTCAGCGGCGCAGCCTCGTCATAGAACTCACCCAGGAAGAAGTGGGTGAAATTCTCGTCATTGTCCACCGTGTCATAGAGATAATCTTCGCTGAAGACAATATTGAACGGGGCAGATAACACATTTGTGTCGCGTGCCGCGTCGCTGCCCACATCTGGATCGCTAATAATCAGAAGACGCCCGCCATCAGCCACAAAGCGCTGCAGGACGGCCAGCTCACGTTGGCTGTAGAGGAAGAACGGGCTGATTACGACCAGGGCACTGGCATCCGCTAACTGGGCGGCCAGCGCCGTCGACTGATCCGGGAAATCGGTGATCTGTTCGATGCTGTTAAGATCCACCGTCGGCAACCAGAAGCGCAGATCCACTCCATGAGCGGCTAACGCCGCGGCCAGTGGCTGGAATTTATCTCGCTCGACAAGGGAATAGTGAGCCAGGTCCACCACGACGGGCCCCAACAACGTTTCGTTGTCTGGGAGACTCGCCTCGGCCACGAGCTGTATGGGCGTGGGCGTGGGCACAGGCGTCACTGCGATGGCTGGGGTGGGCACCGACGGCGATGTATAGGTATTCGGTTGGCCGGGGTTATGTTGCAGGAGACGCAGGAGTGTTGGACTCACAAGCAGAAGCACACCTACGACAGCCACAATGGCCCAGCGAACTACCGGTTTCATCATCCTCACCTCAGGGCCGGGCGACGGTGGACCCGCGCGTGGGTAATGTGGCTGACCAAACGGGGTCAATGTGACTGCGATCTTTGCGCAGGCGTTCCAGCGCGGGTGGAAGCCTGGTCGCAGGGAATGGGATACGCGTATCCAACATAAAAATTGTGCCAGGCGGCGCCGACGCTAACATAGCCTGGGCCGCCGCAACCAGGTCCTGGTGCGCTTCCGTTTCTTCAAAACCCAGATATTCTGGCAGATCCACAACCCGGTAATCGGTGAGACCGGCCAGCTCGGCCGCAGCCAAGATGCCTTCTGAACGGCCGCCTTCGGCATCGATCAGACCAAGGGCGAGGGCTTCACTGCCTAAGTAGATGCGCGCTTCGGCCAGCTCGGCAGGAGTAATCCGCAGAGGATTCATGGCCGCGTGCTGCCGCTGGGTTACCACATTGGCCACAAACGCGTTTTTGACCAGATCAAGCTGGTGTATCTGGTCGAAGCGGCTCCCGCCCTCTAGCTTGAATGGCCCACTGCTCAGCTCATCGGGCGCAATTGCGGGGTCGCTGGGCCGGCCACTGCGCGTGCCCACGTTGCCCACATAGCTGCTCGCCGGGGCATAGATACGATTACCGGCCGCGGCCATATAGTAGCCGCCGCTGGCCGCCAGGCCGTCAATGACAACAACCAGCGGCTTTGTGTCTCGCAGGCGCAGGAGCGAATAGAAAATGCTTTCGCTGCTCGTCGCGTAGCCCCCTGGGCTCAACACTTCCAATACCACCGCGGCGACGCTGGCATCCTGGCGCGCTGCCTCGACTACGGAGATGAAATGGCTGGCCGTCTCAAAAGTGATTTCGGAATCAAAGCGCACGACGCCGATGACCGGTGCGCGCACAGAGACCGGCGCCAGACGATCAGCCAGCACCAGCCCGCCCAGATAACAGATGCCCAACAGCACGGCCGCGACGGCGATCTCCCAGGCGCGGACATGGTGGAGGATATTAGCAGTCAGAGTAGAAGCCTTCGTCTCCTGCATAAGGGTGCAAACTGCCGTTTGCGATGAATGGAGTGAGGGTCAAGGGCCGGTAGCGGTGCGCTCCGGTGACGCCTGGGGCACGTGGCGTCGCGGCCCTCCGTCCCTCACTCCTCCTTTACTTAGCTGGCCAGGAAAGCGTCGATGGCCTCCTTAGCAATGCGATACTGGGTGCCAATCTTTTTCGCCTTGAGCTCACCAGCCTCGATGGCGGCCTGGACGTCCGCCGGGGTCACCTTGAGGTAGGCGGCGGCTTCCTCCAGCGTCATCACTGGGGGCGCGCCGGCGGCAGCCCCTTGGGGCGCGCTTTGCGCCTGTTGCTGCGGTTGGCCCTGCATCGCCTGGGTGATCATGCCAGCCATGCCTGCGCCCAGACCGATGCCTGCGCCCAGGCCAACACCTTCACTGGCGCCCCCACCACCCTGGCTCTGGGCGGCATCACCGACCGCACGGGCAGCCTTGAACTTCATGTAGGCGTCCATGTTGCCAATGGCGCCCATGCTGGCCCGCTCGTCAATGGCCTTGGCCGTCTCTTCCGTGGGTGTGACGGAAACGACCATCAGCTGTTTGAGCGCGATGCCCATAGCCATGAACGCGTCCGTGGCCCTGGCCTTGACGGCCGCACCCAGTTCGTCCACCAGCCGCGGCAGATCGAAGATGCTGGTCATATTTTCGCCCAGCACGTCCGTCAGCTTACTAATGATCGTGTTGCGCAAGTAGTCTTCGATCTGCGTAGTCTGATAGAGTCCCTGCGTACCTACGATCTGATCCACAAAGCGCTTGGGCTCGGCAATCTGGATGGTGTACTGGCCAAAGCCGCGCACGCGGGCAAAGCCCAGCTCCGAATCGCGCAGGCTAATGGGCTGAGGCGTCCCCCATTTCAGATCGGTGAACTCGCGCATATTGGCGAAGTAAACCTCAGCGGTAAAGACGTTGTTGCCGCCCGTGACCAGGCGCAACAGCCCGCTGAGAATTGGCAGGTTAGCTGTGGTAATCGTGTGACGCCCCGGGCCAAAGCTGTCCAACGACTTGCCGTCGCGGTAGAAGACTGCTGTCTGGCTCTCGCGCACGATCACCTGGCTGCCCAGACGAAAATCGCCAGAGCCGTACTCAGGCACGCGCACAACAAGATCGGTTGGCCCCTGGTTGGGCGATTCAATGACATCGATTATTCTCGGCATTCGGATTCACTCCTTTGAACAGGTAGCTGTTATTGTCCTGGTGGACCGCATACGGGCGGATCAGCAGACAGACACAGATGAACGGAGCCCCGGACCTGCGTCTGCCCATCCCATCCGCCGCGTCTGCGTTGATCTTGTCAATCAGCCTACAGCGTCAGGATCATTGTGAATGTCAGGTGCATAGCCCGGCTTGTCCAGGAGATCCGGCGACATGATGGCCTCGCGGCGCTTGTCGAAGAGGCTGCTCATATCGCTGACCACCTTTCCAACCTGGGCGACGGCGGCGCTGATATCGGCCTTCTGTTCCACCGCCTGGGCCAAAACAGCGATCGCCTGGCCGATATTTCCCACCTGTTGGGCCATGGCCATATCAAAGCGGTGGAGGGCATTGAGCCGCTCTTCCTTGATGCGTACCGGGTCAAAGAAGCCGGCATAGCCGTAGCTGGCGGTCTTGACCCGATCGATGAGCGTCTGCAGCTTGACCGCGACCTCGTCCACGTCGTCCATCAGCGCCAACCCACCGCCCTTGAGCAGTTGTCCCTGGACAGCGGTCAACGCACCCTTGCTCTGTTCCAGCAGAGCAGCAATACTCTCGCGCACGCGCTTGTCCGCGTCGCGGCGTAGCTCCTTGTCAATGTAGCCACTGATACCGGGCAAACCTTTGAGCAGTTGTTCGATCGCGCCCATTTGGGCCTTGGCGCGCTGTACAAAGTCTTCTGGCATGAGATGCTCCTCCTGTGTTAAGAAATGAATGCGCCACCATTCAAATGGACCGGCGCCGCGCTAGTCACGATCACCCTCATGCCGTGGCCGTCTGGGCCGCAGCATGTTTGGTCAGGAAGACCTGACTACCACAATACGGACAAACGATCAGTCCCTTGCCAGCAAACTGAAGGTCGCCGCCGCAGTTCGGGCACTTTTGTTCGGCCGTCAGCTTCTGGCTTTCGACGCTGTACAGAAGACCCTTGTCCCAGTTGATAGCGCCACTGAAAAGCTGTTTACCCACCAGATCCTGGATCATCTGCTCGATTTCTTCGCGCGGCAGTTGCATCTCGCCAATGAGCTCCGAGACGCTCACCTGGCCACGCGCCAAAACGGCATTGAGAATCTGTTTTTCCTTCTGAACCTGGGCAAACTCACGCTGTTCCTGGCCGCCCTTTCGGAAGAGATAGATACCTACACCAAAGATGGGCGCCATCACAATGAGCGCCAGCATGATCCCCAACAGCGCGCCGCCACTGGTGGTTTCAGTGGTGGTCAACGCGGTCAACGCCCAGGCAGCAAAGGCCGCAAAGAGCGCGGCACTGCCGATCATAAACACCAATCCTACCGTCTTGCCTCCACCGATCATGATCCCCCACTATTCCGCAGGAACTGGTCCGGTCTGCCAGCAGTTGCCGCGGCCGGATCTACCAAGAGACGAGGCAAGCGTCGACCCTGAGCGGCACGTTATCCTTCGACCTCATTGGCGCCATACTCGTGTGGGCCCAACACCCTGCCTCGAATGCACTAGCAACACTACGCAAGGTGCGTACGCGGTGTTGCATGGGCAGCCAACGGATCAGCCGAAGCCACCGCCGCCACCACCACCGCCACCGCCGCCGCCACCACCGCCGCCGCTCCAGCCGCCTCCACCCCAACCACCGCCGCTGCCGCCAGAGCTGCTCGGCCGGCTCGTTAAGGTGGAACTCGTGCTGCTAAGCAAGGCGCCCAGACCCGCACTCATAGCGGCCAGGCTGGAGCCCATACCGCGCGACGCGTCACTCAGGCTGCCGCCGAAATTGCCGGGCACCGGCACGCCGCCGCCCTCACTGCTTCCGCCGCCATCCCCGCCGGGCAGGAAGACAGGCCGGCCTGGCCCATAGTAGCGCCGGTGGTAAGGCCCGTAGAGCGTCGGCGATGGGATGTACCAGCCAGGAGCCGGCGCATCAACGCTTTCGAACTTGCTAATATAGCTCTTGTCCACGCCAAAAGCGATGGCGTAGGGCAGCCACCGATCCCAGATCTCCTTCTGTGCCTGGAGATCGGTGTAACGGTCGATATTGCGCAGGTACTCCTTGAACGCCTTCCAGCGGGCCGCGACCTCGGAGCCCGCATCGGTCTTACGTGGCATGAAGCGGGCAGCAATAACGAGCGAAATCGCGATCACAAAGAGCCCGATTCCCGGCAAAATGGCGGCGGGCGTCAGATCGATCAAGCTCCCCAGCAGCAGGACCGAAAGCAGCACGGCGACAACGATGGCCGCCCCACCCAGGCACCCAAACTGGTTGCGTACGGTCTCCGGACTGCTGCGATAGTAGCCACGTGTAATGAGATCGTCGTACATGGCCGACTTGATCCCCGGGATATCCTTGTAGAACTTGTCTTTCAAGGTGGAGAGCTGGCACTCATTCCCCGATTTGAAGAGCGCCTGCATCAGCTTCTGCTCGAAGGGCGCCAGCGCTACATCATCCCGCTCGCGGCGATAGATGAAGTCGATGCCCATGCGGAAGAAGCCCTCCCGCTTCTCCTCGGTGATGCTGATAGCCTTACGCCGTGCCAGATCGACGATCGAGGCAATGATATCTTGCATGTCGGCGCTGTCGTCCAGCAGTGTGCCGGCCAGGCCAGGCGGCAGGGCATCAGGCGGCTCAGGTAGGTAATCGGCAACGCGCGCCACGGGCTTGTCGCGACCAAAGCGATACCAGAGCAGATAGACGAGGCCAGGACCGCCCAAGATCAACAGCAAGCCAAGGGTGCCCAGACCAACCGTCGCGATGGGACCCCAACGTTCCCGGTATGCGGCCTCTTCTTCAAGGCGTGCAGCCTCAGCATCGGCCTCCCGCTGCCAGTACGGCGCGGATCCCGCCACGATACCGTGGGGGAACTGTACACGTACCTCGAACTCCTCGCCGGCGCGCAGGGTCCGCTCCAGCGAAAAGAGCACGGCGCGATCGTCATTTAGCAACGAGGCGGTCGCTACCTCGCGCGCGTCGGCGCCGTTGATGTACGCGGCGTAGTTGTCCACCGTGGCCGCGCCCGGCAGGATGACGCGTACCTGACTCGCCAGCACCGGGAACTGCCGGTCCGCATAAACAGCTTTCCACCAAAGCTGGTCGCCGTCAGGGTAAAAGCGTAGCGCGTCATGGACACGATAGCCGAGCGTATAAGTCTCAGGCTGGTCAGTCTCGGGGAAATACCAGCGCACCACATAGCTGCTGCCCTCGTCGGCTACGACAAAGGTGTAGGGCAGCCGGCCGCTGTACGCCTGGGTATACGTGTGGCCTGAAGCATCCGTCACCGACCAGTCGGTGATGGAGCCCAGATAATGTTTGGGGATACTGCGATAACCAAAGGTAAAGGTGCCGTCGATGAATCGAATAGACTGGTGCTCGGCCACCGCAAAAGTGCCGTCGGTATTAACGGTGATGTCTACATCAAAGCGTTCCCATACGAGGCTCTTTTCGGCGGCAACCGCAGATGGAGTCCTGGCCAGCAGCAAGCCGCCCAAGACAGCCGCTGCCAATAACAGCCAGGTCCAACGATATCGGGTACGCATAACGCCTCCAATGCGCTGACGATTGGCAAAAAGCTGCGACCACATGTCAGATCAATCACGAGATTGTGCATCATGGTGCAGAAGTTCACTGGTAGGAGGATGCCATACGCCGGCGTCGATTACATGACATTCTACCAACAAAGAAGCTGACCTTCAACCGACCTCGAGGTCAGGCACGCCGGCTGAGCACGCCCCATGGGGGGCGCAGACTACCTCGATGAGGCCGGATCCAGGCCGAGAGCGTTGTCCAGCTGCTCGGCAGCAACTGGTTCCAGGGGCGGCAACTCGTGGAGCCCAGTCAGGCCAAAATGCTGCATGAAGAGATCGGAGATGCTGTAGAGAACCGGCCGTCCAGGCGCGTCCAACCGCGCTGTCTCTTCGATAAGGCCCCGCTGCAAAAGGGAGCGCAGGATGCCTGAGCAATCTACGCCCCGTACCGCCTCGATCTGGGCGCGCGTCACGGGCTGGCGATAGGCAACAACCGCCAATGTCTCCAACGCCGGCGTGCTGAGCTTGCTGCTCATGTCAAGGTTGAGAAAGGCCTCGATCAAGCCTGCAACTTCCGGCGCTGAGACTAGCTGGTAGCGGCCGTTTCGTGTTTGCAGGCGCAGGCCCCTGCCAGTCGTGCGATAGCTCTCGTCCAGCATATGCAGTGCCGTTTCCACCGTCTCCACATCCAGCTCGACCGCGCGCGCTAGCTGGCTCACCGCAACCGGCCCTTCGGCTACAAAGAGCAGGCTCTCCAGCACCGCCGGCAAAGTTAACGACGTCTCGCCCACCTTGATACGGATGTTGCCGCTCTCTGGGTCCAGGGTCACAGCCGGCCGTGGGTCACCTGTATTGATCTGCAGCTCGGGCTGAATGGCGTTGTGACGCGGCGGAGCGCCGGGTGTGGTTAGGCCTGCAACTCCGGTTGAGGAAGGGGCAGATGCCAGTTCCCCCGGCTCATGGTCCTCCGGCCTTGCGGCGACAGAGTTCTCAGCCTCGAAAGGATCCATGGACGGCCCGTGTGGCGTCTCGCTCCCTGGCTCACGCTCAGGTTGTTCCGCATTGGGCTGGTGCTGCGCAGAGGACATAGATCTCTTTGAATGAAATGACTCCACCTTGTCTTCATCAGGCGCCGGCGTGGACAGTCCGGCGGAGGGGTTGGCGGCACCTGCACTCATTGAACCGATCAACAGACGGAAGTTATCGTACGTGACCCGGATAAAGCGACCCAGGGTCATGGTCTGCAACTGGGCGCTCATAGTCAACACTTTCGCAATCTGGCTACGGATACCATTCTGGTTCAAAAGGCGCGCACCGCATGCGTACATCGAGCTTGCCGAGCTTCAGGCCCATGTCCTGCTCAATGATCTCGCGAGTGACGTCTACCACCTCATCCGTCTTCATGGGGATGTCGATCTCAGGCGCCGTCTCGATCTCCAGGCGGATATCCACCGATCCTCCTCGGGATCTCACTGTCGGCACCACAGTGATAATCTCCGCCAGCTGGTCAAGATGCCACTGGAGCCGCCGCGCGACACTGGTCGTATCCAGCTCTGCGGAGCCGCCTTCCGCGGTGCGAATGCGCACACCGCGGCGCCGCGCCGACAAAAACTCCATGAAGATCAGGGTGCCGAAGATGAGCAAGGCGCCGATACCAAAGGCAGCCTGCCCCACAATGAAATAGGTGATGTTGCCAACCTGCACCGCCGTTAACCAATCGGCCAGCCGGGCAAGCTGCTCCAACAGCCAGCCTATGACATCGAGAGGAATCGCGGCCACGAGCAGCGCCGCCGCAAGCAACAGCAGCCACAACAACGTGGCGACAACCCGGTTGAAAAAGTTCATGGGTACCGCACCTTTGGTCCAGGAGCTCGCATACGCGCAGCATTATACCCCAGCCGCGCGGCCGCGGCGAATGCGTTGCCAGAGCAAAGAAAGCAGAGCGCCTGCCAGCACGCCACTCGCCAGGGCTGCCAAACCGAGGCCAAGACGCCAGCCAGTGGGTTGGTAAGTAAAAATCACTGTGTGCTCACCGGGCGGCACCGGCACACCACGAAAGAGAACGTTGGTAGGATAAATGTCCACCGGTTCGTCGTCGATGGTGGCCGACCACCCTGGATAATAGGTGTCGCTGAGAACCAGTACCGCGGGCGCTGCGCTTTGTGTCTTTATGACAACGGTTTCCGGCGCATAGGCTACCATTTCCGCGCGGTCGCCAGGCGCCGTCGCGGTGTCGATGGCCGCTAACCCCTCGACTACCGCCGACCGGCCCGGCTCTACGGCACCAGACTGCAGCAGCGACAGTGCGCGCTCGAGATCGGGGGCCGCGACCGTACGGTGTACCAGGTAGGCACGGGGTATCACGTCCAGATTCTGGTAGATCTTGACATCGCCGCTATGTACCAGGCGAAACCGGCCCCGATCGCTGGGCAAGAGGGCCAGAAACATGCCGGTGCGGTCATCGTAGAGGGTGGCGGCCTGTACGACAAGCTGTATAGGACCCGGCACTCTCGCTAAATAGATGGCCGAGGGCGCCAAGGCACGCGACAGGGGCAGGCGCGCCCGGAATTCCTGGCGCCCCGCGTCCACATCTCGAAACGCCACGTCCGCGCCACTGCTTCGGGCCATGGCGGACTCCAATGCCCCGTCTGCAAAGTGAGCCCCTGGCTCACCGCCGGCCGTTAGAGGTAGCGTCCAATCCTCTCCGTC
>JACFMY010000090.1:11347-18387 GCA_019455155.1 Caldilineaceae bacterium
AGAGCGGTAAGCGCCTCCTGGTCTCCCTCCACATAGCCAATGAGGTCAAGGTGCGTCGCCTCAAAGGGCAGGGGCACCTCTACCAAGAGCGGGCCGTCGTTGTCATCGAGTGTAGCACCGATCTGGCGGTCGTAGAATACATCCGTGTACCAAAGGTCACGCACCTTGTCGGTGACCACGTACCCCGCGTTGAGCAGCCCTAGCAGGCTGGCAGACGGAACCTCACGGATCTGCTCGCGCAGCCTGCCATCGGGCACCAGCCGCTCCGGTGGAATCAAGAGCTCGGCAAAGCGGATATAGCGCTGCAAAGGCAATACGCCGCCGTCAAAGCCATCCACCGCGGGTATCTGCCAAAAGAGCGGCAAATTCGGCACCAGGAGCTCTTGCAGCTTCTGGCCAATGACCAGATCGTTGAAGGTTTCCGGGGTCAACTGGGATGGCTCGCCGCCGAGCATGATGCCCCGGTAATCTGCCATGTCGCCGGGGTCATAGGTTATCGTGCTCATGCCCAGGAAGCGGTCGGCTGCTGCCGGCCCCATGGCCGCACGCGCCGGATCGGTGAGCAAGTGGGCCGCCGCGGTACGTGGCTCGTAGACAGCCTGCGGCGCTGTAGGCTGTGAGTGGGGCAGCGCCAGGGCTGCCAGTAGCAGCTCCACGGCTATCACTGTCACAATCACCGTGCTCAGGAGAGCCGGCGCCAGGCGCCGGAACGCTCTTTGCCCCTGGTTTTGGATTCCTGGCCAGGCACTCAGTAACCAGGCAAAACCAGCACCCGCCAGCACACTCACACCTAACGTATAGAGCATCATCCAACGAGCGGGCGCCCGGAACAGGTCGAAGCCCGGCACCACCAGATAGAGGACAAAATAGAGAGGATTCCACCTGCCCAGGGCAAGCAGGAGACCCATTCCCATGAAGGTGAGCCCGAAGGCGCGGGCGGCGCCGTGGCCTTTCCAGGCCCCTAAGCCAGCCAATATCAGCGCGACGATCCCCACATAGGCCACATACTCTGTGTAGCCTGGCGTATCAAAGATCGCGCCCAGGTCAACGATGCCGTAGCTGGGGAGTAACGTCCAGCCAATCTGCAGCGGTTTCAAACTGAAACTGCTCGCCTCTCCGTAGCTGAGGCCATCGCTGCGCAGGCCCAGACCGCTGAGCTCCAGGGCCGGCAACAACTGCGGCGCGGCCAGCAATGCACCGAGCGTCACGCCCGCGATCAAGACGAAACATCGCGGCCAAGATGCCGACCAGGCCAGGCTGAAAGGTGGCGCCGGCTGCCAGCGTAGCTGCCGCCATGACCGGGCCAGAGCAGCCACGACCAATGGCCCTATTGCCCAGACGCCCACGCCGGCGAGATTGATAAAGACGCTCTGGGTGTGCCCAGCAAGCAACATGAGCGCCACTGCGATTGCGAGCCCGGCGGCCAGCAGAAATAGGCGAGCACCCTCCTTGCGCCGCTGCCCGTCCGCCGCGACCACACAGAGCAACGCCCACGGTAGCCAGGCCGCCGCGTTTAGTTGGTTGATGTGTCCCAGGAGGCCGCCGACGAAGCCACTGCCGGCCAACGTAATCGCGGTGACCAGCCCTGCTGCAAAACCGTATTCCCAGCGTCGCAACAGCCAGTAGCCACCGTAGCCGATGAGCCAGCTGTGGAACGCTGCACTCCAATAGATCTGTTGTGTCACGGGAAGGCCAATCAGGGGCCAGTGGAACGGATAGAGCACGGCCGCCTGGGGATTCCCCAACAGTGGCGCCCCCAGAAAAATGTAGGGGTTCCAGAAGGGCAGGTGCCCTGTGCGCAGGACAGCCGACACATACGCGCGATATGGGTAAAAGTAGAGCAGAATGTCACCGGTGGCCAGCACACGGTTGGTAAAGAGCAGCCGGCTGTAGAGCGCAAGCACAAATGCCGCCAGAAGCAGCGCGGCGAACAAATGCCAGATAGAAGAGCCTGGACGCGATCGGCGACGGTGAGCAGGGGACGGGCGCATCATAGAAAGAGCCATTACAGCGGCAAGGTTACTGGAGTAAGGTTACTGGCATACCATATTCGCATTGCCAGATATAGCCATGACCTGGAAAAGCCCCTGCCTGCGGCAGAGCCGCCATGGACCTGAAGCGCCAGCTTGCTCCACAAGCTCGTACAGGGTGAAATGGCCAGCGCGCAGCCGTTCCTGCACCATCAGGCGCCGCGTGGCCAGGTGCAGGGTGAGATCTCGCTCGGCCGCCCAATCAGGTACCAACAGAAAGCGGCGCTTGTGTGGCGCTTTGGTGGCATTGTCCGCCAGATAGACGGCGCTGGGATACCAACGCAGATCGACAGCACCGCGTTCCACCGCAGAGAAGAGGTAGAAGCGAAAGTGCCAGCCGAGGGTGCGATGGTAGAGCACGACACCGGCCGCCCCTTCACTCCTGGAGGCTTCCTGCTCCAGCCAGCTCACCGCCGTATCAAAGCCCGCATATGCGCCATGGTCACCGCCGATGGGCAGACGCCCCGTGGCCGCCTGCACCGCTGGTCTGGCCAGCGAGAGGAAGACAATCAAGCCAATCGCTATCAGCGTGAAATGGGGTGGCAACACGAACATCGTATGTAAGGCAGCAGGCCACCGCGCGCGCTTCGAACCCGCCACCACGGGTGTGGGTCCAGCTTGGGAGACAATCGAAGCGCCGGCCGCCATGCGCTGCACCTGGGCAAGCAGCTCCCCGGCGCTCCAACCGCCAATCAACACCAGCGGCAGCACCAATGGCAGCAGGTAGCGATCCCAGATCTGTATATTGATGGCAATGTGAAGCAGCAAGAAAGCTAGTCCCCACGCTCCCAGGACAACAGCCGGACGAACCGGTCGCGCTGGCCATGCCCGCATCCAAATGCGCCTGGCCGCCTGTAGCGCCAGCATCAGGCCCAACAGCAGCCAAAGGCCGTTGCTGGCCAATAGATATCCCGCCAGCTCGCCCCAACCCTGCAGGCGCGCCGGCCAATGCTCAAACGAGACGAGCGCCAACGTGCCGATATTGCGCGCCCCCAGATCCCACGGCGATGGCGCCACGGCCCAACGCTGGCTGTCCCAATAGAGGACGGGCAAGACAATCAAGGCCACGCCGGCAAAATGGGGAAGGTAGGCGCGAAATACGGACAATCGAGACCGGGATTTCGAGGTCGCTTGCTGAGAAAAGGCGAATGCGATCCGTTCAGAGGGATCTTGCGAGTGGAAATTGAACGAGAGAAGAGCAAGGACCAGCGGAACAAAGAGCAAGCCCTGCTGCTTGGTCATGATCGCGACGCCAAGCCAAAGACCGGCCCAGAAGGTACGCTGGTGTGCGGCCAGGGCCAGGGCCAGCGCGCCGGCCAATAACAGCAGTGGATCCACGTAGGCGGTGGGGGCAAAACTGACAGCGTAAGGATTGAGCGCAGCGAGCACAGCCGCGGCGATGCCAGCCCAGTCGCCCCACCACCGGCGTGCGGTCGAGGCCAGCACCGGGATCGTCACTGTGCTGAAGAGGATGTTGAGCAGCCGCGCGGGGGGAGGCGCCGCCTCCAAAACCTGAAACCAGAAACCCAGCGACCAGATGAAGAGCGGCGGTTTGTCGGGCCACACGGTGAGAAACCGCGGATCCACGCGGGAGCCGTACAGCGCCCAATAGCTGTAGAGGGCTTCATCTTCGCGAAAGGGAAAGCGGTTGAGGAGCACCAGGCGCAGGGCAAAACCCACTAACGTTGCCAGGAGGAGCACTGCAGGGTAATAGGAGCGAACAGCAGGCGCTTGCTGTCGCGGCCTTGGCAGAACAGCGGCCGCTGGGAGCATGGCTCATCTAGTCCACGAAGCGATATTTGACCAGCGTGCGTAACGCGGTAAAGCCATCGCGCCAGGTGATCTTCTTTCCTTCATGGAAGGCGCGGCCATTGTAGCTGATGGGCACTTCGTAGATAGTGAAGCCGCGCTTGAGAATCTTGGCGGTCAGCTCGGGCTCAATCTCAAAACGGCGGCTGCGCAGCGGCATATCGGCGATCACGTCGCGGCGGAAACATTTGTAACAGGTCTCCATGTCCGACAGTGACGTCCCGTAGAGCAGATTCGTCAACACCGTCAGCAGCTTGTTACCAAAGGTGTGGCTGAGACTCATGGCGGCCCGCGGGCCGCCGAGGAAACGGCTGCCATAGACGACAGGCGACCGGCCTTCCAGGATCGGCTCCAGCAACTTCACATAGTCGCGAGGATCGTACTCCAGGTCAGCGTCTTGGACGATAATGAGATCTCCGGAGGCATGTTCAAACCCTGTGCGCAGAGCCGCGCCCTTGCCGCCATTTCGGGCATGGAAGATGATGCGCATGTCGGCACAGCGCTCTTGTTGCCAGGCAGCAAGAATGTCGCGGGTGCCGTCCGTTGAGCCGTCATCGACGATTACAATCTCGCGCTCGATGGGCAGCGGGCCCTGGAACAGCGGATTGTCACGATTGGGGTTGACGGTGAGATCGACCGCCCGGACGCGGTTGACAATCTCTTCGAGTGTTGCCCGCTCATTATAGACGGGAATGACAATAGAAAGCTTCACAATAGACCTGTAGTGGGCACTGAGGTCCAGCGCCGCTTATTGTTCACTTACCTGATGGGCCAGAATGATGGCCTCAGCGACTGCCCGCATGGGCTTGCGATTGTTCATGCTCATCTTTTGAATCTTGCGGAAGGCCTCGGTCTCAGTGAGCCCTTGCGTATCCATAAGAATACCTTTGGCCCGATCCACAGCCTTGCGCGTCTCCAATGCATCCTGGAGCGAGTCCACCTCGCGTTCCATGGCCCGGAACTCGCTGAAACGGGCCAGCGCCACCTCGATGGAGGGGGTCAAGTCGCTCTCGCGAAATGGCTTGACTAGATAACCGGCAACACCGGCCTGCCGCGCCCGCTGCACTAGCTCCTGCTGGCTGTAGGCGCTGAGGAGGAGCACAGGAGCAATACGTTCCTCGGTCAGGATTTTGGCGGCCTCGATGCCGTCCATATCTGGCATCTTGATGTCCATGATCACAATGTCCGGGCGCAGCTCACGCGCCAAGTTAACGGCGCTACGCCCGTCACCAACCTCACCAACCACAAGGTAGCCCAGGTTTGTCAACATTTCTCGCAGATCCATTCGAATCAGAGATTCATCGTCCGCGATAATCACCCGTGTCCGCTCCACCTTATCTGCTCCTTTGGTCCCAACCGGCGTTGGTTCGGCATCACACCGGCGTAGATGCAAAGCGCTGCCGGCATGTGGCGCATGAAGGCCCGCCGAATCTGGCAATCGAACTTTAATTGTGCCGCAGAGCGGCAGATTTTCGCAAACTTCCAATGCCGGCAACCCCGGACACTACCCGCTACGCAGCGAGCGCTTCGGGAACTTGACGATGGCGCGGGTGCCGTGCGAGAGCGCACCGTCGCTATCGTCCGGCTCAGCCACAACATCTGGCTCCGGTACGATCGACTCGATACGCAACGATCCTTTGAGATCGTCGGTAACCAGCGTGTGCACGATCTGGAGCCCCAAGCTGTTGGACTTCTGCACAAAATCGAAGTTGGGCGGCAGACCGTCGCCGTCATCTTCTACTGTGATCGAGACAGCATCGCCTAGATCATCCAGCACTATCCGAATATTCCCAGTCATGCGATCTTTGATGCCATGTTCTACCGCGTTCAGCAGGAGTTCGTTGACGACCATGGATACCGGCGTCGCCTGGCTGGCCGGCAGCCGCACACCTGACCCCTGCACGGCGACATTGATCTCTTGCTCTGGATTGCCCGAAACCTGAGCCACCTGTGCGGCGATACGCTGGCACACATCCTTGATATTGATAGGCCGGTGCTGATCCTGGCTGAGAAACTCGTGGATAACCGACATGCTCAACACGCGGTTGACCGCGTCGGTGAGATATTGGCGCGCCTCGTCATTTTCTATGCGGCGGGCTTGAATCCGCAGTATGGCGGCTATGTTCTGCAGATTATTCTTAACCCGGTGGTGCACTTCCTGAATGATAGCCGACTTGACATTGAGCTCCCGCTCTTTTTGGACCGCCTCCGTGGCGTTGTGCAGCAGGACCAGCACGGCATCGACCTCATGCTGTTCGGCGCCGCTGCTGCCGAAGGGTGTCCATGGCAGCGCCAGCCAATAGTTGCGCCAGCTGACGCTGGGCATGCGCAGCGGGATCGCGATCCGCAGCCAAATCCGGCCGTCATCTGACTCGTGTCGAATCTCCTGGCAGCGCTGCGTGCTAATGGCCTGCTCAACAATCTTCCCGTCCAGGGGCTCCAATGAGGAAAGTGGCTGGTTGCGCACTTCCGGCGTCACGCCGATGCTACGGAACATATTGGCGGCGATACCGCTCATGTAAATGACCGTGCGCTCGCTGTCCACCAGGTAGATGCCGTCATAGAGCGAAAAGCTGCTGAGAATACCGGCGCTCTCCAGCTCCCCGCGCGCACACATCTCCTGCATCCAGACGACAGCCTGGCGAAAATGGCGATGGCGCCGGCGCTGACGTTCGTGCGCGATCATGTTGGTCTCGACAACCATCGCGCCGATGACTTTCCCCTCATTGTTGTGAATTGGGTACACGTCCTGAATGACAGGCGCGCCGTTGCTCAGGACCTCGCGCTGGCGCCGCCCGCCGCTACCGCTACGCAGCGCCTGAAAGAGCAGCGGCTGCTCGTCGGGGGTCAGCGTCCGGCCCGTTGCATCGTGCCGGTAGAGAGAAGAGATGGAGTTGGGGATGGCGTGAAACGCAATGAGAGCCTGGTCCTTGCCGCTCAGCGTGCAAAGGAGCACGTCTGCGCGGCTGACGTCCGCCGTAATTGGCAGACCGGCCTCCACCTTGCGCAATAGTTCCAGGTCTGTTGGCAATAACCCGGGCAGCTTGTTAACCTGACTGTCCATAGTCGGTAGCGAACAATCGTCGTTCGATATCTCTGGTTGCAAAAAGCTCCCACAGCGATCTGCGGGAGCTTTCTGTCCGCGAGTCGGGGCGAGAGGATTTGAACCTCCGACCTCTTCAACCCCATTGAAGCGCGCTA
>JACFMY010000091.1 GCA_019455155.1 Caldilineaceae bacterium
ATCAACCTGTCTGCTTTCTGGAGCCAGTTCCAGGGCGCGCTCAGTGCAACCGAACGTATCTTCGCCCTCATTGACGCTGAACCTGCGGTTGTCCAGACCGGCAGTGCGCCGGTCCCTGCGCTGAAGGGGGATATCCGCTTTGTACATGTCGATTTCCGGTATGGCGAAAAGGAGCAAGTCCTCCAGGATTTCAATCTCCATATTTCGCCGGGCGAGAGCGTGGCCCTGGTTGGCCACACAGGCGCCGGAAAATCGAGCATCATCAAGCTCGTGACCCGCTTTTACGAATTTCAGGCTGGCAACCTGTTCATCGATAGCCACGATATCCGTACATTTGACCTGCGCGACTACCGCCGCCAGCTAGGTATTGTGAGCCAGACGCCTTTTCTGTTTTCCGGCACTGTGGCGGCCAACATTCGGTACGCTACGCCGCACCTTAGCGACAGCGACGTAGAGGAAATCGCCCGCCAGATCGGCAATGGCGATTGGATCGATACGCTGCCAGAAGGGCTGCAGACCAATGTCGGCGAACGGGGCAATCGCCTGAGCATGGGGCAAAGGCAGCTGGTGGTATTGGCGCGTATGCTGGCTCAGAATCCGGCTATCTTCATCTTGGATGAGGCGACAGCCAGTGTGGATCCATTTACCGAATCACAGATCCAGGCGGCTCTGAACCTGATTCTCAAAAACCGGACTTCTATCGTTATTGCCCATCGCCTTTCCACTGTGAAGGCGGCCAGCCGCATTCTGGTACTGCAATCAGGACGTATCATCGAAGAGGGTAGCCACGATGTGCTCATGGCGGCTGGCGGCCACTACGCGGACCTCTACAATACCTACTTCCGGCACCAATCAATCGACTACATTGAACGGCGCCGGCATGAAGGCGTTGCGGCCGGCAATTGAGCCACTGAGTAGCGTTGTTTTGACAGTGCACGGGCAACCTCCTATACTCGAATGAGCATTTCCTTATCTACGCTTCGACTGGCGACCTCACACATCACTGTGTGAACGTGGACATAAACCATGAGGAAGAAGCGTTTGACATCGAGCTGTCGGTCGTGCGCCTGGGCCGGGTAGCCGGATCGTGTGGATCTGGCTACCCGTTTTTTTATGCTTGTTTCGCAGCAAAGTTGTCCCGATTGAATAAAGGAGCTTTTCCATGCCAAGCTTCCGAGCACTGCTCTCTGTTTCCGACAAGCGCGGGCTGGTGGAATTTGCCCGGCGTCTACACGAAGCCGGCGGCGAGCTGGTGGCCAGCGGTGGTACCGCCCGCAAACTCGCCGAAGCCGGTATCCCGGTCCTCCAGGTCGAGAATGTCACTGGCTTCCCAGAGATACTGGGCGGCCGGGTTAAGACGCTACACCCTGCCATCCACGGCGCCATACTGGCGCGGCGCACCCCTATGCATCTTGAGGAACTGGCCACGCACGCCATCATGCCCATCGACCTGGTGGTCGTCAACCTCTATCCGTTCCAGGAGACCGTCGCACAGCCCTCTGTGAGCATAGCCACCGCGATCGAAGAGATCGACATCGGCGGCGTGGCGCTGCTCCGTGCTGCAGCCAAGAACCACGAATCAGTGACGGTCGTATGCGACCCGGCCGACTATGACACAGTGGCGGAAGCGTTTGCCAAAGGCGGAACCGGCGCCCACCAGCGGCGGTTGCTCGCCGTCAAAGCATTCCGCCACACAGCAGACTACGACACTGCCATTACCACCTATCTGGCTGAACAGGTGGCCGAAGTGGGCGAGGCGACGCCAGGTACAAGCCAATCTCTGCTGCCCGCCGAGCTCCATCTGGATCTGGCTCAGCTTCAGGTCAACCGCTACGGCGAGAACCCCCACCAGCAGGGAGGTTTGTACGGGTTTGCTGGCGAGAGACCCGCCTTCGAAGTGTTGCACGGCAAGGAGATGAGCTACAACAACTGGCTCGATCTGGACGGCGCATGGAACGCGGCGCAGGATTATCCAGAGCCGACTGTGGCTATCATCAAACATGGCAACCCCTGCGGTCTGGCCAGCGCCAGCACGCTGGTCGATGCCTACGCCAAAGCTCTGGCTTCGGATCCAGTCAGCGCATTTGGCGGCATTGTGGCGACGAACAGGCCCGTAGACCTCCAATATGCGGAGCAGATGGCTGGCATCTTTCTCGAAGTGATTGCGGCGCCTGCCTATGAGGAGGATGCTCTGGCACTGCTACGGAAGAAGAAAAACCTGCGGCTGCTCGTTTATACCGGTACGCCTCTCCGGCCATTGAGTCTGCGCAGCATCATTGGCGGTGTGCTAGTGCAGGAAATTGATCGCAGCCAGGCGGACATGGATCCGGCCGCGTGGCAGGTCGTAACGGAGCGCAAGCCTACGGCCGCGCAATTGGCTGACCTGGCCTTCGCCTGGCGCGCAGCCCGGCACATCAAGAGTAACGCTATTGTTTATGTAAAGGACTGTGCTACGGTGGGCGTGGGCGCCGGCCAGATGAGCCGGGTCGATTCGGTCATGATGGCCGGACACAAGGCCGGGGACCGTTCTCGGGGCGCGGTGATGGCCTCAGATGCGTTCTTCCCCTTTCCAGATGGGATCGAGGCCGCGGCGAAACATGGGATTACGGCTGTGGTTCAGCCAGGCGGCTCCGTACGGGACGACGAAGTGATCGCGGCGGCAAATAATCTGGGGCTCGCCATGTGTTTCACTGGCACCCGGCATTTCCGTCACTAGGAGCTGCTTGCTCAGGCTTGCCTGGCTAGTCGCCCGAGCAAGCCTGAGCAGATTATGGCCGGTAACAACGCGTGCGGCGCCCACAAACGGTGTCCTACCGATCATATGACATTCGCCCCATGTGGCAGCGGCGCAGACCAGTAATACTGGAAGGGCAACTGTTGCCCGCTCCCTGTACACGAGGAGGTGTCTGTGAAAATCATCATGGATCGTGGCTACTGTGACGCTGCACTGACATTCTGCGCCCGTTGCTCCGCGGCATTTTTCCAGAAACCACTGGGGACCGACCGGCCCTGTATTGTCGATATCATCGACGATGGTAAAGAGGACATGCTGCACTTTGAAGTCCGAACCGACGGGCGTGTCCTGGAATTTGACCTCACTGAAGATCTGCAAGAAGGATTGGCCATGGAAGGATGGGAATTCCTGGCCAACTTCGATCCGGCGCTCTTCCGGCACGGCGCGGCCGATCGCTGGCGTGAACTGGCAAAGCTGGAGCACAACGCGCCTGGAAAGTAGGCGCCAAACGCCAGTTATAGCCACCTCCCTGTCTATCCTCATTGGAAGACTGTACCCGTACTGACAGTTTCGGATTCTTCTTGCGCGCTACGGTAGCGAGAGGGAGCGCAGCGTTGGTAACGCTGCGTGGATTGGTCTTTTTATTTCATCTCGCTACTTGACGCGCTCACTATGCCTCATCACTCCTCCACAAATGGCATCGACACCTTCATTGAGTACGTAGGTAGAGTGGCAGGACGAGCGCCTGCCGGTTGGAACGGCACCGCGTGGTTTGTTCTGCAGATTGGCGAAGATTGCGCCAATATCCGCACTGCGGATTTCTGGAACCCGCTTACGTTTTGGCGCCAGATGGCCAGTGCGCCGCCGCTGCGTTTTGGTACGGACGGCTTTGATCCAAGACTGGTTGACGACGCCAATCCGGCGCGCCACTATACGGCGTTCGTTTTCGTGGGCTTCTGGCTGCCGCAGCTGCCCGGCCTAATGTTGCTCGTCATGTGGGAGATAGCGGGCTTCTTCCGCTACGGCGGCATCTGGAGTCAGAAAGATCTAGCTTGCGGGCTTGTTGGATTGCGTCACGGGCACGCGGTACGTCGCTTTGGGCCAACCGTGCTGCCTGCATTTATCGCCGCGGAGCTCGCTGACACAAGATTTCCCCCTAAATCGTCAACTTAAGCGTATACGTTACACCATGTGGCAGAACAGTCTACGTCAACATGACGACTGTTGCCGGAAAATTCTATGATATGATCGAAAAATCGTGGGGGAATTGGCGCCCGCCACGTATTGCTTGGCGCTTACCGATCGATTGACAGGTAACCTAACGGCATGAGCACGCGGTTCTGGCAGCAGTTTTCACTCACCAATTCATCAAATATTGATGATGCCCGCACCGCGCGATGGTTTTATCCGTTTCTGTACCTGCTGGGCACGGCCCTGATCCTGTTGACGATCTCGATCCCGTTCAGCCACCTCGATTGGCAGCAGCGGATCACGTTGACCGGCACCAATCTAGTTGTACTGGTTTTCTGTGTGGCGCTCTGGCTGCTCGCCAGGTCAGGACACGTGCAGTGGGCGGCCCGAGCGTTGGTTGTGGCGGTCTTTCTTGGCGCGCTCCTGCCCTCCATGTTGCTCTTTGGCACAATACGTGCTCCCAATGTCATTGGCTTTTTTGTCGTTATTCCTCTGACCGCACTCTTACTAGGCAAGCGCTCCATGTTGGTGGTGGTCTATCTGACCGTCATGTCTCTGTTCGTGCTCTTCCTGTTGGAAACGATGGGCATGATCCAACCCAACATAGGCAAGCGCGCAGGTGGCGATGACCTGATTATCATTCTTGTCGCCGTCATGTTGAACACCGCCCTGCTCCAGTCCGCGCTGCGCGATACCGAGGACAGTGCCCGGCGCGCGCAGGCCGCCGCGGCAGAGCTGGCGGCTACAAACCGCCAGCTCCTCATTAGCCAGGCCGAGTTACAGCAGATTCGCAATGAGCTCGAAGAACGGGTGAGCCAGCGGACAGCAGCCCTTGACGCGGCGAACCAACAGCTGCGACGAGAGGTCAGCGAACGGGAGCGCAGCGAGCTCCGCTTTCGCAGTCTTGCCGAACGGTCTCCCGATTTCACCTATATTCTCGACCTGCGCAGCCAACAGTGGATCTACGTAAATCGCCACGAGCTCTTTGACCACACGGTTACAGAGCTCACATCGCAGGACGAACTGCTACGCTATATCCATTCCGAAGACGTGGACTCAGTGCAGGAGCACTGGCGCATGTTGGGGGTACCAACTGGATCGACTGGCAACATAGAGTTCCGGCTTCAGCGTCCTGATGGCCGCTGGGAGTGGGTCCAATCTCGTGAGACTGTACTGGTACGCGATCAGAGCGGAACACCCACCCAGATGTTAGTCACCCTAACTGACATCACGAAACGGAAGGTCTACGAGGAAGAGCTGCGCCGTGCCAAGGAAGACGCTGAGGCGGCGACCCGTGCCAAGAGCAACTTCCTGGCCAATATGAGCCATGAGATTCGTACCCCGCTCAATGCCGTAATTGGCATGGCAAGCCTGCTGACCAACACACAGCTGACAGATGAACAGTCCGAGCACGTTGCCATGATTCGCAATAGCAGCGAAGCGCTATTGGGCATCATCAGCGACATTCTAGACTTTTCAAAGATCGAAGCGGAAACCTTCTCCCTGGAGCACAAACCGTTTGCGGTGGAAGAGCCTGTATACCAGGCACTTAACCTGGTGGCGACGGAAGCGCATCGCAAGGGGCTAGAGCTGGGCTGCGACATCGAAGCCGACGTGCCACCGGTAGTGGTTGGGGATCGCAACCGTTTACGCCAGATCTTGCTGAACCTGGTCATGAATGCGGTCAAGTTCACCGAACGCGGGGAGATTGTCGTCACGGTCAGCACAATACGGCTAGATGATCAGAAATGCCGGCTCAACTTCGCGGTGCAAGACACGGGCATCGGCATCCCTGAAGACAAGCTGGAACTAATCTTCGAGTCGTTTGCCCAGGTGGATAGCTCACATACAAGGCGTTACGGCGGCACAGGATTGGGGTTGGCCATTAGCAAACGGCTGGCCGAACACATGCAGGGGACGGTCTACGTAACGAGCCGGGAAGGCGAAGGCTCAACCTTCTTTGTCGAGATTGAAGTCGGCACGCTGCCGAAGACCATTGCTCAGAACGGCGTACCCGCTGCCTATCTCGATGGGTACCAGGTACTGTTGGTGCACGATGACACAACATGCCGCCGCATAGTGGCCACCCAGTTGCAGCGCCTGCACGCTACGGTCCACATAGCCCGCGACCTGACTGAAGGCGAGGCGCTGCTCCATTCACGCCCCGAGATCAAGGCTATTGTTCTCGACCATCATCTTTGGTCGCTTGATCTGCCCACACAGCTTGCGCGTCTGCCTAGCACAGACGCGCCGCTGACGTGCATTGTGCTGGCGCCCCTGCAGGAATCGGGTTTACGCCAGACGATAGACCAATTTCCTTCCATCAAGGTCGTGACGAAACCAGTCAAGCCGTCCGAACTGCGCGACGCGTTGCTTTTCCATACGGAGAAGGCTGTACCAGCCACACCGAGGGCAGCCATCGCGACGACTCTCTTTAACGAGCAGGCGCCGCGGATTCTCCTCGTGGAAGACAACCTGGTGAACCAGAAGGTTTTGCTGCGCCTCCTGCAGCGCTGCGGCGCAGAGGCCGATTTAGCGACCAACGGCAAGGACGCGGTGGAAGCTGTTAAGGCCAAGCGGTATGATATTGTCTTCATGGATATCCAAATGCCGGTCATGGACGGTTTGGAAGCCACGCGGATCATTCGCGCGGAGGCCAGCGCCGTTGGACAGCCCTACATTATTGCCATTACGGCGGCTGTGACACAGATTGACCGCGAAAACTGCTATGCAGCGGGCATGGATGACTTCGTTTCCAAACCGGCGCGACTCGAGGAAGTCTCTGAGGCGTTACAGCGAGCCCAGATGAGAATCGCGCGTTACATGTAGGGCGAATGTGCGCTACCCCATCAGGGCAGCGTCAAGCAACGCGGTGACCTGGTCAAGGTCGTGCACCGTGCCCGCGGCCGCATCAGTCGCGGTTGCCTGGCGATCGACCAGGTAGCTACGCAGGCCAGCTGCCAGGCCGCCCTCCACACACGCCACTTCATCGTCAAAGAAGAGACACTCGTGTGGCTCTACCGCCAGGGCTTTCGTCACTGCCAGGTAGGCGGCCCGATCGGGCTTTGCTGCTCCAATCACAGTCGCCGCACAGGACACATCCACCAGATCGGCTAGCTGGGCTGCGACCAAGGTCGCATCCAGGCTCGCCAAGGAGAAATTGGAGAGCACGCCGACACGCAGCCCGCGCTGCCTGGCAAACTCCAGACAGCGCCGCGCATCAGGGTAGGCGACGACATAACGGGCGTAGTCGAGGGCAAATAGCTGTTCACGGCGGGCTGGGGACAGCGCGTAAAGGTCGGCAACATGTGTCCAGAAAGCGCGAAAGAACGCCTCTTCCGCTTCCAACGACGCAGGAAAGCCGTGGACATTGCCGTACTGCTGCCATAGCTTTGCCAGCTCCCAGATTGAAATCGGCAGGATCGAGGCAAAATCAGCGGCCGCGCGGCCGGTGTCAAAATAGGTCAATACCCCGTCACGGTCGAAGATTACAGCACGAATCGTCATGATTTTACCCGCTGGTATGGCTACCGTCGTGGCCAACCAGGGAATCGCCGGACCAGGGACGGGGATACCAGAAGGGTCCCAACCGCATACCCAGCCCAAGGGTAGGTCCACGCTCCCAGGCGTCTCGTTGACCAATGGATGTTTCCGCCCGGCCTGTCTTGTCTGCGCGCCAGGTGGCACGCAGATAGGCATAGTCATATAGGATTGCGCGCCACTCAGCCTCGGTAAGCCGGTAGCCGGGTCGCTGCGTCCAGTAACATTGAACCGTACCCGCTAACAGGGGTGGCAGCAGGTACGGCGCCACGATCGGCTTTCCAAACGAGAAGTACAGGGTGATCAGGGGCAACTCCTCGCCGTAAAGCGCTTGGACAACCTCCGCTCGCGAGCGAGCCTGGCTCCGCCATACGGCGTCAAGAATCCAACGCCAGGGCGCCTCGGGGTCGGGTATGACCATGAACCAAAGGGTCCGTTCGGCGATGGCAGGTGTTGCCGCAGACAGCTGCTCCTGAACCCGCGCCAGGGTTGGCAGATCGTCGCCGCCGAGCAGCCGTACCCGCCAACCCAACTCCCTATAGTCGCGCAGTGCCTCCGGGCCAGCCACGCCCCAACTGATCCAATCCAGAAGGCGCTGCCGGTATCGCCCTACCTCTTGAAACTGACCTGGCGCCGCAAGTACCGTGAAGATGTGGTGCACGCCATGGTCAAAGATGATCTTGCAAGCCGAGATCATCTGTTCCCGCGACCACCGGACGTAGGCTTCGCTGTGGGAGGCCAGGCCAGCCAGGGCAGCACTACGGCGTGTGCCCGCTGCCGCGTAGACGATTGCTGGCGGGGCAACCTTTGCGATCTCATCCAGCGAAGCTGTCTGGAAAGCGTCTTCCGTAAGCAACTGCTTGTCCGCCCCCCGTTGCGCTGATAAGGAACCTGTCACACCTACCATGCCAGCGCCTCAACGTGCGAAGCCCCTCGAGCTTCTCCTCTGACAGAGGACCGCTGGCGCAGAACAAAGGGCAACAGCATGGCGCAGAGCACAAAGGCACGATCCACGCGATAGGGGCGGTAGAGCTCTTTGCCCATCCAGAAGCGTTCACTGCCAAGGTTTTCGGCCGCATAGGCGCGACGCAGATATTGATGTGCATGCAGCCAGTGTTGCTCAGTGCCTGGGCTCCACACACCACAGCGGCGCAGCGTATAGAGCGCCAGGACCGCATAGGCCGTCTCTACGACGGTGGACTGCTGCAGGATGGATCCCCAACCGCCGTCTGGATGTTGGGTTGCGCAGAGGATCGTCTCACAGCGGTCGAGCTGGGCGCGCTCTGGCTCCTGGCGAAAGGCCAACAACGTGATTGCGGTCGTGTAGAGCCAGGAACCGTTCCACTTGTCCTGGCTCCAGCGACCATCGCGCTGTTGCAGGCCGGCCAGGAAGTCACGCCACGGCGTTGCGTCCATCTGCAGGGTATCCAGTGCGTGGGCGCCGCGGGCAGTCACCGTAATCGAGTGCTGAAGCTCGTGCGGAAAGGTGCTGAAATAGTCTTGCTGCTGGAACGGGAGCAGCGCACGGAGCGCTTCACGATAGCCTGCCGCGGCCAAGACGGCTGCCGCGGCTGCCGTATCGTCGCCGTCGGGCCAGAAATAATCGCTGTATCCAAGCCCGCCCGGCAGCGTCGCTTCTCGCAAGCTTTCGATCTGGGGCTGGACCACGTCAACCAAATGGGGATCGAAGAGCAGATCGGCCGCCAGCAGAGTATGCAGAACGAAGGCCTGTTCATAGCGGTTAATCGGCCATGTGGTCGGCACGACCGCCGGCAGGCCCACGCGCGTCGCGCCCGACGCGCTGATCAGATAATCCACCGCACGCTGCCGCGCTCGATTCAATTCGTCCCGCCCCGCGGTCATGCGTAGCCAGCGAGCCGTCGCGGCAGGACTGTGGCCGATGCCGCCGGAGCCATCCTGCAGACGAACATCGGGCTCGTCGCCCCACGCTTCCCCGTAATCCCCGGGGGGCGTCGCTGCGGTTGGTCCCCGCTTATCGATGATCGTGCGACGGCGAGCGCCCAACGCTTCCAGTGCAGAAAAGTCGTGGCGCGCCACCGAAATTCTGTTCTTTTCCGCCGCGTCGAGCAGCGCGGGAACCACCAGTTCAGCTCCTACAGGGATGTCCTCAGGCAGGGGTGGCCGCCAGTATTCGCCGCGGCGACGCAGAAATGCCTCCCCTGCCGCCAGGGATTCACGCACGCGGGGCAGATGGTCACGCTTGCGCAGCGCCAGCAGGGCCGCCAACGTGGGCGCATCACGCGCCGTCGGCATATAAGGTTCGCCCCACCCTCCATCGGCCTGCTGCTGATCCAGCAGCCATTCAAAGGCAGGCTCTGTGTCTGTGGACGGTGGATACAGACGCAGTACCTGTGCAGTATCGTATACAGAAGGACTCATCAAGCCGCCGGCGCGTCCAACATTGCTGACAATCCGGCGCAGATCGTCGAACAGAAACGTCTCAAGACTGGTCATTACGGCACTCCATCGACCTAGTTGCGCAACCCTCGTTCCACTGCCTGCCAGACGGCCTTGTTGTCAACGGCAGGCACGAACCAGGCATTGTCAGGTTCACGGGCCAGAATCTCGCCGAGGGCTGCTCCCAGGTCAAAGCCCGGTTCCGTAAAAGCCCGAATCGCCAACTGGCTGAACTCGGCATCATCGATAATGAGGGCAATCCGCTCTGCCATCGTCAGCGCTACCAACGACTGGCCTCGACTAATGCCGTCTTCGCTCATCATCTTAATCAGAGCAGAAACTGGCCCGCCAAGTGACGGGTCGACCGCGTAGACGGCTGCTGTCAGATCGGGCAGCACGGCGACACCAGTAAACTGAAGCTGTACATTCACATATTGGAGGACCGCCGGCGCCAACATCTGTGCAGTCGGACTGCTCTTGCGAAGAAGCTTGTCAATATCCTTGGCGTCGGTGCGCAGCGTGCTAAACGCATCGAAGGGTAGAATGGTGGGACGCAGGCCGGCATTCAATACCTGTTGCACGGCGTCAGGGTCTGACCAGAAATTGGCCTCGGCCACGGGTGTCTTGTTACCACCACCCTTGGCGCCACCCAACAGCACGATATTCAACGTCCTCATTGAGTCAGGGCAGGCCGCCGCGGCCTGCGCAATGTTCGTCGCAGGCCCCAGCGCCAGCAGCGTGGCGCCAGGATTGGCTGCTGCCGTCGCGCAGTAGAAGCCCACCGCATCTGTGGAGACACCGCTCTGGTCCTGCGGGTTCTGAGCGCCAAGTCCCCAAAGCCCATCAGGTCCATGCAGGAACCAGCCCGTTAAGGTGGGCTGTCTCACCAGTGGCGCAGCTGCCCCTTTTACGACCTGGATGTCGCTTCGCCCCGCAAGCGCAAGTACGTAGAGGACATTGTTGGTCGTGTTGTTAACGTCGGTGTTGCCAAAGACAGACACGACGCCAAGCACCTGAAGTGGCCGCTGATCCTGCCTGAGCAGCCAGAGAAGAGCCAGAGCGTCGTCGACCCCAGCGTCGGTATCGACAATGATAGGAAGTGGCGCCTGGGCGTGAGCACTCTGGGCGGGGAGCAACCCTCCAGCAAGTGTCACTGCCAACGCCAACAAGAAGATGGCAAGCGAGCGCGGGCAAGCCCAAAGCCGGGATCGACGGTGGGCAGCACGGTAGACGTTTTGAAGCGAAACGAAAGCAGACACGTGGGGATCTCCTTTCAGGCGGCTTGGGCACGACACTGGCAACGACGTCCATAGGCGCGGTCATGTGCAGCGTGCCAAAAGATGCGATGACTGAGCAACATTGAATTGGACCGGTGTGCCATCCGTACCTTGAACGCTACGCTCCGCCGGTCGAAGAAAGAGGCCTGATCTCTGTGATCTACCTGGCGGAAAAGCAAATAGGTATACTGGAAAAGCGTGCTAGTTTAGCAGTTCAATCGTACGGGGGATCAGAACTGGCCACATCGGGCAATTGACTCATTTATGAGAGCGCGATCGCGGCACAGTTTACAATCGATGCCATTGGCGCCTGGCACGCTGGCGCGCCAAGCCGGAATACAGACCGAGACGCAAGTTTTAACGAAAAGGCGGGTTGGATTTACGTTTTTTTGCGGCGGGCGCGAAGGATATTGCGAGAAAAAACGATATATATTAGCGGAAGGCGCTGTTGACGGCATCCCCCGACCGGGAACAGTTGATGAGGAACGGTCGGCTGTGGTCCACAGTACAGTTGTTCAGAAACTCCTCCCCTTCCTGACCGGCGCATGCACCCCGCGCCGGTCTCTTTTTGTCTGCGAGGATTTGTCTACACGTTTCTATTTAGGAGCGCCTATTTAGGAGCGTCTGTTTAGGAGCGTCTGTCTACGCTTCCCGATCGATTGGATCGTCGTCTGTAACGGTGCGGGCCGCCATGTTGGCAAGCTCGTCGGCGCGCTCGTTCAACGCGTTGCCAGCATGTCCACGCGTCCACTGCCAGATAACGCCCCCTGCCGGCGCGTGGCGCTCTATGGCGGCCAGCAGACGCCGCCAGAGGTCCTGGTTCTTTACCGGCTTTTTGCCGGCGGTCTTCCACCCGTTCCGCTGCCAGTTGTGAATCCACTGGGTAATACCCTGCCGCAGATACTGGCTGTCTGTGTGAATTTCCACCGCACAGGGACGCGTCAGAGCCTCGAGGGCTTCAATGGCAGCGCGCAGCTCCATGCGGTTGTTGGTGGTCTCGCGAAAGCGACCACTCAGCTCCTTCTCATGGTCGCCAAAGCGCAGAATAGCCGCCCAGCCGCCCGGCCCGGGATTGCCGATGCAGCCGCCGTCGGTGTAAATAACAACAGGTTCGGACATGTGTTTTTGGCTGGTTATTGCTTTGTGCGTAGTTCGACAAAAGTGGTTTGGCCCTCACGGACAAAGAACTCGGCTCGCATCGCTTCGCCGTTCACATTGCCCACCAGCACGTAGTAACCAGCTGGAATGTCACCCATGGCGCCATTTTCGCCCCAGGCCGGGTCAGGGCCAATGTTTTCGTTGTCCAGATAGGTTTCGATCAAACGTCCCCAGACGGCCCGGCCATCTTCGAACCGCGCAATCGTCAGGCGGGCTCCAGGCCACGAACGCCCGTCGGCAGTCAGCAGGCGCACAGCCACCGTGCCATGTCCAGGCTGCGGTTGCAGCCACAGATACGCGTTGACGCTGTTCTCGTAGGTGTTGGCGCCTACCCGCATCTCCACATGTAGATGGGGTCCGATCGCGATGCCGGTCATGCCCACGGCGCCCACGACATCTTGCGGCTCCACATGCTGTCCTTGCTGCACGGTGACCTGGCTCAGATGGCCGTAGAGCAAATAGACATCGAGCTCGCCACTGGCTACGGGTAGCTTCCGATCCAACCTGACAACCACTGCATTGCCGTAGAAATTGTTGTAGGGGCCGAGTAGAACGGGATCATCGAGACCCGCGTGCACGACCGTGCCGCTGGCGCCGGCGCGTACCGGAGTGCCCCAGGAATTGGCGATATCCAATCCATGATGGGGCCGGTAACGTCCACCTGCTGTAGAGCCGAACTGGTAGCTTGGGGCCGCCACGGCATTGTATTCGGTATTCAAAAAGGCGGATTCCACCCAAAAGTGATCGTTTTGCTCCGGCGCTGCGGGCGCGAACGACGACCAAACACGCACCGGACCCTCCAACACCAGCTCAGGTAGAGGCGTCGGTTCAAGGATTTCTTGGGGCGGCGCCGTTTCTACGGGCTCCAATCCAGGAAGCGGCACGACCTCGATCTGGGTAAGCGGCGCGTCGATCACTTCTTCCACCATGGGTGGAATGACGACCGTGGCCAGGTCGAAGTTCGGTTCGACGAGGGCGGGAGCGCTGGCGCTGTTGAGGGGTAACAGATTGTTGATCGCGGCCGGGAGCAGGCCTGTTCCGGCATTCGTACGCTCGCTGCCTGACACGGCCAGCGGCCGGTCAACCACAGCGCCTGCCACGGTCAGCAGGCGCCTCACATCCGGGGTGGGTGTCACAATCACAATCTGCAGCAGCTCTGTGTCAGCAGTAATGGCCGTCTGGGCGCCGCCTGCCGTGGGCGTGCCGGCGACGATGGGCGTGGGCGTAAACGTAGGGCGCAAAGCGGCCAATCCCTGGCCATTGTCGCGTGCGCCACTTGGTGTGGCCGCAGCTTCGGCAGGCCGAGAAAGGGCTGTGTCATTGCTTATGCGGGACCAAATTCCCCAGCCGCCGACCAGCACAACGAGGACGAGGAGCCCACGCGCCATATGCAACGGCCATTTAGGTTTCGCCGGGCGCGGCCGGGCTGGCATAATAAGCTGCGCAGTACCCCGTTCATGTGTTAGAATGCTGTCAACCTTGTCTACCGGTGGGTAGTCCACTGGGTTGACGACGCCAGCATCAGAAGAGGATACAGGATTTTGGAACCATCCGAGCGAGGCGAACGCCCGGCGGGCGCCATAGACGATACGTTTGATAATCAAGCGAACACCCTAGAACACATCCATTTCGACATCTTCACCCTGTTTCCGGCCATGTTTGTCGGGCCTCTGGGCGAAAGCATTGTCAAACGCGCGCTAGACAACGGGCTGATATCTATCTGCCTGCACAATATTCGAGACTTTACCACTGACCGCCATCATATCTGCGACGACACGCCCTACGGCGGCGGCGGCGGTATGGTCATGAAGCCTGAACCGATCTTCCGGGCCGTTGAGACGGTATTGAACCGGCAGCCGGGCTGGCAGCTCGCGCCGGAAGATGCGTATGTGAATCTACCTGAATGGAACGCGGGCGAACCAGTCTCTTTGCCCACCGGCGTTCCCATCATCCTGCTCACGCCACAGGGACGGCGGCTCAACCAACAGGTCGTAACCGAGTTGAGCCGCTACCCGCGCATGGCCTTGATCTGCGGCCGTTACGAAGGTATTGACGAGCGCGTCCGCTCACAGCTTGTAACCGACGAGATCAGCATCGGTGACTATGTCATCAGCGGCGGCGAGTTGGCCGCCATGGTCCTGCTTGACTCCGTTACCCGTCTGTTGCCCGGCGCGCTGGGCGATGATCTAGGTGCACACCGGGATAGCTATTCCCTGGGCTTGGACGGATTGTTGGAGGGCCCTCAATACACGCGCCCACCTTCCTTTCGCGGCGAGCAGGTGCCACAGGTCCTGATAAGCGGCCATCATGGCATGATTGCGCGCTGGCGGCGCGAACAAGCCCTCCTGCGTACACTACTCCGGCGTCCTGACCTGCTAGCCCGAACCACACTTACGGCCGCGGACGAAGCGTTCTTGCGCCGCCATGGCTGGCCCCCAACGGATGAGGTCGGAAGGCAAAAGTAGCCGCCACCAGCGTCCACAAAACAGCGCCATTATAGCCGATTATAGATGGCCTGCGTAGCCCGGCAAAATCTACGCCCTAAAAGAAGACCAGCTAAAAAGGATTTATGTTATTACACGCCGCAGAAAGTTTGGTCGTTCATTCGGGGCTGTGCTATAGTATTTCAGTTGCTTTCAGCCAGTTCTGGCAATCCCTGTCTCTTCAGGTAGCCATTGTTTGGGGTTCGGCAACCAACTCATTGTTTGATAGAACGCTGTCAATGTTTTGACTTATCGATAGGCGATCACGGACTGCACTGTGCAGTTTTTATTAAGGACGGGCGAAGATGACGAACGCACTCATGGCTTCTTTGCAGCCGGAACTCAATCCCGATTTTCCCGACATTGCGCCAGGCGACACCGTGCGCGTGCACCAGAGAATTGTCGAAGGCCGCAATGAGCGCATTCAGGTCTTTCAGGGCGTTGTAATCAGCATGCGTGGCGGCAAAATGGCCGGCGCAAGCTATACCGTACGCCGCACAGGCGCCCATGGTGTGGGCGTGGAGCGCACCTTTCCGCTTTACAGCACCAATGTGGACAAGGTCGAAGTGCTGCGCAAAGCCAAGGTGCGCCGGGCCCAGCTTTACTATCTGCGCGAGCGCCAGGGCAAAGCGGCCCGTCTCCGCGAGAAGCGCTTCCTTAGAGCGTAACGTAACTGCTTCGCTCTGCACAGGCGCCGGCTGTTGTAGCCGGCGCCTTTTGTCTATATGGTGCGCCAAGGTCTGGTGCCAGGGTTGTGTACCAACGTCCCCGTAGTCAGCCTGCCCAATTCTCGATTCAACTGCTGTCGAGTAGAATAAGCGCATGAATCAGTCGCCATCGTTTAACGTGGAGCGCGGCCTTTGGGACGCCGGCTTCTCCCATGTGGCCGGCATCGACGAAGCGGGCCGCGGCGCCCTGGCCGGGCCTGTTGTTGCCGCTGCAGTTGTCGTTGCGCCAGAAGACGAGAATGCACCCGTGTGGCGAGCAGTCCGCGACAGCAAGCTGCTGTCACCTAGCCAGCGGGCGGAGCTCGAGCCGCAGATCCAGGCATCTGCCCTGGCGTGGGCCATAGGCACCTGTGAGGCCGCGATCATAGACCGTGTGGGGATCGCTGCCGCGACGCGGCTGGCCATGCAGCAGGCCATAGAACGCCTCGCGGTGCCGCCCGACCACCTGCTCATCGATTGGGTGCGGCTACCCCAGGTCAATATCCACCAATATAGCCAACCCAAGGCTGACCAAAAGATGGCCAGCGTGGCGGCTGCGTCGATTCTGGCAAAGGTGCATCGCGACCGGCTTATGATCGCCATGGCCGGACAGTTCCCGCAATATGGGTTTGCCATGCACAAAGGGTACGGTGCCGCGGCGCATTTGGCCGCCATCGCACGCCATGGACCGTGCCCTGAGCATCGCCATTCATTTGCACCGATTGCACGCTCACCGCACCTGTTCGACCAATGAAGGAGTCTGTAGACCCGCGCCGCCATCTCGGCCGGGCGGGGGAAGACTTGGCAGTACGCGCGCTAGAGAATGCGGGCCTAACCATTGCGGCTCGCAATTGGCGCTGCGCAGTGGGCGAGATTGACATTGTTGCCCATGACGCTGCTCCGGACTACGTTCACGGTGGCATTGTGGCGGAATGGCTGGTTATTGTGGAAGTTCGTACCCGGCGCGGCGACGCCTATGGCACGGCGCGCGCATCCATCACCCCGCGGAAGGCGCACAAACTGCGCGAGGTGGCACGCCATTATGTCCAGAGTACCGGCTGGACTGGACCGTGGCGCATCGACGTGGTCGCGGTCCAGATGGACAGGCACGGCCGCCTGCAGGCTGTAGAGCATATCCGCCATGCCGTGGCCGATCTGTGAGGGGAAGCGTACTTTTTGTTCATTCGTTTCACAACCACTTCTAGCATTGGCTGAGCAAACACTACCGCCGCTTGTTACGATTTTGGGACCTACGGGCGTCGGGAAGACCGCGCTGAGCTTGCGCCTCTGTGAGCGTTTTGATGGCGAGATCATCAGTGCCGATAGCCGCCAGATCTATCGCGGCATGGACATTGGCACAGCCAAGGTGACCGCTGACGAGCAGGCTCGCGTCCCCCACCATTTGATCGATATCCGCGCGCCGGACGAGGTACTCACTGTAGCCGAGTATCAGCGGCTGGCATACGCCGCGATTGACGCCATTCATAGCCGGAAACGGGTACCTTTTCTGGTGGGCGGCACCGCGCTCTATGTGCGCGCCGTCATCGAGGGCCTGCGAATCCCCGCGGTCAAACCAGATCCGGCGTTGCGCGCCCAGCTGGAGGCTGAGCTGGCGACAGACGGCGTAGGGTCGCTCTTTGCACGCCTACAGAAGCTGGATCCCGAGACGGCGCGCGCGATCGACGCGCGCAATCCGCGCCGTGTCTTGCGCGCGCTGGAGATTTATCTGTTGACCGGCAAATCAAAAGTTGAGCTGGAAGGTCGGGAGCCGCCCCCGTACCGGATGCTTGCCATTGGCTTGACCAGAGCGCGCCCGGCGCTCTATGCGCTCATCGATGCGCGCGTCGAAAAGATGGTGAAGGCCGGGCTGTCTCAGGAGACGGAACGTCTGCTGGCCGCAGGCTATGCCCCTACCCTGCCAGCAATGACCAGTCTTGGCTATCGGGAAATGATAGCCTATCTGCAGCACCAGCTCACACTGGATGAAGCAGTGGAGCGCATCAAGTTGGAAACACATCGCTACGTACGCCACCAGTTCACATGGTTCCGCAAGCTCCCCTCTATCCAATGGTTCGATCTGGGCGAGACGTCCTCGGCTGAAATCGAGAATACCATCGGTACCTGGTTGGCTGCGGCCCAGGACTCGCCGACAACAGCGTAAAGTGGCTCACAGGAGCGTTGTCGTCATCAGGGGGCAAAATGTAGGCATTGCATGTATCCGCTGCCAACAGGTATAATGTTCGTTAACCCTGGCCACGTACGCGTATTTTCGTATATGTATCAGGTAATCGGTGCTTTGTCAGCCTGATACAGGGATAGGGTGGAAGGAGAAATAATCGTGCTGGCCAATTCGTCACAACCGGTTGAACCGTCCAGGCCCGGGACGATTGGCGGTCGTAAGCGTGACACATTGCACGCCCAACTTGCCGTAGACAAGAATGGGTTGGCGCTCCCGGCCGACCAGTTGACTGAGGATGTACCAGAGCTCGACAGCCGAGAGCTGGCGGCTCCAGCGGACATTGGCGGGGCCAATCATCTCAACGGGGTTGTTGGAACAGCCACGGAGACCACGAGCACAGAAAGCCGGGATAGCGCCGGCACTGTGGTGTGGGGACTTCTAGAGAAAGCGCGACCGCTGCCCACTGCAGATGGCAGTGATTACATTGAAATCGAGCCCTCGGCGGAAGAACGCAGGGCCATTACCTTGCTCTGGCAAACTCTGCCGGACGGGTTGAGGCCAGAAAGCCGGGAGCTCATATTGCGAGCCTACAAGCTGGCGAGCTATGCACATCGCAATATTCAACGTGACAGCGGTGAACCTTATATCACGCACCCGAT
>JACFMY010000092.1 GCA_019455155.1 Caldilineaceae bacterium
GCAGCGGTGTATTGGTGGCGGTGTTGGTCGGCGTGGCTGTCGGCAGCGGTGTATTCGTTGCCGTGCTGGTCGGCGTGGCTGTCGGCAGCGGTGTATTGGTCGCCGTGCTGGTCGGTGTGGCCGTCGGTAGCGGTGTAAAGGTCGCCGTCGGCACTGGCGTGTTCGTGGCTGTCGGCACCGGTGTGTTGGTGGCAGTATTGGTCGGTGTCGCCGTGGGTCGTGGTGTGTTCGTTGCCGTTGCCGCCGGTGTGGCCGCTGCAGCCGCGACCGCGGCTGCCTCCGTTGCCTCGGTGGCTGCTGCGCCCGCGCTTGCCTCTGCTCTCGCCTCGCTGCTGCCAAGCGTCACGCCGGGCGGCAGCAGGACTGTGTCAATGAGATGGACGATGCCGTTGGCTGCGGCCAGGTCCGGGGTTATGACATTGGCACCGTTGACCTGGATGCTCTCGCCATCCGCGTCAACGGTAAGCGAGCCGCCTTCAGCGGTCATGACTGAGTTCATCTGGGCGAGCAGGCCGGAATCGAGCTCGTCAAGCACCACATGATAGAGCAGGATGCGCGTCAACGTTTCCTGGTCGCCCAGTAGCTGCTCCATCGCGCCGTCTGGCAGCTTGTCGAACGCTGCGTTCGTCGGGGCAAAGACCGTAAACGGTCCAACGCCCGCAATATCATCGGCCAGGCCCAACGTTTGGGCGGCCGCAAGCAATGTGCTCAGTTCCGGCAATTCTTCGGCCAGCGCGCGAATGCTCTCGCCGGCTGTAGGGGTGGCAGTCACGCTTGCCGCTGCCTGGGCTGCGCCTTCGGCCAGTTCGTCGACTGCCGGCGGCATCAGCACCCGATCAATCATGTGAACCAGGATGTTGCCCGCCTTGATGTCGGAGAGGATCACAGTGGCGTCATTAACCTTGATCCGGCTGCCATCCAACGTAAAGGTTAAGGGCTTGCCCTCCAATGTGCTGGCGTGCATGCCATTTGCGATCTCAGAGGATGCGATGGTGCCCGACACGACATGGTATTGCACGATCTCGGTCAGCTCTTGTGGTTCGGAGAGCAGGGCTTCCAGCTGGCCCGCGGGCAGCGCCTTGATGGCGTCGTTGCTGGGCGCGAAAACCGTGTACGGTTGATCTGGGGCCAGTAAGTTAAGCAGGCCAGCCTGCTGGAGCACGTTGGCTAGCGCCGTGAACGAACCCTCTGCCACGAAAGCAGGTAGGGACCCAGGTTGCGCCGGCTCGACTACCAGGCCGCTCGTGGCTTTGGTGGCCTCTTCCTGGGCTGCCTCCTCCTTGGCCTCCTCCGTGGCTTCCGTTGCTGTGCCCTCTTCCTCTGGTGCTTCGGTTGCCTCTTCGGCTGCTTCGGCAGTGGCTTCAGCGGTTGCTTCTTCTGTGGCAGCCTTGGTCGCCTCTGCGGCTGCTGCTTCCTCCGCCGGCGGCAGAAGCACCCGGTCGATGATGTGGACAACGCCGTTCGCCACGGCCAGATCTGGCGTGATGATGTGCGCGTCGTTGATGGTCACACCGTCATCAGCCATGCTGACCGTGAGTGGTGTGCCGGCCATCGTGGCCAGCTCGCCCGTGGTAATCGCTGTGACTGTTAGCGCTTCGCCGGCGACGACATGCGTGAGGAGAAGCTGGGTGAGCTGCTCTGGATTCGCCAGGAGAGCATCGAGCTCGTCAGCCGGCAGAGCAGCAAAGGCCGCGTCATCGGGCGCGAAGAGTGTGAGGGGTTCCTCGCCGGCCAGGGTCCTGGCCAAACCGGCACTTTCAACAGCCTGGGCTAAGGTCGAAAGCTGCACACTGCCCATGAGCAGGCCGCGCGCCGTGGTTTCTTCACCGGTCACCTGGAAGGCTTTGACAACAATCTTGTCCCGTACCTTGGCTGGCAGGTCGGGCCCGTCAGGAAACTCATAGGCGCCCACGTCACCAGCGTCTACATGGAGCATCGCGTAAAGCGTCTCCGTGCGACCCTCAGGCGTGACCTCAACCTTCATATTGGCGCTGATTCCGTTGGGAACGGCGACGTAGCCGAGCACCGGACCAGGCTGGCCATCCGCGTCCGCGTGAATGACGATCCAACCAGGACCATCGCTGGTGACGCGGGTAATGTTGACCATGTTGTCAACGATAGCTTGATCGACGGTAAAAATTTCTGGCGTATATTGCGCCAACACAGCTGGCGCTAGGCCCAGAAGGGCCAAGGCAATCAGCACAATGCCGATCCAATGATTCCGTTTGGGCATAACCGGCTCCTACAATGGGGTGGATCTGGTGCGTTTGATAAGTAGATGGCTCTATGCAATGCAGCATAGCCGCCAATGGAATAGGGCGGACGGTGCGCTGTTGTTAAGGCGCGACCACACGCAAGGCTGCAGATCGCCAGGTGCATTCTAATTCACTTTGAAACGCTGTGCAACGTGCTCGATCGGTGGAAGACATCTCCACGAACCCGGTGCTTTCCCTGGCGTTTCTTAGCGGCTTGCACCTGCTATTGTTCACAAAACGGACAGGCCCGCACCCACTGCGACCAGGCCTGGCCTAATGCCGCCGCAAGGCCCGCGCCGCGGCCAATGCGTCGGCAATGGCCTGTTCCTGGTCAAAGACTTCGGCACCCTTCCCGCCTTCTCCCGCTGGCGCGCGCAGCAGCCAGATCAAGAACTCCACGTTGCCCGCGGGACCGGGCGCGGGTGACACCGTCAGCCCAGCCACATGGAGCCCATTCGCTCGCGCCAGCTCCATGGTATTGGCCAGCACCTGCCGGTGAACCTGCTCATCACGGACGACACCGCCTTTGCCAACGTTGTCGCGCCCGGCCTCAAACTGCGGCTTGATCAGCGCGATGATCTGTCCGTCGGGACGTAGCAGCCGCAGTGTGGGCGGTAACACAAGCGCCAGGCTAATAAAGCTGGCGTCGATGACAGCCAGATCCGCCACGTCGCCGCCGGGCAGGCTCTCCAGGTGGCGAATGTTGGTGCGGTCCATAACCACGACCCTTGGATCGACGCGCAATTTCCAGGCCAGCTGGCCATACCCTACGTCGATGGCGTAGACGCGTGCCGCACCATGTTGTAACAGACAGTCGGTAAACCCGCCTGTAGAGGCGCCTACATCTACGGCGATCAGGCCGGTCACATCGAGCCCAAAATCCTCGAGCGCCGCGGCCAGTTTAAGGCCGCCCCGGCTCACATAGGGTAACGCTGCCTGGACCTGGAGCGCTGCGTCCGGGGGTACGCTTTTTCCTGGCTTGTCGGATATCTGGCCGTCTACGGTGACCTCGCCGGCCATGATCAGCCGGCGCGCCTGTTCGCGTGTTGCGGCCAGTCCCCGCGCCACCAGGAGCAGATCAAGCCGTTCTTTCTTTGACTTGCCGTTGCTCATTATGCTGTGCCTCTTGCCGCGCCCGATGGCTTCGCGTGTGTGCGCTGCAGCCGGCCAATTTCATAAATGAGGGCGTTCCAGGTAACATTGTTGGCTGCGCCCGCCACGTGGCGCTGGTTCATCACAAAAGGACGTCTGTATGTCTACATCATCGAGACCGGCTGTTGCGCACGTCGACCGCAACAATCTGCGTGGACTGATCAGGACCATGCGCCCCCGCCAGTGGGTCAAGAGCACCATCGTCTATGCCGCGCTGGTCTTTGACGGGAAACTCTTTGTGCCTGAGTTGTTGGCCCAGACAACGGTCATTTTCCTGGCTTTCTGCCTGCTCTCCAGCAGCGTCTATATTATGAATGACCTGGTGGATATGGAGAAAGATCGCCAGCATCCCCGCAAGCGGAGGCGCCCACTGGCCAGTGGCCAGCTCGATCCGGTTGTGGCCATGATCATGGCTGGCATCATGGGCGTGGCGTCCCTCGGCGCGGCCTTTGCCGTAGATGTCTGGGCTGGATCCGTGCTGTTGGCCTACCTGGCACAGAACGTCGCCTACAGCTTCTGGCTGAAGAACGTCGTCCTGATAGATGTCATGGTCTTGTCCTTGGGCTTCTTACTGCGCGTGGTTGCTGGTGTGGTTGTCGTGCAGGTGACGAACTTCAGCCCCTGGCTCTACGTCTGTGTTACGTTGCTTGCCCTCTTTCTGGGTTTCGGCAAACGCCGCCATGAGATTGTGTTGTTGGAAGGCGACGCGGGCAATCATCGAGCCAGTCTGGTGGAATACAATCTTCCTCTGTTGGACCAGATTATCGGTATGGTGGTGACGGCGACTTTGGTTTCCTACACCTTCTATAGCTTTGACGCGACGACAGCTCTGGCCCATTCCAAGATGCTGTTGACCGTGCCGTTTGTCTTCTATTTCCTTGCCCGCTACCTCTACCTGGTTCACGTAAAGCACCTGGGGGGTGCCCCAGAAGAGCTCCTGCTAGAAGACAGACCGCTGCTCATCAACGGCATCCTATGGGCCCTATCTGTGGTGATTTTGATCTATGTGTGGCGCTGATTGGGTTGACAGAAGGCGAATAGCCCATCAACCCAATCACGTACTGAGCACATTATGATCTTGATATGATCTTGATGATCTTGCCGGGTCTACGCTTCGTCCTGAATGAAACGGGCCCACTCGCCCTCCATGCCGTCCTCGGTGACGCCGTAAAAAACACGTACTTTGTCACCTTCGCGGAGCGCCAGATCGTAGCGCTGCTTGCCCGCGCGCTTTTCTGCGGCAACGAGCGCTACGTTTCCTTCCCACTGGACTTTGGCTGCCTGGACCGGGTGGTCCTCGTACTGCTGGATCGCGTAGCTCCACAGCTTGCGGGCGCCTTTACGGGTCACATTCTTGATGATGTTTCCGTTGCGTAGATCGCGGATGGTGTAGTACTGGTGCCCGTTGCGCTCCTCGCTCTCCACAATCTCTACGCCGATCTGAGGCAGATAGAAGGTTGTATCGTCGGCCGGCAGCGTGGGCGTGTCGCCGGCAAGGGGGGCCTCTTCGCCGGCCGCCTTGCCATCTGTCTGTGCCTTGGCCGTTCCTGAGGGCTGGGCCGCTGGCTGGCTGCCTTTCCCCCGTGCCCGGCCCCGGCCATTCTGGCGTGACCTGGTTGGCGCCTGCTCAGGCGCCTGCTCCTCCGCCTCCTGCTCGAAGCCGAGAGAATCCTTGATCAGCGCGACGATCTCATCGCGCACGGCCAGGTTCGTGCCGGTCTCATCGCGCACATAGAACTTGTAGTCATCCAGCGCGTACGGGGCATCCCCTCCCTTAGGAACCTGGATGCGCAGCACTTTGGCGTTCTGGCTTTGTAGTGTGTCGATCTTGATGGTCAACGGAGGGGTAATGCGCTCGTCAAGGCCGGCGCGGATCTGCTGTTCGACCTGGCCCGGCGCGACCAGCCCTTTGATCTTGACCTTGCCGGCCCGGGTACCCACGTAGACCGCGCCGCCAGCGGTATTGGCAAAGGCGCAGATGTCGGCAAGGATGGCCGCCACCTTGCCGCCCCGCTGTGCCACCGACTCATGGAAGCTCTGCACCAGGGAGGCGCCTTCTTTGCGCACAACGTCCAGCGGGTCAAATGGCCTATCAGCTGGTCGCGCGGGCCGGACGCGGTCGAATTGCTTGCTGCGCAGCACCGCGGCCAAAGCGTCAAAGGTCGGCTCGTCCAACAGGAACTCTGTCGCCCGGTCACCAATACCCAGCCGTTTCGGATTCTTGGGATCGGCTGTCAGCCGGTGCGCGTCGCTGCCCTGGATACAGTGCATGCGCCGGGAATATTCTGCTTTGCTGCCGTTGAAGAAGCGCGCGGTCGAACGCCCCGATCGGTCGAGGTCCGTGACCTCCAAGGCATCCAGGTTCGGATCCTGCGTGTAAGGAAATTGCGCATCGCCACGCCATGGGTGCTGTTGGCGTGTGCGGCAATTGCCAGTCCACCGGCCTCGCGAATGATGCGATACGCCGTCAATACATCGGCAGTTGCGCCAGTTTCGGTGCTACCAACATCCAGCTTGTCAGCAGGGACTTTCAGGCTAAGGAGAACGTGTTCTAGCTGGCGAACCGACGTTTCGGGCGGAAAAATACCGAGGATATGAAACCCAAAGGTGGCGGTAAATTCAAATCCAGGTAACACAACGACCTGGTTGCTGAGGGTCCGCCACTCTTGCAAACGCTGCTGCTCTTCCGGTGTCAGTCGCTTCTGTTCATTCAGCCGGGTCAACCATTCCAACTCCCGGCGAATGGCGCCAATACCTGCCACCGTGTTGTGGTCAGTGATGGCTACCATCTCCAGCTCTTGCTCGACCACCTTGCGCAGCCAGTCCAAATAAGAAAGATTGGGCTCCTCGTAGTCCCGCGACGCCGGGGTATGCAAATGTAAATCGGTCTTGTACCATTTACGTTGCCCCTTGCCTGCCTGCGGTGACTGCTGGCTGTTCGTATTCGGTTTTCTACGTCTACTCACAAAATTTTCTTTACTCCTTAAATGTTGTTCTACAAATGTCGTTCTACCGGCAGGCCTCTGTACACGTAACGGCTTCCCGTATCAAATTGGTGCCATATAAGGGCTGCCGGCCCCGTACATGGCTAAACTTGACACTTTATTATCTACCGAGTTGGCAATCTCTATCAAATTCACGCGGGCCTGAAATGCAGTCGGGCCCTGCCGGCAGCGCAATCCTGCCCGCCAACTCCTTGCGCCAGGTCGCAAACTACTGGCTGGCGGCGCCGCTTCAGGCTGGCAGCGTGGGCCTGATATCGTTCTGTTTCCGCCGTTGCGCCCGCGGCTTTGACTCGCCAGCGGTCGCCTTGCTGGCCACGCTTTCGTTTTGCGCGGCCACCGCTCGCTCGGCGCTTTCGCGATCGAGCAGCGCCGCATCCAACACCTGATCGACCGTGTCCACCAGCACAAAGCGCATCTTTTCGCGCACCGCGGCGGGAAGGTCCTCCAGGTCGGCCTCATTGCGCCGTGGCAAGATCACCGTGTCCAGGCCATAGCGGGCTGCGGCCAGCACCTTTTCTTTGACCCCGCCAATGGGCAATACTTTGCCACGCAGCGTGATCTCGCCCGTCATGCCCAGCTTGGGGCGGATCGGCCGGCCGGTGAGCAGGCTGGCCAGGGCTGTCGCCATGGTGATACCTGCGCTGGGGCCGTCTTTCGGAATCGCCCCTTCCGGGATGTGAAGGTGCAGGTCCGACTTATCAAAAAAGCTGGGATCGATACCCAGCGACTCGGCGCGGTTACGTACGTAGCTCAGCGCGGCCTGGGCGCTCTCCTTCATCACGTCGCCCAGCTGGCCTGTGAGCGTGTAGCCCTTATTGCCGGGCACGCGCGTCGCTTCGAAAAAGGTAATGTCGCCGCCAACTTCCGTCCAGACCAGGCCAATGGAGACGCCTGGATTCTCGACGCGCTCGTCGACCTCTTCGTCAAAGAATTTCCGTTTGCCAAGATAGACCGGGACATCTTTGATCTTAATGGTACGGCCGCGCTTGATTTCGCCCGCGGCCACCCCAGCGGCAATCTTGCGGCAAATCTTGCCAAGCTGGCGCTCCAACTGGCGCACGCCGGCCTCGCGGGTGTAGCCCTGGATTATCTCCCGGATGGATTCGTCGGTAAACTTTGCCTCGGCAGGACGCAGACCGTTCTCCTTGATCTGGCGCGGGATCAGGTAGCCCTTGGCGATGTTCACTTTCTCTTCTTCCGTATAGCTGCTGAGCTGGATAATCTCCATGCGGTCACGCAGGGGAGGCGGGATCGTGTCCAGCACATTGGCCGTCGTAATGAAGAGCACCTGGCTCAGATCAAACGGAACATCGAGATAATGGTCGCGGAACTCGCGATTCTGCTCTGGGTCCAGCACCTCCAACAGCGCGCTGCTGGGGTCGCCGCGGAAATCACGGCCCAACTTGTCGACCTCGTCCAGCATAAAGACGGGATTCTTGCTCTCGACCCGACGCAGGCTCTGGATAATCCGGCCCGGCATAGCGCCAATATAGGTGCGCCGGAAGCCGCGGATGTCAGCCTCGTCGCGGATGCCCCCCAAGGCCAGGCGCACAAACTTGCGGTTCATGGCCCGGGCAATGCTGATGCCCAGGCTCGTCTTGCCGACACCCGGCGGCCCCACAAAGCAGAGGACCATTCCCTCGCGCTCGCGCCGGATCTTGTCGCCGATGTCCTCGAGATCTCCGCCGCCGGTGAATTTCCGCTCGGAGCGCAGCTTGCGCACGGCCAGAAACTCCAGAATGCGTTCCTTGATCTCGGCCAGCCCGTAGTGATCCTCGTCCAATACCTGGCGGGCGTATGGGATCTCCAGATTGTCGGGTGAGCTCTGCTGCCAGGGCAGGCTCACCAGCAGGTCCAGATAGGTCTTGATGACGCTGTATTCGGCCGCCTGGATGGGCATCCGGCGCATGCGTGCCAGTTCACGGCGGGCCTCTTTGTCGGCTTCCTGGCTCATGCCCGCGGCGTCGATGCGTTCTTCCAGCTCGCGGATGTCCGCGGCCTGCTCATCCTCTTCGCCCAGCTCTTTCTGGATGGCTTTCATCTGCTCGCGCAGGAAGAACTCGCGCTGCATGCGCTCCATCTCTCCCTGGGCCTCAGACTGGATCTTGCGACCCAGCTCCAGGACTTCAACCTCCTTTTTGAGGAGCTGAATGAGACGCAACAGCTTGTCGCGCACGCTGTCCATTTCCAGGATCGCCTGCGCGTCCGCAACTTTCAGCCGCATGCTGCTGGAGACCAGGTACGCAAGCTGGCGACCGTCATCCACATTGATGGACATCACGGCCAGCTCGTCGGGCATTTGGGGTTCCAGCTCAATCAATTTGCGGAACAGCTCTTGGACGGCGCGCATGAGGGCTTCCATCTCGAGCCCGTCGTCTTCCGTCTCGGGAATCATTTCAATGCGCGCGCGCAGGAAGGGCTGTTCTTGTGTGTAGTTCAACAGACGCACACGTTCCAGACCCTGTACCAGCAGCCGCATTGTGCCGTCGGGCGTTTTGAGCACGCGATGCACCTGGGCTGCCGTGCCGATGTTGTGGATCTCGGCAGGGCCGGGCTCGTCCAGATCTTCGTTTTTGCTGGTGACTAGCGCAATGATACGGTTATTGGGTAGCGTCTGCTCAACTAGGCGGATGCTGCGCTCCTGCCCAATGGGGAGCGGCAGCCACATCATAGGGTAGATCACTACGCCCCGTAGGGGCAGCACTGGCAGATCATCCGAGATGATAGGTTCAGCGAGCTGTTTTTCGGCTGAGGCAGCCTGTTCCTTGAACTCTTCGGACTCGTACAGGACTTCGTCGTCGTTGTTGTCGTCCCAGTCGTCCATCTCAAAATCCATCAAATCGTAGTTCATGCAAAGTTGGCCTATGGGAATCGGTCAAAATTTCAATCTGATATTCTATCATAAGATTGTACACGACAGGCAGCGCAGTGGTGTAAGAATGCATGCTCATTCGCATCCTCCACCAGCTTTCTAACGAAACGCAAACGTTGATTTTGACAAAGCGACTTCAAGAGGGTACACGTTAAGTAGACCCGGTAATCGTTCCAACAAACCATTAGCGAGAGGAAGATTCCAGTGTCAACATCAAACAAAACCATTGGTGAATTTCTTGACGCGCTGGCTTCTGGCCAGCCGACCCCAGGCGGTGGGGGCGCAGCTGCTTTGACTGGCAGCCAGGCCGCCGCCCTGCTCAGCATGGTGATCAATTTTACTGTCGGTCGCAAAAAGTATGCGGCCGTCGAGGATGAAATGCGCGCCCTCCTGGAACGAACCGAGACCTTGCGCACAGCACTGGTAGCTATGGTGGACGACGATGCCGCCGCGTTCAACGCGGTGGCCGCCACCTATTCCATGCCCAAAGATACGCCAGAGGAACAGGCAGCCCGCACCGAGGCGATGCAGGCAGGGCTCAAACAGGCAACAGAAGTACCCTATCGCGTGGCAGAGCACTGCCTCGAGATTCTGGAGCATGCCGGCACCGTTGGCGCTAAGGGCAACGCCAATGTGGTGAGCGACGCCGCGACCGCCATCTATCTGGCTGGCGCCGCGCTGCACAGCGCCGTTGCCAATGTGAATATCAATCTCAAGTACATCAAGGATGAGGCCTTTGTGGCCACATGGACGCAGAAACGGAACACCCTCCTGGAGAACGCCGCGGCGACCTACCGCACATCGCTGGCCGCTTGCGCGGAAACGCTGGGGGTGGAACTATGAGCGCCCAACTCCTGGATGGCCGTACGCTCGCCAAAGAGCTACGCGAGACACTCAAGATGGATTATTCCGCGTTCAAAGCGCGGGCCTCGGTGGCGCCGACTCTGGCTGTACTCCACATCGGCGATGACGATGCCAGTGCTGGCTACGCACGCGCGCTCGCCAAGAGCTGTGAGGGGGTTGGCGCTCTATTCCAGAGTGTTGAGCTCCCCTCGAGCGTTCACCAGCAGGAAGTGGAAGAGGTGCTGGAAGAGCTCAACGCGGCGCCCGAAGTGCACGGCATCATGGTTCTTGAGCCGCTGCCGGACCACATCGACCATAACCGCCTCATCGATCTGATGCACCCTGTCAAAGATGTGGACGGCGTCCATCCCCTCAACGCAGGCCGGCTGGCTGCCAACCGGCCGCCCTTTTATGTGCCCGCTACACCGGCAGGTGGCATCCGCCTGCTCGAACATGCCGGCGTCGAGTTCAAGGGGAAGGAAGCCGTCGTGGTGGGGCGGAGCGATATCGTCGGCAAGCCCATGGCCTTGCTGCTGCTGCACCGCCATTGTACGGTCACCATTGCGCACAGCCGCACCCAAGATCTACCTGGCGTATGTCGCAAGGCAGACATCCTGTGTCTGGCTGTAGGCCGCCCCGAGATGGTCAAGGCTGACTGGGTCAAACCCGGCGCGATTGTGGTTGATTTCGGCACGACCTATACCGACGATGGGCTCAAAGGCGACTGCGACCAGGCGGGGGTGGCGGAGGTAGCCGGCATGCTTACGCCGGTGCCAGGCGGCACCGGTCCCATGACCAATGTCCTGCTGATGGAAAATCTCCTCCGCGCGGCAGAACGCGTGGTCAGTGGCTGAGCCGGTAGGCACGTACTCGCTGAACATGGATCGGGTTGTCTACGAGTCTGGGGCCGCCAAGACAGGAAACGCGCCAGTCACTGCGCCGGCTGGGCTGTCTCCGGCGGCCTCGACGCTTCTTGTCGCCGGGAAGACGCCGCACCTGGCCGCCCTTCTCGGCTATGTGCTGGCGACAGCGGTTTTTACCTGGCCCCTTGTGTTGAACCTGGCCTCAGCCATCCCCGGCGACGGTTTCGACGGCTGGCAGAATTACTGGAACCAATGGTGGCTCAAACTTGCCTTAGTGGACAGGTTGACGAATCCGCTCGTCACTGACCTGCTCTACCACCCCACGGGCGTCAGCCTCTATTTCCATACACTCAATCCCTTCAATGGACTTGTCACGCTGCCCGTACAGCTCGCTGCCGGCCTCATCGTTGCCTACAATGCAGTCGTCCTGCTGAGTTGGGTCATGGGGGGCTATGGCACGTTCTTGCTGGCACGATGGGTCATCGCCGCGGCCTCGCCCCCTGCTGAAAGACTCTGGACCAAACCAGCGTTGACGCTCCTTAGTCCTGGTTTTCTTGCTCCCTTTCTCGCGGGCCTCATCTTCACCCTGGCGCCTTTTCACATGGCCCACCTTCTTGGCCATATGCAGGTCATGAGCCTGGAGTGGATCCCCTTCTACGTGCTCTATCTGTTACGTGCGCTCCGCCAAGTCGAACAGCGACGAAGCTGGCGCCGCAGTGCCTTGCTGGCCGCGCTCTTTCTTGTGCTGGTAGGCCTCTGCGACTGGTACTATGTCCTATACCTCTTCCTTTTCACCGGGTTGGCCCTGCTCTGGATATGGCTGGTGGAGCATGGGCCGCGCACGCCCCTGCGACTCCTGCGCCTACTTGCGCCGCCGCTGGTGATTGGGACGCTCTTTTCTCTTGTGCTCAGTTTCTGGCTTGTGCCTATGGTGCTGGAGGCGACGCGCTTTCGCTTCATGATCCGTCCCGCAAGCGATCTCTATGCGTTGAGTGCCAGTCCCCTGGATTTTCTGGTGCCCAATCGCCTGCATACCCTCTTCCGGCCCGGTAGTTTTACGTGGATAGGCAACCAGATTGCGCCCATCAGCGAGCGCACCATTAGCATCGGCTATGTCGCCCTGTTCCTGGCGGCAGTTGGCGGCCTCTTCGCTTGGCGCAAGGCGCGCTTCTGGTGGGTGGCGGCGATCTTCTTCTTTCTGCTGGCCATGGGCCCCCAGTGGCACGTGGGCGATATTACCTGGAACGATGTCCCCAGCACCACGCTGCAGGGCAACGGGGCGCCCGGCTGGACGCCCTACAGCCTGCTCAACCAGCTGATCCCCTTTATGCGTATCAGTCGCAGCGTCAGCCGCTTCGCCGTTATGGTGCAGCTATGCGTGGCGGTGCTCGCCGCGGTAGGGTGGGTTGCCTTGGCAAGACGCTGGTGGCACGCACGCGCGCCGCAGGGTAGAGCCGTGACAGGTCAGGCCGCGCTCGGCCTCCTGGCCTTGGGACTTGTCTTTTTCGAATATTGGGTGGCCCCCTATCCGCTGACCCCACCGGACACGCCTGCTTACTACGCGGCGCTTGCTGCGGATCCGGATACACGCGCGGTGCTAAACCTGCCCATGAATTACGACCGGCCCGGCTATCTGCTCTACCAGACCGTACATGGCAAGCCTCTGACGGTTGCCTACATCAGCCGCGATGATCCCCGTACCCTTACGGAACGGGTCCCCGTACTGCAGCATTTCCGTCACCTGGGTCCAGACATTATCGATATCGACCCGGCGGCTGCTGGTCTCACCGTGCTCAATGATCTGGGCGTGGGAACCGTTGTGCTGGATCGCTACAAAATGCCGGGCGGCGAAGAGCGCAGCTACACAGAGGCGCTCGCCGCGAGCCTCTTTGCCGGCCAAAGCCCCGTGTATGAAGACGAACGCATTACCGTCTTCAAGGTATCCGCTGCCCGCCCCGAGCCCTATGTGGAGTTGGGCGCGCTCAACTGGGGTCCCCTCCAACAGGACATGGGCGAGCCGGCCTTCCGTCCCCTGGCCCATGATCCGGCGGAATTGACCGTACGCCACCTCCCGGAACGGGCCATCCTGCACTTGCGTTATCATACCAGTACAGATGGTGGCCTACGCGTCGCGATGGCCGGCGCTGATGTTCCGCTTGTCGTGCTGGACCCAGCGCCCAACGGCCGGGAGGCGGCCATCGATCTCGATGGGCTTGCAGCAGCCGGCAGCGATTTACGTCTGATTCTTCAACCGTCCAGCGCCGATCCCGTGCGCATTGAGCAGATCAGGATCGAAGCGCCTTGAGGGCCTGCCGGTATCGAAATAGAATGGCTCGCATTGTATGGTGTGAGCGAGATTCAGGAAACAGATTCAGGAAACAGTGTGATGAGGAAGATTTCAAATTTGTCGTGTGTGGCGGCGCTTTTTCTGCTGATCCCGCTCGCCGGCTGCAGCAACGAGCCGGCGCTTTCTGACATCCAAAGAACGCTGGAAGTCGTTGCGGCATCGAGCCAGGAACAGGCACCCGACACCGCTTCCGGCGCTGATCAGGCAGCTCCGAGCGCTGAGGAGAGCGTCGCGGCGACTGAGGCAGAAGGCGGAGACGGCACGGAGGCGGATGCGCTTCCAGCCTCGCTTGATGAAGTTGCTGCCAGCAATGAGGAATCCCCGGCACCGCCGCTACCGGGGGACGGAACGCGCCATCCCTCTGATTTCCTTGATTCCTACCGTGTGACGGCGCGCTTTGCTGTCACCTCAACGCTAGTCGATGGTGCATTGAGTGTCGAGCAGGTGGATGCTGGCGGGATCTGGCGTCGCGCCGACAATGAGCATGGCTACAATGCCGTCTTCACGATAGTCAACACCATAGGCGACCTGCCGGAAGAGCTGGTCTACGTCCTGCTGGACGACCACGCCGCCGTCAAAATCGATGGCCAATGGACGACGCTGGACCGTTATGAGAACGATTTGTTGGGCGACCCCAATAGCCTGTTCGAGATGCCCTACATGGCTCAATTGACGAGCGCCATGTATGTGGGCGAAGAGACGATGATCGGCGTGCCCACATTCCATTATCAGCTCACCAATCCGGCACAGTTTGTGGCCATGATGGGGAATCTACTGGGCGGCCAGGATAGCACCGTCGCAGACGTCACCCTGGACGGCTGGGTGGCGCAGGAAGGGTACGTAGTGCGCTATGAGCTGGTGGCAGACATCGACGGCGCGCTCAACCTGGGCCAGTTAGGCGCCAGCCAGGCTAGCCACCAGACGATCGCGATCTCCTACGGCTTGGCCGGCCTGAACAGCGCTGAAGAAATCGTCTGGCCGGAAGATGCGCCTGCGCCTGGCGTGTTGGCCGTGCCAGGATTTGGGGAGGGCGAGTTCCCCATCCCTGAGGGCGCGGCGACAACACCTGGGCTTGGCATGATCGAGATCCAGACCGGGATGAGCGAATCTGAAACGTACGAGTTCTATGCGACAGAGCTCGCTGCCCATGGCTGGGAGATTGATGGGGAGTACGGCGTCTATACGGCGACCAGGGACGGTCACACGCTCAATCTGCTGGTGCGGCCTAGCGACACCGGCGCGGTTATCGAGATCTACACCGTCGGCCAGTAGCCTTGCTCGCCTCCGGGGCGCCGTCATTTCTTGATACTGTGCGCCCGCACCCTATCAGCCGCGCCAGGCTGCGCGGGTCAAGCCTCTTTGGGAATTGCTCGTATGTCCCGCTGCGCCGAAGACGACCCTTACGCCCGGGTGCGCATCAGGCGCCATTCACCGATCTGATCCAACAGGGCATCCACATGGTCCCGCCGCGCGCGCAGACCCGGCGCGCTGATGGGCTCTTCACCAGTCAACTGGTCGATAAACTCGTCAGACGGGCAGTGCACGTCCAGGCGCGCGGTTCCAGGATCGATGCCGCCGTCGCTGAGGCGTTTTACCAACGTGTCGAGCGCAGCCGACAGCGTTTCATAGGTGGCATATTCTGTGGGCACAGCCTCGGCAAAACGCACCTGCACAATCTGTGGCGTACTGCCCGGCCATTCAAAGACATAGCTGCCGGTTGTTGTTACAGCGGTCACCGTGCTTGGCATGTTCAGTCTGATGACAATGGGGCGCTCCGGAGCCTGGCCCGGCAACGGCGCCATAAAATGCGGATCCAGCTGCTCCTCCCCGCTGGGCGGCGCGCCAATCACGACACGACCGCTGATCTGTGTCCGCTCGCCATTGTCCCGCCCACGGCCAGGCGTCCGTGAGGTCGCACGGCTGTGGGGCTCGCTACGTCCGGCCTTGTTGTTGGGCGTTGGCGCCGCACGGGGGAGGCCCAATGCCGGCGCGACACGTAGCCGGTTCCGATCGGTGAGCAGTTCCTCCCTCTCGAGTAGCCCCGCCACGCGCAGATAACGCAGCAGCCGCCGGCGACCGGCCGGTGTGAGTTGCCGTATCTCTTCTATGATTGATTCCAGGCGCGCTGCCTCGCTCATCGTCTATCCCGGTACATTGCCTCAGGCTGTGGCTGCCTGGCGCTGCTGTCGCTGTTCTGCCCGCGCCTTTTCCCACAGATAGTGCAGGTTGTTGAGGTGGAACTGTTGGACGAGACCACCCAGGGGAATGCGGCTGCGGCCGAACTGCTCGATATCATATTCGGCCAGGTCGTGCTTGGTGCCGCCGTCCGCCATGAGCCGCGCAACCAGGCGCTGAATGTCGTTGAGATAACGCACACCGCTGTCAATGCTGCTCGTGACTTCGCCGCGCAGCAGGATGTCGCCGTGGCCCTGTACGATTGACTCCAGGTTGAAGTCGTGCAGGTTGAGCAGGGACCGTCTAAAGGCGTCGATGTTGGCCCAGGGCGACGAAATCATGGGGACCGGCATCATGAGATCGCTGGCAAAAAGCACTTTTTCTTCGCGGACATGCACGACACAGGTGTCCGGGCTCGGCCCAGGGCTGTGGATCAGGTGCACTGTCTTGCCGCCCAGGCGAATGACCATGCCCTCACTGAAGACAAACTTGGGCAGCCGGATCGACACCTCGCGCAGCTCTGGCGTGTGTTCCCGGGCCTCTTCCAGCGCCTTGACGCCATAGGTCCTCAGCATCTCCAGGCATGTCTCGTGCGCGACCAGCTCCGCTTCGGGGAACAGGTAAGAGCCATAGACGTGGTCCGCGTGGCTCAACGTATTGACAACGTACTTGATGCCCGCAGGACAGACACGGTCGGCAAAATCAATGATCTGGCGCGTTTCAGATGGGAAGGGCAGCGTATCGATGAGAATGCCGCCTTCGGGCGTTACCACTAATCCGGCGTTCACCTCTACATAGAGGCGGCTGGTGAACACCCACGTATCGTCAGCCACACGCGTGCGAATAATGCTCACGTTCGATTCTCCACTATTCTATATACGGGTCATTCTCAACAGGGCGCCTATCAAGACACGCTGTTAATGGGCTTGTCGCGGCACGTAGATAACACGTATAGAAATCGCCTGCAACCCTAACCGCGCAATGTTATCATACGCCGCGGAGTCAAGTCAAACCAGATTACATAATCTGCATTTGCGTAACAGGGCAATGAAGCTGCGGTCTGCTCTCATATCCCCAATTCGCCCGTGTGGCGTGCACGCTGGTCATCTACATAAGAATAGACCAGATACCCGAAAAATCAGATGCAAATGAATCAGACACCAATAAAAAAACGCCGCCTGAACAATCAAGCGGCATCCTGCTCGTTTAGACTCCGCAGAATCGTGTGGCCAGTGGGTACGAACCTGCTGACGCAGGTGGGTGCTGACTGGACGCTTCCGTCTTGCCTCAGGGCTACCACTTCCACGCCACGTTGTCATGCTCCCGTTTGTGAAGTGTTGGCTCGCCCCGTTTTCTAACCGATCACGCATTCCGCAGAGTCACTTGTAGTATAGCATAGGGCCTGTGGCAGGACAAAAGGGGACCGGGATTGGCCCTATGCCATGTCAAGCCGCGCCCACGCGCTAGCCATGGCCTACGGCCCTTCCCCGACTCCGCCTCCCGGCCGGCTGCAGCGCCCCCTTTCTGCTATTTTTGCTCCGGTTTTTTCCCTCGTTCCGGCCGGATCATGATATGGAGCTCCTCCATTTGTGTCTCGTCGACGGGACAGGGTGAGTCGAGCATAAGATCGGTGCCGGCGGCGGTTTTCGGGAAGGCAATGACATCGCGGATGCTCGTCGCTTCGGCGAAGAGCGCAGCCATACGGTCGATGCCCAGGGCTATGCCGCCATGGGGCGGCGCGCCGTACTGGAAGGCCTCGATGAGATGGCCAAACTTCGCCTCAATCTCCGCCGCGCCCAGCCCTAGGCGCGCAAAGAGACGGTCTTGCAGGTCACTGCGATGGATACGAATGCTGCCGCCGCCAATCTCCCAGCCATTGAGCACGACGTCATAGGCCTTGGCCAGGACGCTGCCCGGATCCTCTTCCAGCCTCTCCCAATCCTCGTCACGCGCGCTGGTGAAGGGGTGGTGTACGGCCTGCCACCGGCCCAACTCGTCGTCGTATTCCAGCAATGGGAAGTCGACGACCCAACAGTAGGCCAAGACGGTGGAGTCAATCAGCGCCGCGCGGCGCGCGATCTCTAGCCGCAAGTTGGCCAGGCTCTGATTCACGACCGCGGCCTTGTCGGCTACAAGCAGGATCAGATCCCCTACCTGCGCTCCACTGGCGTCGACAATGGCCCGCAGCTCGTCGGGCGACAGGAATTTGGCCACCTGGCTGCGCAGGCTTTCCGCCGCGTAGCTGCCGTCCGCCTCCGGCGCTGCCGCGACGCCAATCCACACCAGGCCCTTGGCGCCATAGTGCTTTACAAAGTCGGTCAGCTCATCGATCTCGCGACGGGCAAGGCTGTTGCCGCCGGGATAGACGACACCCTTGACCAGGCCACCTCCCGTCGCAGCATTCTTGAAGACGCCAAAGCCGCTGTCGCGCACCGCGTCCGTGACGTTGAAGAGCTCCAGCCCGAAGCGCAAGTCGGGCCGGTCGATGCCGTACTTCTCCACGGCGTCGGCATAGCGAATCACAGGGAACGGCATCTGCTGTATCTCTTTATCGGGGACCAGTTCCGCGCTCAGGGCGACCAACATCGCCTCAATCACCGCCCGCACGTCGGCCGCGTCCACGAAGCTCATCTCCAGATCCAGCTGGGTAAATTCGGGCTGGCGATCGGCCCGCAGGTCTTCGTCGCGGAAACAGCGTGCAATCTGAAAATAGCGCTCGATACCCGCAACCATGAGGAGCTGCTTGAGCTGTTGCGGGCTCTGGGGCAGTGC
>JACFMY010000739.1 GCA_019455155.1 Caldilineaceae bacterium
TTGTGCATCAGGCGCTCCCTGAGCTGGATCTTGACGAAGTAGATACGGCTGTCTCCGTTTTCGGTAGACAGCTTTCGGCTCCGCTCCTGATCAGCTCCATGACGGGCGGGACACCGGAAGCTGCCGCCATCAACCGGAATCTGGCGGAGGCCGCGCAGGCGGCAAATGTGGCGATGGGGGTTGGCAGCCAGCGGGCGGGTATTGAGCGCGACGACGTGCAGGCGACCTTTCGGGTGCGAGACATAGCGCCTGATATCCTGCTCCTGGCCAATCTGGGGGCAGTGCAACTCAACTATGGTTACTCGGTTGACGAGTGTCGTCGCGCCATGGACATGATTGGGGCAGATGCCCTGATCTTGCATCTCAACCCGCTCCAGGAGGCGGTCCAGGCAGAAGGCGATGTGCGATGGCGCGGCCTCCTGCAGAAGATCGAATCCGTCTGCCGTGCACTGGGTAAACCGGTCGTGGCCAAAGAGGTTGGCTGGGGCATCTCTGGCCAGACTGCCCAGCGGCTCATCGAGGCCGGCATCAGCGCGATTGACGTGGCCGGCGCCGGCGGCACGTCATGGAGCCAGGTGGAGATGCACCGGGCGCCGACGGAGCGGCTACGCCGCCTGGCAGGCGCCTTTGCCGATTGGGGAATTCCTACCGTAGAGAGTCTGTTGCAGGTACGTGCCGCGCGTAACGAGCTGGGCCGCGATGACGTCAGGCTCTTTGCCAGCGGTGGAATCCGCAGCGGGCTGGATGTTGCCAAATGCGCCGCGCTGGGCGCCGACCTTGTGGGGCTTGCTTCACCTTTCCTCAAACGCGCCGCGGTCTCGGCGGCAGCTGTGGCCGAAGAGATCGATCTGCTCCGGGATGAGATGCGGATTGCTATGTTTTGCAGCGGCGCGGCCAATCTGGCCGCCCTGCGGCGCCCCGGGGTGTTGGTGCGGCGAGACGCTTCGTACAGAGTTGAATAGCTGGTTGCTCTTTGTACGCCTGAAAGAGACGCACCGTGGGCGCGTCAAGCGACATGGGGCGCTGCAAGTGCACCCTGTCCCGTGCGTATAGCTGCGTTGCACGCGATAAATATATATAAGGACGATCTGGCATGAGAGGTGATGGGTTGCAGGCGTTTGTTGGTCGTTGGTTGCCGCCCCTGGAGGCGGAGTTGCGCGCCGTGCTGGCCGGCGATGAGCGGGCTGTGGCTGCACATTATGGCATGATGCACTATCACATGGGCTGGGTCGATGCAAAGTTTCGGCCCGAAACCCTGCCGGCCGGTAAGCGGCTGCGGCCGCTGCTCTGTCTGCTAGCCTGCGCTGAAGCAGGGAGCGACCCCACCCGTGCCCTGCCAGCGGCGGCTGCCCTTGAAATCCTTCACAATTTCTCCCTGGTACACGACGACGTGGAGGATGGCGACGAGCAACGTCGCCACCGGCCGACGGTCTGGAGGCTGTGGGGTATACCACAAGCTGTCAATGTGGGTGACGGCATGTTTGCTCTGGCCTTTGCCGCGCTGCAACGCTTGCCGGATCAGGGTGTCAGCGCCGAAGCCACCCTTTGTGCCTTGAGGCTCTTTACTGAAACCTGCCTGGAGCTGACTGCAGGCCAATACCTCGATATGAGTTTTGAGCAGCGCGATGATGTGCAGGTGTCTGAATATCTGCGCATGATCCAGGGCAAGACTGCAGCCCTGATTGGCGCCAGTGTGGCCATTGGCGGGATGATTGGCGGCATGCATCCCCAACAGGACGCCGCACTGCGCACCTTTGGCCAGCGTATCGGCCTTGCCTTTCAGATTCAGGACGATCTGTTGGGCATCTGGGGCCAACCGGAGGTAACGGGGAAAGCGGCGGGAAACGATATTCTGCGTAAGAAGAAAAGCCTGCCCCTGCTACATGCGTTGAACCACGCGGAAGTTGGACCACAGCT
>JACFMY010000093.1:0-17278 GCA_019455155.1 Caldilineaceae bacterium
GGTCGCTCCATGATCTGTGAGGATTGGCTGTGCTAAACCGGATTGCGATTATTGGTGACTATTTCGTCCGCGCCTCGCTCTTCGAGGAGGCGTTACAGCGTGAACTGGCAGCTGCGGGCATTCCGTTTGAGCTCGCCGCCATGGAAGTTACCTGGCCCGATGTGCCGCTGATGCACGGGGCTGAAGTTAGTGAATATGTAGGGGATCCTGAGGTTGTCGCCGATCTGGTAACTGGGGCGCAGGCATTGGTTACCCATGTGGCGCCGGTCACAGAGTCTGTGCTGGCCCGGGCGCCTGGGCTGCGCGTGATCGGTTGCTGCCGCGGCGGGCCAGTCAATGTGAACGTAGCGGCGGCGAGCAAACGCGGGATTCCCGTCGTGAACGCTCCCGCACGCAATTCCCAGGCAGTCGTGGAATTCACGGTTGGCTTGCTGCTCGCCGAATGTCGCGGCATTGCCCGCGCCCACGCCGCGCTCTGTGCAGGGGTCTGGCGTGGCGATCTCTATCGCTATGACCGCACGGGCCGCGAGTTGCGCGGGCAGGTCATTGGCCTGATCGGTTTCGGCGCGATTGGCCAGGCGCTCGTACCGTTCCTGAAGGTCTTTGGCATGCGCGTCCTTGCCTTCGATCCCTACACGCCGGACGAACGGTTCCAGGCGCTGGAGGTGGAACGTGTCGATCTGCCGGTCCTGCTGCGCGAGTCCGACATTGTGAGCCTGCACGCCCGCGTGACGCCGGAGACCCGGGGCATGATGGGCCGCTCCCAGTTTGCCATGATGAAGCGTGATGCCTATTTCATCAATACGGCACGCGGCCCCCTGGTCGACTATGAGGCCCTGCACGACGCGCTGGCGAGCGGCCATCTCGCGGGCGCAGGCCTGGATACTTTCCCAGAGGAGCCGCCGCCGGCTGGGTGGCCGCTGTTGAAGCTGCCCAACGTTACAGTGACACCGCACGTTGGCGGGTCCTCACAGGAGTCCGCGCGCCGCGGTGCTGAGCAGGTCGCCCGCGACGTGGCCAACTGCTTTGCGCAGCGTCCCCTCCAGTTTTGTGTAAATCGCAGCGCCCTAGATGTGCGCACTGGCTGAGCTGATATGCGCCCAGAACTGTTGCTTGGCATCGACATCGGAACGACCAGCACAAAGGCCATTCTGTGCCAACGGGACGGCCATATTCTGGCGCAGGCCAGCGAGGAATATCCTACATCCTATCCACAGCCTAACTGGGCCGAACAGGACCCTGAAGCATGGTGGCGGGCGACCTGTCACGTGGTTTCCCAGGTTCTCGCCGCCAGCGCCGCCGATCCAGAAGCCGTGGCAGCCATCGGGGTGAGCTGCCAGTCACCCACCCTGGTGGCGGTCAACCGCCAGGGCGAGCCGGTGCATCCGGCCCTGATCTGGATGGACCGGCGGTCCGAGCCACAGTGCGCAATGATGCGTGAGAAGTTGGGTGAAGAGGTCGTCGCGCAGGTCAACGGCGGGCGCATCGATCCCTATTACCTTGCCCCCAAATTGCTCTGGCTGCGGGACCAGAAACCGGACGCGTACGCCAGTACTTACCAGCTGCTCCAGGCAAACGGATTTATCGTCCATAGGCTGACCGGCGTCTTTTGCATGGACAACTCACAGGGGCCGCTTACGCTGCTGTTCGACAGCGCACGGCGCCAATGGGCTGGGGCGCTTGTGGCGCCTTTGGGTCTCGCGCAGGAAAAGCTGCCGCCCGTCGTCCCCTGTGCGCAGGTCGTCGGTGAAGTGACTGCCGCCGCGGCTACCGCAACAGGGCTGGCGGCCGGGACACCCGTGGTGGCGGGCATGGTCGATGGCGCTGGCGCCGCAGTGGAAGCGGGTATCGTTCGCGTCGGCGACGCGGCCGAGATGACAGGCCAGTCCACGGTGTTGCTCATCTGCAGCGACCGGCCCTATCGAGGTCGTGACCTGATCCCCATCGGCCATCCTGCCCCTGGGCTCCATATGGTAGTCGGCGCCATGGTCGCCACGGGCGGCGCGTTGCGTTGGTTTCGTGACCAGCTCGGCGAACGCGAGCGCCAGGAAGCTGCACATCGGGGGTGCGATCCTTTTGATCTGCTGGGAGAGCAGGCAGCGACCAGCCCGCCGGGCGCCAACGGACTCATCTTCTTACCGTACATGTACGGCGAACGCTCGCCGGTATGGGACACCAACGCCCGCGGCGTCTTCTTTGGTCTGTCGTTGGCGACAAAAAAGGCCGACTTGGTGCGCGCCATCATGGAAGGTGCGGCCTATGGCCTGCGCCACAATCTCGAAGTAGCTGCGGCTGCTGGCTTTGACGTGACCGCGCTGGCCTGTGTGGGCGGCGGCGCACGTAGCCCCTTATGGAATCAGATCAAGGCCGATGTGCTCAATCGATCCATCCGCCTGCCCCAAAGAGCCTCGGGCGCAGCCATGGGTGACGCGATTGTCGCCGGTGTGGGAGTGGGTCTCTACCGGTCGCTAGAGGAGGCTGTGGCGCGCGTCGTCGCGACCGGCTCGGAATACCGGCCACAGGTGCAGCACACCGCGCACTATGATGCGCTGTACGAGATTTACCGCCAGCTCTATCCGGCGCTGCGTGAGGCGTACCAGAAGCTGGCAGAGGTCGATCAATGAGCAGAAGGGCCTGTTGGTCCGGTAGACACGCAAGAAAGTTGGCAGACACATGAGCGCCGCACAGGCTCCCTATGTCATGGGCATCGATGCTGGCACGGAGGCAATCAAGGCCGGCCTATTTGATCTGCAGGGCAACCGCATTGCCCTTGGCGCACGCAACTATCGCACCTATTTCCCCAGGCCAGGGTGGGCCGAACAGGACCCGCTGGAGTGGTGGGACGGGCTGGTGGGCGCGGTGCATGATTGCCTGCAGCGTGCAGCCGTGCGCCCCGAGGAAGTTGCCGGGATCAGCGCGGACGCTACGACCTGCACGCTGGTGCCCATGGATGAACGCGGCAAGCCACTGCGCCGCGCCCTGCTGTGGATGGATGTGCGGGCAAACGAGCAGGCTGGCCGTATTTTTGCTACTGGGGATCCAGCTCTGCGCTATTCCCTGGCCGGCGTCAACGCTGAGTGGATGCCGCCCAAAATGCTCTGGTTGAAGGAGAACGAGCCGGATATCTACGAAAACACCCATTGCCTGCTCGAATACACGGATTGGCTGGCCTACCAGCTGACGGGGCGGCTGTCCCTCAACATCAACACAGTCACGCAGCGCTGGTTCTATCATGAGCCAGATGGCGGCTGGCCGGGCCATTTCTTCGAGACGGTGGGTTTGGGAGAGATCACGGGCAAGTTCCCGCGGGACATTCTTGGCGTCGGCGAAGTGGTCGGTGCGCTGGCGCCGCCAGCGGCCGCCGAGCTGGGTCTTCGCCCTGGGATTCCTGTTGCGGCGGGCGGCGGCGATGCCTTTATTGGCCTGCTGGGCCAGGGTGTGGTCGCGCTCGGCGATATGGGTGTGATCATGGGGTCTTCGAATGTACTGTCCGCGTTGGCGGCCGAGGAGTTCCACTTTGCCGGTATCTTTGGTGGCTTTCCCAATGCTCTCATCCCTGGCCTGAACCTCGTGGAGGCTGGGCAGGTCTCGACTGGCTCAATCCTCTCCTGGTTCAAACGTAACTTTGGCGACGCGGTGGCGGCTGAAGCACAGGCACAGGGAAAATCGATCTACCAGCTGCTGGACGAAGAAGCTGAGCAGGTGCCGCCGGGCTCGCAGGGTTTGATTGTGCTGGATTATTTCCAGGGCAACCGGACGCCCCACACTGACTCCAGTGCCCGAGGCGCCATCTGGGGACTCTCGCTCCAATCGAGCCGCGGCCACGTGTTCCGCGCCTTGATGGAGGGCATTGCCTACGGGACGCAGGATATTCTGCTGACCTTTGCTCGCCACGGCTTTGCCGTGGAACGGATCATCGCCAGCGGGGGCGCGACCAACAGCCCGCTCTTCATGCAGATCTATGCCGATGTGGTGGGCCAAACCCTGTTTGTGACGCGCGAGCCTGAGGCATCGCTGCTCGGCTCGGCGGTTGTGGCGGCGGCTGGCGCCGGGCTGTATCCGGATCTCGCCACAGCTGCCCAAAAGATGACGGCTATCAGCCACGAGTACCTCCCAGACGCCGGCCGGCATCAGCAATACGCATACTATGTGCGACAATACCAGAATACATATCGCCAGCTGCGAGATCTGATGCGTGATATGAGCCAGAAGCAAAGCGAAAAATAGACAAATCTGGCCCGTATCGCGCAACTGGAAATGTAGGGATCGTTGGAACAACTAGAAAGATTAAAGGAAAAAGTGATGGCACCTTCAGAAGGGATCGTAAAGTTCCGGTGTGATTACACGCCGGCGCCCGCCCTGCCCGCAACAGAGCTGCGCGAGTTGAACGCATGGCGCAAACTCCTGGTTCTCACCCAGCTGATCGGACAGGACCCAAACCGGTATGGCGGCTATGGTTTTGGCAACATCAGTTGCCGTCTGAATAGCGAGGAAGCGCGGGAATGCGAGCGCGCTTTCGTGATTACGGGCACGCAGACGGGCGGCATCGCCGACCTGACTGTCGAACACTATGTGGTCGTGAAGGCCTGTTATCCGGATGAAAACTACCTCATAGCCGAAGGCCCGGTTGGACCATCATCGGAGTCACTGACCCATGGCACCATCTATGCCCTGGACAGTTCGATTCGTTGGGTCATGCATGCTCACTCCCCCCATATCTGGCGTCACGCACAGGCACTGTCGATTCCCGTAACCGGCCCTGTTCCCTATGGCTCACCGGAGATGGCCGCTGAAGTCCGTCGTCTCTACAAAGAATCGGATCTGAAAGAGACGCGGATTTTTGCCATGGCTGGCCACGAGGACGGCATTGTGACCTTTGGGCGGACGGCTGAGGAAGCCGGTTTCGTTTTGCTGGGCTATCTAGTCCGAGCCATGCAGCTATAGGAGAGTGAGCTATGACGAGCGTTAGACCGAAGGTCGTGACCATCGATGAACGGGCCGTAGAGCATCTTGTTGAGTTCTGTCGTGCCGAGGGGTTGGGCAAACTGCTCATGGTGGCCGACCGGAACACATATGCCGCGCAGGGAGAAAAGGTGGAAAGGGCTCTGCGGCAGACCGGCATTGATCTGAAAACGGTGGTCTTTCAAACAGAGGAAGTTGTGGCTGACGCCAACCACGTTTTTGACGTGCTGGTCGAGGCTGACCGGGAGAACAGAACCTATGTTGCGGTGGGCTCAGGCACTGTGACCGATATTACCCGCTTTGTCAGCCACCGCACCAAATCAGATTTTATTTCCGTACCGACTGCGCCCTCGGTCGATGGCTTTGCCTCCATCGGCGCGCCGCTGATCATTCACGGCGTCAAAGTGACCGTCATCGCACAGGCGCCTGCTGCCGTCTTTGCGGATATCAATACGCTCGCCCACGCGCCGCGTGCCATGATCGCGGCCGGCTTTGCCGATATGTTGGGAAAGATCACCTCCATTGCAGATTGGCGCATCGGCCGGCTGCTCTGGGATGAGCCGTATGATGAGCCAATTGCCCAACGTACCCTGGCGGCTGTGCAGCTTTGCATCGATAATGTGGAGGATATTGGCCGTGGTTCGCCCGCAGGCGTCTCCCGGCTCATGGACGCGCTGCTTGAGTCGGGCTACTGTATGCTTGACTTCGGCAGCTCGCGGCCAGCATCTGGCGCCGAGCATCACTACTCCCACTACTGGGAGATGAAACTCCTGCGTGAAGGCCGTCCTGCCATCTTGCACGGAGCCAAGGTCGGCGTCGCTACCGTGCAGGTTGCAGGGCTCTATGACTGGATTGGCCGCCTTTCCCGCCAGGACGTGGCGGATCTGCTGGAGGCTTCGACACTGCCCAGCCGGGCGGATGAAATGGCGCGTATACGCGCCGCCTATGGTGACCTGGCCGATGAGGTCGCGGCTGCCCAGGAGCGCTTCCTTTCCCTCACCGCGGCGCAATATGACGGCCTGAAGCGCCGGATTCTGGAACACTGGGAGGAGATCCGGCAGATCGCGGCGCAGGTGCTGCCCGCGAGTGAGATCGCCGGGCTGCTGAGCAAGGTGGGCGGGCCCACCTCCGTCGCGCAGATCGGCCTAAGCGACGCGGAGCTGGAACTGGCAGCTGCCAATGGCCATTTCTTGCGAGATCGTTTCACCGTGCGTAAGCTGGCGCGTGTGCTAGGCCGGTATTGATGTTGGACAACCACCAAAAGGAGAGATCGATGGACAAGAGTCAACGGATTATAATTGGCGCCGATCACTATGGCCTGCCTTTGAAGAATGTGATTCGCAACTACCTGATCCAGAAGGGCTACCAGGTCGACGACTATGGCGTCAACGAAGAGACCCCGGTCGATTATCCCGACGTTGGCGCCAAAGTGGCCGAAGAGGTAGGGGCAGGCAAATACGCGCGCGGTATCCTCGTCTGTGGTACGGGCGCTGGCATGGCGATCGTCGCCAATAAGGTGCCAGGCGTCCGGGCAGTGTGCGTGATGGACCCCTATACCGCCGAACGCGCCGTCGCCAGCAACAATGCCCAGATTATTACCTTCGGTTCCCAGATCACGGGTCCTTCCGTCGCGGAGAAGCTGATTGACATCTGGCTGGAGAGCGAATTCCAGGGCGGCCGATCCGCCCCCAAAGTAGCCAAGATCGATGGCCTGGACGAAAAATACCGCGCCCAGCGCGCATCGGAGCAGGAGTAGTCTGAAAACGCTGCGGCCATGTTGTTTGGTGCCGATTACGGATTTTCGAGGGGGGAGCCAGGCCTGGCTCCCCCCTCGCGTAGGAGATCCAAAGGCCTGCCAGGCACGCCTGCGCCAGCTCCGGACCGAAAATCTGCTATAATGGTTTTGTGTAACGTACGCAGCGTACTATATCCCTCTTTCCCCTAATCCCCCGACCGGTTGCCGCTGCAGGTCGTATTCCGCGTTCGACCCCATGTTCCCACCGGGAGGTCACCATGCTCAAGCACCGTGTCTTCACCCTCGGCCTCGTAGTTCTGTTTGTGCTCTCGCTGCTACCATCGGGTTCCAGCGCAGCCCCGCCCCCTAAGGTGGATTTCTGGCTCACGATCCTCCACAACAACGATGGCGAGTCCGACCTGATCAATCTGGGCAGCGGGCTCGAAGATTTTGGCGGCGCGGCGCGCTTCAAGAGTGTCGTGGACCGCCTCAAGTGGCAGGCCATCCACGGGCCACCCAGCCAGCCCGGCGCCAAACGGGGCGTGATTATGGTTTCGTCCGGCGATAATTTCCTGGCCGGACCCGAATTTAATGCGAGCCTGGACAAAGGTATCCCATTCTACGACACCATCGCCATGGACTTGATCGGCTACAATGCCGTGGCCATTGGCAACCATGATTTTGATTTCGGCCCCGATATACTGGCCGACTTTATTGCCGGCTATACTCGCACACAGCCGCCTTATCTCAGCGCCAATCTCGACTATACGGGCGAGCCCCGGTTACAGGCATTCTTTGACCAGGGGCGCATCGCGCGCAGCACGGTAGTCAAGGAGCGGGGCGAGCTCATCGGCGTCATTGGCGCAACCACGCCGAGTCTGCGCTTTATCTCCAGCCCACGCAACGTGGGCGTCATCGACGATGTGGCCGGCGCGGTCCAGGCTGAAGTGAACAAGCTGGAAGGGATGGGCGTGCAGAAGATCATCCTCATCAGCCACCTGCAGGATATCGACCAGGACATTGCCCTGGCCGGCCAGGTAACCGGGCTGGATGTCATGGTGGCTGGCGGCGGCGACGAGCTCCTGGCCAACCCCGGCACCTTGTTGATCCCTGGTGACGCAGGCAGCGTCTTCGGCCCCTATCCCATCATTGCGCAGGACGGCAACGGTCACGATATCCCCGTTGTGACAACGGCGGGAAGCTACGGCGACGTGGGCCGGCTGGTGGTTGGCTTTGACAAAGCTGGTAACGTCATAGGTATCGACGACGGTCTGAGCAACCCGGTGCGGATCGCTGGCGACGACTGCGGCGGGACGCTGCCCTGCGACGATGCAGTTGCCCCCGATCCAGAAATGCAGGCGCTGGTTGTTGACCCCCTTATCGCCTACCTGCAGGCGCTGGCGACCAATGTCGTGGGTGTCTCTGAAGTGGACCTTGACGGGCGACGCTCCAGCGTGCGCGCCGTGGAGACCAATGAAGGTAACCTGATTGCAGATTCTCTGCGCTGGCAGGCGACAGAACTGGCGCCCGCTTTCGGCGTGGCTGTGCCGGACGTCGCCCTGCAGAACGGCGGCGGAATTCGCAACGACACGATCATTCCGGCTGGCCCCATCACCGAGCTGGATACCTTCAGCATGGTGCCGTTCCCGAACTTTGTGTCAGTGCTGGAGAACATTCCACGCAGCCAGTTCAAGGAGATCCTGGAGAACGCGGTCTCACGGACGCAGCCTGGGGACACGCCAGCGGGCACCGGTCGCTTTGCCCAAATCTCTGGCTTCCGCTTTACGTACTCGGCGTCAGGTACAGCACAGGTGTTGAACCCTGACGGAACCGTCGCAGTCCCCGGCACCCGTGTGCTGGAGGTTGTGCTGGATGACGGCACGGTAATCGTTAGCGGCGGCAGTATCGTGGCGGGCCCCGACCTGACGGTTGCCACAATTGACTTCTTGGCTCGCGGCGGCGACGAGTACCCGTTCCGCGGCGCGCCCTTTACCACTGTGGGCGTAAGCTACCAGCAGGCGCTGGCCAACTACATCGAGACGGGCCTGGGTGGCGTCATCAGCGCCGCGGATTATCCCGTTGGCGGGGAGGGGCGTATCTCCCTGGTGCCGTGAGTACCTAGCCCAGGGTATGCCCCTGTGCCCAACCGAAAAAGCCATCTATAGCAAGCGGCGCCGCCCGATCAAGATCGATGGGCGGCGCCGTGTCTTTTCGACCGTATGCGCTACACCATCAGCTCGCCCACAAAGACCGTAACGGCTGTGCCACCGACGCGTACAGCCTCTACGTTTTCCCGCGGGCCAATGACCTCAACAGCTGCCTGGCCAGGGCGCGCCATCCAATGGCCCTGTTCTGCCGTAAAGACCGGCTTATCGATGAGCCCATAGCGCCACAGATAGGCAGCCATACCGCCCGTGGCCGAGCCGGTAAATGGGTCTTCAGGCGAATCTGGCGGCACGCCGAAATGGCGCGCAAAGGTCTGCCCGGCCTCCGTCACGCCTCCCAAACAGAATAGATGCGGGCTGAAGAAATCGCCCCGCGCGCGCAATGCGGTGTAGGCCGCCGCGTCGACCCGGATACGCCGCAGCGCATCATGGTCGCGCAGCGGAATCATCAGCTGTGGCGTGCCCGTACTGACGGTCTGGATCACGGCACCCGGCAGCAGATTTGCTGGGGTTAGGCCGAAAACGGGCAGCACCACCTCCGCCGTGTAGGTGGCCAGAAAGCGGGGTTTGAGCTGCTGCATAACGATGTGGCGCTGACCGTCAGCGCCGCACTCCACATCCACTGGAATCACCCCCGCGGGCAGCTCAAGCGTAAATCGCGTACGCGAGCCCCGCAGCAGCAGCCTTCCCGAGGTAATCAGCGCGTGGATCGTAGCCACGGTTGGGTGGCCAGCCATGGGGATTTCCTCGGCCGGCGTGAAGTAACGCGCGCCCGCGTCGGCCACTTCCGAAGGCCGCACAAAGGCGGTTTCGGACAAGTTCATCTCCCGCGCGATGGCCAGCATCTGTTCGTCGTTTAGATCGCCCGCATCGAAGACCACGGCGCAGGGGTTCCCAGCCAGTGGCCGGTCGGTGAATGCATCGATCTGCCATAGTGGAAAGCGCGACATACCTGTTCCTCTCGTTAGATTGTCAATCGATGCAGGGACGAGGCGAGCCCCATGGCGATTTCGCCAAGCTGGGGCCGCGCTCACAGGCCTGCACCAGGTGTTACGCTTGTCTGCTCAGCCCTGGAGCGGGTGCAGCAGGAGCGGAATCTGCATCTCAGCCGGGGTCAGACCACCATGGTGGCCGCGGAATTTGTCTCCGAACCGCCCATTGTCGCTCCAGAAGACCGAGCCGTTGCCATAGGGCAGCACGACAAGGTTGCTGGCGCGGGCGGCAAACGTTGCCGAAACCGGCTCGGGACCGAAGAAACCCGCCTCCGCTAATGTTGCCGTGCGCACAACTGCCGCATAGCCGTCCAGCGCCTCACGCAGCAGCCCTTCCGCGTCGTCCAGGGCGGATTCTTCGGCGTAGACAAAGTAGTCGCGCCATGAGCCGGCCGGCGCGATCACCTGTCCCTGCCGGTTGCGGCGCAGGAGTTGGGTGAGGGGCTTGCCCACGGGCAGCAGGTCGAGATAGCGGGTTATCTGCGGATCGACTTCGATCTGGCCATGGTCGGCAAAGAGCATCAACAGCGTGTCATCCAGCTGGCCTTCCACTTCCTGGACAAACCAGCGCTCTAGCAGGTCAAGGAGCGCAAGCAGCTCCAGCTCGGCCTGTGGCGAGGATGGTCCATGGATGTGGCAGATGGAATCGAAGGTCCCTGTATAGAGCACAAAGCAGGCCGGCCCGTGCTGCTGGCCAAGCAACTGGCGCAGGTTAACCAGCGCCTCGGGCAAGGAGTAGTAGGGCACAAGCTGCGCGCCCGCGCCCATGCGGCTGGTGTAGGTCGAAAAGGCAAACTCGCGCGGCTGAAACGCCACAGTTGAAACGCCTGCGGCCGCCAGCTCGCTCGCCAGCAGCCCTTGGGGCAGGATCCTCTCCGGCGCGATGTTGGCCGTCGCCAGCGTCTCACGTCCCTTGTCGTCCGCGTAAGAATAAAGCAGGGGACCGATGACGCGATCCACCTCAGGCTCGTAGTAGAACCACTCGAAGACACCATGCTGGCCCACTGTCTGTCCCGTATAGAGCGTCGTCACATGTGCGCTGGTGGTCGACGGAAACTGGGAAGTGAGTTGATTGACGCTGCCCTTGCGCACAAAGCGCTGGAGCAGCGGATGGTCCTGAAACTTGTCAAAGAAACGCCAGCCAAAGGCGTCCACAAAGAGCGCGATGACGCGTTGGTAGCGTTGCGGCATCTCCGCCCAGCCTGCGGGCGTGATGGGTGACGGCGCGCCCGTGAGCACGGCGCGCATGAAATGAGGGATGTCGGCGAAACAGCCGCCACCATAGGCCGGCCGCATAAAGCCGGCCGCGCGCAATTGTTCAAGCTCCATTATGCTCCCCACATTCCAATTAGTGATTTATAGAGTAAAAAGATGCCCATGCCCAGGAGAATTGTCCAGAGCAAGTCGCGCGTGCGCCAGGCAAGCGCGGCGGACGCGATCCCAGCCACCAGATAGGGGTTGTTCAAGCTGATGTCGACCTGGCCTTGTGGCATGGCTACCGCCGGTACGATGATGGCGGTCAGCACGGCCGGCGGGATGAACTTCATGGCATCCAGGATCACCTGTGGCAGCTTGACCCGGCTGACCAATGCCAGCACAGGGTACCGCACCGCAAAGGTTACCGTCGCCATGCCGGCAATGAGGAGAGGTTCAGAGATGGACATGGTGTCCAGATCCCTTTCCGCCCTGATTGGGTACTTCGATCACATGAACGGTTTCGGCGCGTTGCATCCGGTTTCTATCTCCCCAATCATGTCGATTCAACTGGCTATTTCCCCGCGAACCCGCTGGGCCACCATGCCTGCCGCTACACCAAGCAACGAGGCCACGATCAGGCCCAGGCGATTGGGGAGCCCGGCAAATAGGAAAGCGGCCGCGGCCGCGACCACCACGCACGCGACGACCGGCCGGCTGCGCAAGCCAGGTACCAGCATACCAATGAAGGTCACCGCGAGGGCAAAATCCAACCCCCAACTGGCTGGATTCGGAATCGCCTGCCCGGCCACAATACCGATCCACGTACAGATCTGCCAGTTGGTGTACATAAACAGGGCGGATCCTGCGAAGAACCAGTGCTTGTAAGGTGAAGGGTCGTTCCGCTGATAGCGCTCGGCCACGACGAGAAAGGACTCATCTGTCAGCGCAAAGCCCAATGGCAGCAACCAGCGCTGGGGCAGGTGTTGCATACGGGGCGCGAGGCTGGCGCTGTAGAGCATGTGGCGCAGATTCACGACAAAGGTGGTTAGGACGATAATCGCGAGACCCGTGCCATTCGCCACCAACCCCGCCGCAACAAACTGGGATGACCCGGCGAAGACGAATGCCGACATGGCCGCGGCGGCGCCTGCTGTCAGGCCGCTGCTGACCGCCAACGCGCCGAAGATAATGCCAAAGGGTATGGCGCCGACGACCAACGGAATCGTGGCGCGCACGCCCGCTAGAAACTCAGCGCGCCGGGTCATTTCGCTTTCGTACTGGCCGGCTTGTACCTGTTCGTGGGTTAGAAGACTTTGTTGTTGTGACATACTGTGTAAGCCGCGTGTGCTCAGCACACGAACTTAGCCGGCCCCCCTGGTTACGAGGCAACAATCATAGCCGCCGGGATAGTGAATGAGTGATCTTCTTCGACACGCAGCGCGGTCCGCACTTCCGCCGGCGCATTGGCCAGGAGCTGTCGCAGCATGGCGACCGCTGTTGGCGGCGTGGCCATGCGTGCGACCCAGTCATCGAACTGCAGGCGTACACTCCAGCGGAACGCCACCGTAGCCTGGAAGTCCGCTGCCGCAAGCATGGCCACCCATTGGCCCGCCGTATGATCGCGGACATGGGACGGATCACGCAAAAGCTCGATGGTCTGCAGGTGCGTGTCCAGGGTGACGTCATCGTACGAGACAATATCGCTCAGCAGTAGGCGCCCGCCCGGACGCAGCAGCCGCCGGAACCCGGCGACAGCGCGCTGGGGATGGGGCCAATGATGTGCGCTGTAGCGCGTGGTGATGACGTCAAAGGACGCGTCAGGATAAGGTAACGCCTCCACGTCACCCACCTCAAACACTACGTTGGTCAGGCCCCGCTCAGCCGCCAGGCCGCGCCCCTGTGCCAACATTGCGGCTGACAGGTCTACACTGATAACCTGCCGCGCGTGGGGCGCGACAGCCAGCGCGGTGTGACCCGCGCCGCTGCCTGCGTCCAGCACATACTCCGCGCCTGTCAAGGCCGCCAACTCGACGAGGCGTCCCAGGTCCTCGCCCGCAGCATGCACGGTGCTCACGCGATACTTTTCCGCTACCTGGCTGAACTGGCGCTCTACAGTTGACTTGATGGTCGTATCTCTGCTCATAGGTCGTTGCTCACAAGGTGAGCCCGTTGGCAAGTTAGGTTGATCGGACGATGGAGCACGCGGGCTGTGAACCTATGCTCGCCGGCGCTGTGCAATCGGGCGCCCGGGCAACGCCTGGTTAGCCCACCGCCACTTCTTCGTACACCGGAGACAGCCACTGGCGGTATTTCGCTTCCTGGCCGCGCACGACTCGAAAATAGAGATCCCGCAGTGAGCGTGTGACTGGGCCGATTTTCCCGCTGCCGATGGGACGGTGGTCGACAGAAGCAATGGCCACCACCTGCACGCCGGTGCCGCAAAAGAATGCCTCGTCGGCCACATATACTTCGCTGCGGTCAATCTCGCGCTCCACGACGGGCACGCCGAGCTCACTTTGCGCCAGCTCCATGACGGAGCGCCGGGTAATGCCTTCCAGCAGGTTGCTGTGGACGGGCGGTGTAATGAGAACGCCGTCGCGTAGAATGAAGACGTTTTCGGCACTGCCTTCGGCCACGTGACCGTCCTGGTTCAGCACCAGGGCCTCGTCGAAGCCATTGAGGACGGCTTCGCTTTTGATCAGCGCGCTATTGACATAACTTCCAGACAGCTTGCCGCGCGGGGGCAAGGCCGTATCGTCTACGCGGCGCCAGCTGCTGAAACAGACGCGCGCGCCCTCCTCGTCCTCGATGTAGCGGCCAAAGGGTGTGGCAAAGATGGCCACCGCGTCGTGCAGATCGTGAATGCGCACACCGATCACTTCGTCGGCCTTGTAGCCCAATGGCCTGATATAACAATCTTCCTGGTAGCCCTCGGCGCGCAGCAGGTCGAGCGTAATCGCCGCCAGCTCTTCAGGCGTATAGGGCAGGTTGGCCATAAGCAGCTTGCCACTGTTCAGAAAGCGGCGAAAATGGTCGACGATACGGAATACATACATCTGGCCCTGCTCTTGATTCCAATAGCCGCGCAGGCCGCCAAACCAGCCAGTGCCGTAGTGCAAGGCATGGGTCCTCACGCTGATGCGAGCCTCCTCGATGGGCCGGATCGCTCCTTCAAAATAGGCAAAGCGGGGCATACGTTCTCCTCATTTCCTCAGGTTGATCGTAGTGTACTATCTAACCATTAACGGTGTTCGAAGCGCCCTGACGACGGGCCCGTTCTCACACCAATGGTGTCCAGTCTACCGCCGGCGCGGGCTCGCCGCTGTCGACCGCCATGCGTTCGCGTACAATCTGGCCCAACGTTATGATGCCGCGACGCAGGCTTTCAGGCGGCAAGCTGCCGAAACAGAGCCGCAGATGGGGGGTCTCATCCGGCTGGGGCAGAAATACGTGACCCGGTGCAAAGGCCCAACCTCGCTCGAGTGCCCGGCGGTAAATATCGCGCAGCCCTGGTGAGTCGGGGAAGGTAAGCCAGCAACAGAGCCCGCCTTGTGGCTCCGTCCAGGTGACTTCCCGCGGCATCGATGTTTCCAGGGTGCGCAACGTGACATCGCGGCGTTCACGACAGATGGGTAATATGCGGCGCAAATGCTTGCGAAACCCACCCCGGTGCAGAAAGGCAGCCAGGGTACGTTGGAGCAGGAGGGGGCTGCCCAGATCCGCGGCCAGCCGCAGCGAAACGAGCTGTTCTCGCAGCGGCCGCGGCGCGATCATATACCCCAGGCGCAGGCCGGGCATTAGCGTCTTTGAGAAGCTGCTCAGGTAGATGACCTGATCATGCTGGTCCATGCTCCAGAGCGTCGCCGGCGCAGGCTTGTCATAGGCGACACAGCCATATAGATCGTCCTCCACCAGGTAGAATCCATAGCGGCCGGCCAGATCTAGCAGTTGTGCCCGTCGCGCGGGTGACATACAGTAGCCGGTTGGGTTCTGAAAGGTCGGGATCGTATAGAAGAAACGTATCCGCTGGCGTGCAACCTGTTGTTCAACGGCTTCCAGAACAGGGCCTTCTTCGTCCAGGGGCACACCAACGGGTCGCAGGCCGTAGGTGCGAATCTGGTGCAGGAAGCCCACGTAGGTTGGCGATTCTGCCAGGATGGTGTCGCCCGGCTGGGCCAGGCTCTGGGCCAGCAGCGCCAGACCCTGTGTGACGCCGGAGGTGATGAGAATCTCGTCGGGCGTGACGTCAATACCCCGATCTCGTAACAGGTCGGCCACCTCGACTCGTAGACCTGGATCGCCCTGCGCTGGCGCATAGCCTGCCACAGCCATAACAGCCTGGCGTTGCTCGGCCAGACAGTCCCAGAATTCGTCGGCAGGAAAGAGTGCCGGGTCCGGCGAGGCGCTGGCCATGGAGCGCATACCTTGCGCCTGGCCCATTTCCAGAATATCGCCCATGACCGCGGCCGGCGTCGCCACGGGGCCGGCGGATGCCCACCGGGGACGCACCTGGACCTGGCTACTCACAAAGGTTCCGCGTCCCACCGTGGCCTCGATCCAGCCGCTGCTCTGTAGCTCGGCATAGGCGTTCTGGATGGTGAGCCGTGTCACGCCCAGCTGAGCAGCCAGATGGCGTACCGTGGGCAGGCGGGCGCCGGCGGGCATCCGGCCGCTGGCGATTTCTTCTTTGAACTGTTCAGCGATCTGCCGGTAGATTGGCGTATCTGCGGACCGATCGATGTGCATCACTGCGGGCATGGTGAAATCTAACTGCCTCACTTTGTCCAGACAATTGGCACGTGGCGTCAATTGTATTGTGTCAATCGCCAATTGAAAAGGGCCAATCGCTGCCTATTATGTAGGACAATGGCGATTTGCTGGGGAGCCAGGTTGTCTCTCCTCAGGGTTCCAAACCATCCCAGTCTGGCGCGCCTGTGTTACAATGCCAAGCTGACCGGTTGCCACGGCGCGGCCTATCTTGAGACCACCTACCACACCAGATCGTTCCGAATGACTGCCATGAACCCAATCTCCGTAAGCGCTCTGACCACCCACATTGTTATGCTCTTCGAGGGTGACGATATGCTTCGCGACCTGTGGGTCGTCGGCGAAGTGAGCAATTGGAAACGCGCCGCCAGCGGCCATGTCTATTTCCGTTTGAAAGATACCGGCGCCACGATCAACGCGGTCATGTGGCGCGGCAGTGTCCAGGCCCAAAGCTGGCTGCCGCGGGAGGGGGATCAGGTCATCGCCCATGGCTATGTGAGTGTCTATCCTGAGGGCGGCAACTACCAACTATATGTGAACCGGCTACAGCCGGCGGGTCGGGGCCAGCTCTATGCCCAGTTTGAGGAGCTGAAGGCGCGGCTGGACGCGGCTGGCCTGTTTGCGGCCGAGCGCAAGCGGCCGCTGCCCCCTGCGCCGGCCCGAATTGGCGTCGTAACAAGCCCTGACGCCGCGGCGCTGCGTGACATTCTGCGCGTTCTGTCTGCGCGCTGGCCGTTGGTGGATGTCATCGTCTTTCCGACGCTGGTCCAGGGCGCCGATGCACCGGCCCAGATCGTCGACGCCATCCATACGGCGAACCGTTACAGCAGTGAGTTCGAGCCGATCGATCTGTTGATGGTGGCGCGCGGCGGCGGTAGTATCGAGGATCTGTGGGCCTTCAACGATGAAGGTGTGGCCATGGCGGTTGCGGAGAGCGCGATACCTGTCATCACTGGCGTCGGCCACGAGACTGACTTTACCATCGTGGACTTTGTCGCCGACGAACGGGCGCCCACGCCCTCAGCCGCGGCTGGCCGCGCGACGCCGGACCGCGCCGAGCTGATCGCGCAGCTCAGGGCCATGGCGCAGACCCTCGTCCAGCGCGCCAGCCGCCATCTCGAACAGGAGCGCCGCCATCTGGGGCAGCTTGACCAGCGACTGGCCCGCGTTCACCCGCGGCGCCAGCTTGACCAGCAGCGCCAACGCCTGGATGAACGAGAGCGGCGCCTACAGGTGGCTATGGATCGCTGCCTGGAACGCCTGTTAGAGCGACGATTCTCGGCCGCGCAGCGGCTTGAGTCGCTCAACCCCCTGAGCGTGTTACAGCGCGGATATAGTATCGTGCAGCGCACGGACGGCAAGGTGGTGACTACGCCAGCCATGGTGCAGAGCGGTGAGCGGCTCCATGTGCGCGCGGCTGGTGGCCAGTATGTGGTGCAGAAGACGGAGAATGGCGCACT
>JACFMY010000093.1:17288-18245 GCA_019455155.1 Caldilineaceae bacterium
GTGACTAGGCGAAAAGCCCGCCTCCGCCTCTGCTATGTTAGAATGGGCAGAGATGATGCGTTGCACAGGGAGCAATTGAACGAATGATTCGGCGAGTCGTGTTACAAACTGGCAGTATCATGCTGCTGTTGGTACTTTCCATGATCATGGGTGGCTGCAGCATCTTGTTTGGCGGCGGCGGCCAGCCAGAAGCGACCCCTACCGCCGCGCCGCGCGCGCTAGTGCCGACGTTTACGCCGACACCAGTCGTGGAACAGGCGCCCGCGCCGACGCCCGTGCCCCCAACACCAACGCAGATAATTGCAGTCGAATTGGCCGGAGAAAGCGCCACGGAGCCAGCGCCTGAAGAGGGTACAGGTGAAGAGGGTACAGAGGCGCCGGCAGATGCCTCACCCACGGCGACACCTGTGCCGAAATTGACGGTGAAAGTCGACGCGGTGAATGTGCGCCTGGGACCCGGCACCGAATATGGGCTGGCCGGCCTGGTCAATCAGGGACAGGAATTCACCATCGTCGGGCGTAACGAGGCCAAGACCTGGTGGCTGATTTGCTGTGTCAATGGCAAAGAAGTCTGGATCTTTGACGACCTGACCGACGAGGACAACGAGAAGTTTGCACCCATCATCACCGATATCCCCGCGCCCCCTGTAGCCCAGGCCCAGCCGCCGGCCGCGCAGCCTGAGCCGACACCGACGACCGCACCGGAGCCCCAACCGGCCGCCGACCCCTGTGCAGGAATCGGCGGCGATGGCTGTAAGTTCAAGTTGCGCGGCAGCCCCAAGTTCGCTCCGAATGGCGGCACTGAGCTCAAATTCCAGGTGCATTTCATTCACAGCGGCGTCGATGGCGGCCAGCCCCAGGGCAGCTATTTTGTCTGGGTGGAAAAGGACGGCACGAAGCTGCCTATCTCTGACAGCGTACGTAGCATCGCGCTGCAAGACCAGCAGGGTGCTCTTG
>JACFMY010000094.1:0-11211 GCA_019455155.1 Caldilineaceae bacterium
AACTTATGGCTGCCGCGGGTCTCGGCAGCCGTCGCAAATGTGAAGAGCTGATCACGGCTGGCCGCGTGCAGGTGAATGGGAAGACGGTCGAAGAGCTGGGCGCCAAGGCTGACCCGCAGCGTGACCGTGTCCTCGTCGACGGCCAGCCCCTACGCATAAGCGCGCAGCACCACTACTACAAGGTGCACAAGCCGCGCGGCGTCTTGGGTGATCTGGGCGGCGCGGCGAGCGAGCGCAAGACCGTAGCCGATCTGCTGCCGCCTGAGGCCGGACGCGTCTTCCCTGTTGGTCGCCTGGACCTGCACAGTGAAGGGCTGCTCCTCCTAACCGACGATGGCGAGCTGGCGCACCGCTTGACACACCCACGCTACGAGCACCCCAAAACCTATTACGTGCTCGTCGAAAGCGTGCCCACCATGGACGCGCTGCTGACGCTGCGCAGCGGCGTGGAGCTGCCTGACGGTCGCACCTCGCCTGCAGAAGTCGAGGTCGTCGAAGCGCTGCCCGAGGCGCTGAGATTGAGTCGTGGCCCCAATCAAGGGGTGTGGCTGCGCATCGTGCTGCGCGAGGGAAAAAAGCGCCAAATTCGTCATATGACGGCGGCCGTCGGCTTTCCCACGCTGCGGCTCGTACGGTGGGCGATTGGTCCCTTGACCCTGGGGCGTCTGAAACTGGGAGAATGGGCAGCCCTGACGGCAGCCGAGGTCGGCGCCTTGCGCCAGGCCGCGGGCCTGGATACCGCGCCAGCGCAGAAAAAGCAGGGGCGAAGCAAGCGCCCGGTGAGCCGCGCCGGCGCCCGCGCCGGCAGCCCGTCTCGGAGCCGGCGAACACCATCACGCACTTCGGCCCCTCGCCGCCCACGGCGATCACCGCGCTAGGAAAATGATGGATTCCGCTGTCAAGTCACCCAGTCTCGTTATGACCGCAGAGCTCAAGAGCCTGGCCCGTACCATACGACCGGCGATCATTGCCATCGACGGCCCGGCCGCATCGGGCAAGAGCACTGCCGGTTTTCGCCTTGCCCAACTGCTGGACTATCTCTTCCTTGACACAGGTGTCATGTACCGGGCAGTCACGTTGTCCGCGCTGGCCGCCGGGCTTCGCATCGAGGACGAGCCAGCCGTCAGCGAACTGGCGGCAACCGTGCACCTGGACATTCGCGCACCCGCGGCCGGCGAACGAGATGGACGCCACTGCACCGTACTGGCCGATGGCGCAGATATAACCTGGGCCATCCGTACACCAGAAGTTGACCGCAATGTATCGGCGGTGTCAAGCTATGCCGGCGTACGCGCCGCGCTCACTGAGCAGCAACGACGCATAGCCGAACGTTACGGCCGCGGGGATGCTGAAAAGCCTGGCATTGTCATGGTGGGCAGGGATATGGGCACCGTCGTCGTGCCCGATGCCTATCTCAAACTCTACATCGACGCGTCCCCGGAAGAACGGGCCCGGCGCCGTTATAATGAGCTGCGCAAACAGGGCAAGCCGTTACCATACGCTGAAGTGTTGCAGGATATCTACCACCGCGATCAATATGACAGCGGGCGCAATCTGGCTCCACTCCGCGCGGCCGCAGATGCCATCGTAATCGACAATTCCACGTTGACCTCCGACCAAACCCTGGGCCTTGTCGTTCAAGCCTTGCAGACCAGGGCCGCGTCGGGCCTGCGCCCTTAGCCAAATCCCATTTGTTGCCTGCCACGCCCTACGTAACGGATAGAGGAGTGCGGATTCATTATGCTAGACAACGAGCAACGCCTGGAGCTATTCTACTGGATGGTGCTCACGCGCATCTTCGACGAGGAAATGGTGAACCTGTGGAAGCAGGGTCGCGGGCTGGGGGGCACCTTTAGCCAGCGTGGCCACGAGGCAATTAGCGTCGGCGCAAGCTATGCCCTGGCGCCCGACGATGTCGTGGCGCCCATGCACCGCGATCTGGGCTGCTATCTCCTGCGCGGAATGACGCCGCGGCGCGTCTTCGGCAACCTCTTGGGCCGGGCCAACGGCGTTTCGGCCGGCCGCGATGCGAACCTCCACGGCATGGGCGATATGAGCCTGAATATCGTCGGCTTTATCAGCCACCTGCCCCACTCTATGCCCGTGGCGCTGGGCATGGCACAGAGCTTTGTCTACCGGAATGAAAAACGGGTGGCAATGACCTTCACAGGGGATGGCGCCAGCAGCGCGGGCCTCTTCCACGAAACGCTGAACATGGCTGCCGTCTGGAATGCGCCGCTGGTCGTCATCGTGGAGAACAACCAATACGCCTATTCCACGCCGCTGGAACAACAGATGAAGGTGACAAGTATCGCGGCGCGGGCCAGCGGCTACGGCATCCCGGGGGTCAGCGTGGATGGCAACGACATCGAGGCCGTCTATGCTGCGGCCAAGGAGGCGGTCGATCGGGCGCGCCGCGGTGGGGGTCCCACCCTCATCGAGGCCCACACCATGCGTATGCTCGGCCATGCCATCCATGATGGCGCCGAATATGTGCCACGCGATCTGCTGGCCGAATGGGAACAGCGCGACCCCGTCCGCCTTTACACGCACAAGCTGCTGGACGCAGGCGTTGCCGACGAGACAGAGCTGGACGAGATACGCCAGCGCTGTGCGGTGGAGGTAGCCGACGCCATTGAGTTCGCCGAACAGAGCCCGTTGCCAGACCCTGCCATCGTAACGGTCGGGGTCTACGCAGACTAAGCGACGCCAGGAAGTACTGCCATGACTCAAACCGGAAGCAACTTCGGATTTGCTGAGGCCGAAACTACCCTAGCCCCCCATCGCGAGCTGACCTACATTGCCGCCATCAGCGAGGCGCTGCGCGAAGAGATGCGCCGGGACCCCACGGTGCTTGTCATGGGCGAAGACGTTGGGGGGAGCTTCGGTGGGGCATTTAAGGTAACCAAAGACTTCGAAGAGGAATTCGGCGCGCGTCGGGTGATGAATATGCCGTTGGCCGAGCTCGGCTTTGTGGGCGCGGCTTCGGGGATGGCGCTCATGGGACTTCGGCCCGTGGTAGAGATGCAGTTTGCCGATTTTATCTCCAGCGCCTTCGACAGCATTGTGCAATTTGCCGCCACCGCCCACTATCGATGGGGCGGCGCGGTGCCGTGGGTGATCCGCGCGCCGGCGGATGGCGGCATCCGCTCTGGCCCCTTTCACAGCCAAAACCCCGAAGCATGGTTCGTCCACACACCAGGACTCAAGGTCGTGGCGCCGGCGACACCCGCGGACGCCAAGGGCCTGCTCATTGCCGCTATCCGCGATAACAACCCCGTCATCTATTTTGAAAGCAAGCCGCTCTATCGCTCGCTCAAAGGGCATGTGCCAGCGGGCGAATATGTGGTGCCCATTGGCGAAGCGCGTGTGGCACGCCCAGGACGCGATCTCTCCATCATCACCTATGGCGCCATGGTGCGCGAGGCCCTGGCGGCCGCCGGCGCCCTGGCGGACGACGGCGTCGACGCCGAGGTGCTGGATCTACGTACGCTTAAGCCGCTGGATACTGAAGCGGTACTCACCACAGCGCGCAAAACAGGCAAGGTCCTAGTTGTCCACGCCGCCAACAAGCTGGCCGGCACCGGCGCTGAAATCGCCGCGCTGATCGCCGAGGAGGCCTTTGAATGGCTGGACGCGCCCGTCCAGCGCCTGGGTGGGCTCGACACACCCATTCCATTCAGCCCGCCACTGGAGGATGTTTATCGCCCCAGCGCCGCTAAGATCGAAGCACAGGCACGGGCGTTGGCAGCCTATTGAACAGCTGGTCCCCGGTGCTTCGATCTGAATCGCTGGCAGCGTCTTGGTGTCGCGGCGATGCACCCTTACATTGTGACCAACAAAGCTGCCGCTGGCAAAGGCAGGAATGACAGGCTTTGCCAGCGGCAGCTTTGTTGCCAGTCGTCTTTGATTCAGATCAGCTATCCCAAGTCATAGGTCGCCAAGCCTTGTCTAGGCCTGGCGTCTGTGGCGTGCCGAGTGCCCGGCGAGGACAACCAGCGCCAGCAGCGTACCCACGACGACGACGACAATGTTTGCGGAGTCACCTAGCGTGACACCGGTTGTCGGCATTGTCGACGGGACGCTGCCCACAATGAATTCACGCTCGTTGATGGGCTGTACAGGCCGCGCATTGCCGCTGTACAACTCAGTGTAGGCGGCAAGCTGCTCGGCGGATACCTCCACCGGGTCCGTCATGACGAACCATTTGACCTTCTCACTACACGGCGGGGTTGTCAGCGAACCGTTGTAGCGCCAGTATGTCTGGTCTGCCGGCAAGACGCCAGCAGCATCGACCGAGATGCCGTCGACGGCAACTGGTTCACCCTCTTCGTCCGGCATATTGGCAAAGACGGGCGCGAGGGCAGCATTCTCTGCACCCTCAATCAGGAAAACGCCGACCACTGCCAGCTCGCCGCGGTCGTTCTTGTGGACCAGGTGCAGTTCCATGGGCGTGGCGCTGCTATCGACGGTGTGCTCGCTCGGATTATGGAAATGGAACTGTAACAGCTGGTAGCTTAGTCCGTCTACTTCGAACGTGCTGCCCGGATCGTAGTTGGCCTGGATCGTATGGCCGTTGTTCACCACCGTCAGTGCGCTGGGTTCGTAGGAGAATACGAGGTCGGCCGGATTCAGCGGTGCCGCAGACGCGATGTCAATCGGCGATTGCTCAGTTCCGGACGAACAGGTAGCAAACTCCGGACTGAGATCACCCCAGTATTCAGGGCCAGTATCTCCTCCATAGCTCCAGTGAATATCGCTTGCCCAGGCTACACCGCCGGCAAACAGACTGAAAACAAAGACAAGAGTGAGCGCTGCGTTCCGTTTGGAAAACAAGATATCACCTCCTCGGTTGGTTTGGTAGGGATCGATCTTGGATTCTGGTCATGGCATGCCCTTACATAGCCGCTGGCACTTCGGACATGTATGGTCATGCCTGGGAGGACCAGAAGGATATGGGATAACTGCGAAGACTGTGATCATTATCGGAGGGTGGTCGCGACATGTCAAGTTCTTGTAAGGAAATTGTCAGGAATACTACGCTTACTTAAGCGGCCGCTCATCAGGACAGCCTGCGTTGGTCGGACCCAACGCGCCGGCTCCGGCCCATCACACTTCTCTACCCGCTCTCGCCTTTTGCATCTCCGCGTCTTTGGGTTAATGTTAGCCCCATGCTAAAGCTTGCCACACTCGTGTACGTCAAAGATGCCGGCCGCACCCTCATGCTCCACCGGACAAAGAAGGCGGGCGACATGCACCAGGGCAAATGGAACGGCCTGGGCGGCAAGTTTGAACCGGGTGAGAGCCCGGAAGCGTGTGCCGTGCGCGAGGTTTTGGAAGAGAGCGGCCTGCACATCACAGCGCCGCAGCTCTGCGGCGTATTGACCTTCCCCGCCTTCCAGCCGGATGAAGATTGGTACGCATTCGTCTTTGTTGCACGTCACTTTACAGGCAAGCTGATTGAATCGAGCGAAGGCGAGCTTGCATGGATCGATGACGACCGGCTCATGGCGCTGCCGCTCTGGGAAGGCGACCGCATCTTCCTGCCCTGGCTAGAATGCAGTGATCGCTTCTTTTCTGCCAGGTTCGTTTACAAGGAAGGACGGCTCGTCGAACATGATGTCGTCTTCTATCCCTTCGGCGCAGACAGGGAACAACAGGACGGCCTGCTGGCCGCGGATGCGGACGGCGACCAGGCGTCGCCAGGCAGCCCAGCGGAGGAAACCTTCACCGCAGCCTATACCCCCCAGGACGACACCTATTGCTGGGTTTGCGGCGGCCCTGTCGACAAACAAAACTGTAAGATCATCTGCCGCACGTGCGGCTTCGTCCGCGACTGCAGCGACCCGTAAGGCAGCACAGCGACAGCGACCCGATAACTTCTATCTAGCCCGAAATCATCCAACGACCACCATGATGCGTATCTACGACGTTACGACTGCTCAAGCGACCATTCTGCGCCGTATGGCCTGGGACGATCTGGCCGTCCCTGATTCGCTACTTGACCGCCTGGAGGCGCTCTTTGGCGAGCGCATCTCGCCGGATGAGGGCGTGCGGCGCATCCTGGCCAGCGTGCGCCAGCATGGCGACAAGGCTCTCCTGGATTGGACGGCCCGCCTGGACCGTGTGACGCCTCCCACCCTGGCTGTGGATCGCAGCGCCATCGAGGCCGCCCATGAACAGGTTCCGCCAGACGTGATCACGGCCATGCGTCTGGCAGCGCAACGGGTCGAACAGTTCCACCGGCGCCAGCCTTCTCTCAGCTGGATCCACAACGACGACGAGGGTACCCTGGGCCAGCTGGTCCGCCCCATCGATCGCGTCGGCATCTATATACCCGGCAGCTCCGCGCCGCTGCCCAGCTCGCTCATTATGACCGCGGTGCCAGCGCGGGTGGCAGGGGTACCCTTTCTTGCTGTGATCTCCCCGCCCCAACGGGACACCGGTCTACCCCACGCCACTATCCTCGTTGCTGCAGATATTGTCGGCGTCGATGCCGTGTATGTTGGAGGGGGCGCGCAGGCCATTGCCGCGCTCGCCTACGGGACGGAAAGTATCGCCCGCGTCGACAAGATCTGCGGGCCCGGCAGCATCTTTACCACGTTGGCCAAACGCCAGGTCTTTGGCGTGGTTGGCATCGATGGTCTCCCCGGCCCGACGGAGACAGTCGTCATCGCCGACGAAAGCGCTGATCCCCAGCTGGCCGCCGCGGACCTGCTGGCGCAGGCCGAGCACGACATTTTGGCCTGCGCAATTCTCCTGACCCCCTCTCACGCCATGGCTGAGCAGGTACAGGCCGCCGTGCTGGCGCAACTGGAAGATCTGGGCCGCTCGGAGGTGATTGCCGGTTCCCTTTCCCGGGGCAGCGGGATCGTTGTGACAGAATCCTTGCCCCAGGCATTCGAACTGGCCAACGCGTACGCGCCGGAACACCTCTGCCTGCTTGTCGAGGACCCGTGGAGCCATCTGAGCCAGATCCGGCATGCCGGCGGGGTCTTTTTGGGTGAGCGCAGCTTCGAAGTGTTGGGCGACTACGTCGCCGGGCCGAGCCATGTCATGCCCACGGGCGGCACAGCCCGCTTTGCCAGCCCCATCAATGTCAACGACTTTGTTAAAATAGTGAGCGTCATTGGGCTCAACGCACGCGCCCTGCAGGCAATTGGACCGGCCGCAGCCACGCTGGCGCAGGCCGAAGGGCTCTCAGCCCATGCCGCCGCGGTGCGACGGCGCCTGTGAATGGCAATACACGCTTGGATACGCCCAGCAAGCCAGGTATCTCTTTCGCGAAATGAGTCGATCTAGGAACATGTCCGCTGCCTTTGATGTGCGCCGTCTCATGCGGCCTGAAATCGAAGAACTGGAAGAATACACGCCCATCGTTCCCTTCGAGGTGCTCAGCCGGCGTCTGGGGATCCCGGCTGAACGCATCGTCAAGCTGGACGCCAACGAGAATCCCTACGGGCCCGCGCCGGCCGTCGTCGAAGCGCTGGCAGAGTACAACTTTTATCACATCTATCCAGATCCTCAGCAAACAGAATTGCGAGAGGCCCTGGCCGGCTATACCGGTGTACCCGCCGATTACATCCTGCCCAGCCATGGGGCCGACGAGATGCTAGACTATCTGTGCCGTCTCTTTCTCCGCGTCGGCGATGCCATCATAGACTGTCCCCCAACCTTTGGCATGTACAGCTTCGACGCGCAGTTGGCAGGCGCCCAGGTCCTCAGCGTCTGGCGCATAGATGACTTTCGCATCGACGTCGCTGCCGTGGAGCAGGCCGTGGCCAATCCGGCCGGCCCGCCGGTCAAGCTGCTCTTTCTTACCTCACCCAATAACCCCTCAGGCAACTGGCTGGCCGACGCGGACCTGCGCCGCCTGCTCGATCTGCCCGTGATGGTTGTGCTGGATGAGGCGTATGTCGAGTTTTCCGATTACGCCAGCCGGGCTGCCTGGGTGCTTGACCACGACAATCTGGTTGTGCTGCGTACCTTCAGCAAAGCCGCAGGCATTGCAGGATTGCGCCTGGGATATGGCATCTGCCCCACCTGGCTCATGGAAGAGCTGTGGAAGTTCAAGCAGCCTTACAACGTCAACGTGGCCGCGACCGTGGCCGGTCTTGCCAGTCTGCGGGACCCCGCCTACCTCGCGGCGACGGTGGAGAAACTCAAGGCGGAACGAAACCGGCTCCTGGCCGCGCTGCAGAGCGTACCCTTCCTCCGCCCGTATCCGTCTCAGGCCAACTTTATCCTGTGCGAAGTAGAAGGTATGGATGGCAAGGTTTTGAAGCAGACATTGGAGCGCCAGGGTATCCTTGTACGCCATTACAACAAACCTGGTCTACAGAACTGCATCCGTATTTCCGTGGGACGGCCCGAGCAGACCGACCGGCTCATGGATGCTCTGGCCGCGGTCAACGTCACCGCAGCTAGCGGTGATGCCAGATAACCGGCGAGGCTTCCCAAGATGGCATCGTGGTGCTGAAAGGCGAAACGCAACGATCTATGCATGCCCATGATCGCGCCCGGGCCCTGGCCGCTGCACTATGGTTGTTTTTGCTGCTGGTGCTTGTCTATCTGCTTGGCTACAGCGGAGTGGTGCACGCCGTAGACGAGATCTCCGCGCTCAGTGTCACCGAGACCATGCTTCTGGGTCAGGGTTTTCACGTCAACCAGATGGAGTGGGATCAAGCCCGAACCCCGCCCCAGAACAGCGCAGGCGTTGACGGCAATCTCTACTCCAAAAAGGGCATCGGCCCATCGTTGCTGGCGCTGCCCTTCTTCTGGCTGGGCAAGCAGAGCGCGGGCGCGGGCGCGGTGCAATTGACGCTCCTGGCCGGCGCATTGGTGACAGCGCTCGCGGCGGTGGCCATGTTCTACCTGGGCTTGGCACTGGGCTACACCCTGCCGGTAGCGCTGGCCGGTGGCCTTGCCTTAGGGCTGGCCACACCCTTGTGGCCGTATGCCCGCACCCTTTTTAGTGAATCGCTGGCCGCCCTGGGGTTGGCTGTGGCGCTATGGGGCGCGGCCGCGTTTCGCCACAACTTCCTCCCCGGCACCAGGTCCCTGCTGCTCGCCAGCGCAGGGCTGGCCGTCATGGTACTGGCCAAGTCCTCCAACGGCGTGGTCCTGCCCCTCTTTGGCCTGTATATGCTCTACGTCTGGCTGGCCGAGCGCAGGACCGGTTTGACCGCAGCAACCGTGGCGCGAGAAAGCGTGGCCTTCGGTGTGCCTGTGGGTCTGGCCGTAGCGATCACCCTTGGCTACAACTACGTACGTTTCCGCACGCTCTTTGGCTTCCCGCTGGAGCCGTATGAGCTGTTCAACACACCGCCCTTGACCGGCCTGGCCGGTCTCTTGCTGAGTCCTGGCAAGGGCATCCTCTGGTACATGCCGTTAGCATGGCTCACGCCGTTCTTTGTCAGGAGCTGGCGCGCCGGGCGCCGTATGCCGGACTTCGCATTGGCGCTGGCTGCCGTCGCCGCGCTCGTGGCCCTCTACGCGTTGTGGTATGACTGGCCCGGCGGGCGCTCGTGGGGGCCGCGCATGATTGTGCCTGCTGTACCGGTAGTGGCTATGCTCGCTTACCCGGCCCTGGAGTGGCTGCTGGCGCCGCGCCGCTGGCGTGCCGCCAGAATAGCGGCAGCGGCTGTGCTTGTGCTCTCCGTGGTCGTACAGTTGCCAGGTGTACTGGTCAACTTCGAGCGACAGGAAGGGTTGGATATGCAGGCTGGCGCCTCCTTCTCGCAACTGCTATGGGACGTGACCTGGTCGCCCTTGGTAACCTATTGGCGTCACATCCGTACGGCGAGCATGGACCCGCTGTGGGCGCAGCCCTATCTGGCGGAGCAGCCAGCCATGGAGGCCGGCTTGCTGCTCGCGGCAGGCGCGGGCGCGGTCACGCTCGTCTTCGCCCTGCGCCGGTGGCGCAAGGGACGCCAACCCTGGTCCTGGCTGGGCATCAGCGCCACGGCCACCGTCATGCTGGCGGCAGGGTTGGTGCTGGCTGCAGGGCCCGATCCACGCTGGGACGAGCATAGCGCGGTCCGGGAGGACAACGCGGCGCTGCTAGAGCTGGTAGAGAGCCAGGCGCGGGCCGGCGATCTCGTTTTGTTGGACCTGGTGGACGGCAGCGACGCGCCGCGCCGGACAGGGCTGTGGCTGAATCAGGCGCCGTTGCAACCCTACCTGGGCTGGCGACGCAAAGCGGAGATGGACGGGGCTGCCGGCGAGCGCCTGCAACTATGGTTGGCGCCTTATCGCCGTGTCTGGCTGGCCCTTCAGGCCACAGACGAAGGGGATCCGGCGTCCACCACAGAACGTTGGCTCAACCGCCATGCCTATGCCGGACGACGTGGCTGGATTGGCAGCCAGCGCTACGTCGAGTACCTGCTGCCCGCTGCCCAAAGCGCGGCCTACGCGCAGGAGGGGCCGTTTACCTTTGGCGATGCGGCGCAGCTGGCGCGCTACGCGGTAACGGCCGACGCGGCTGGCTTCCGGATCGATCTGGAATGGAACGCCGTCCTGCCCAGCGCCCGCTTCTCGGTGCAGGCCCTGGACGCGGCAGGAACACTCGTGGCCCAAGTCGACGGTGTGCCAGGGAGCACGCCTGGCGGGCTGTCTGACCGGATTGGGCTGGCCGCGACATCAGGCGTTGGCGCCGTGATCTTGAAAGTGTACCTGGCCGCAGATGGCACGGTCGCGCCAGTGGTAGGTCCCGGTGGGGGCGCGGCCGTTGAGTATCTTTCCCTTGCGGTTGCAGGGGCCAAATGACTGTGTTAGAGTGCATTGAGTAGGCTTCTACAGCAGACATCAACCAGAAATACCATTCTACATGCGACAGGCCAAGATCGAACGAAAGACAGGGGAAACCCAAATCACCGTTGAGTTGAACATCGACGGCATCGGCAAGGCTGACTGCCAGACCGGTGTGGGCTTTCTCGACCACATGTTGACGCTGTTGGCCGGCCACGGTCTCTTCGATCTCACTGTCCGCTGTCGCGGGGATCTGGAGATCGACGAGCATCACACGGCCGAGGATGTGTGTATCTGCCTGGGACGGGCCATTGACCAGGCGCTGGGCGATCGACGCGGCCTGGTGCGCACGGCCCACAGCTACGTCCCGATGGACGAGGCGCTGGGCCTGGTCGCTGTCGACCTGGGCGGTCGCGCCTATTGTGTCTTTGAGGCCGACTTTGCCACACCGCGCGTTGGCCA
>JACFMY010000094.1:11221-18232 GCA_019455155.1 Caldilineaceae bacterium
GGGCGGATGAACATCCACGCCCGAGTGCTATATGGCCGCAATGACCATCACAAGGTTGAAGCGCTGTTCAAGGCATTGGCCCGGGCGCTGGATGCAGCCACAACAATCGACCCGCGGCGCCAGGGCATACCCAGTACAAAGGGAACATTGGTCGCCTGAACCGAATGTGCAACGGATTGGCGAGCCTTGCCCTCAAGGAGTTCACAATGTTTGAACTGCTGGAAGGCAGCCACGGCAATACCCTCGGGCTGCGAGCGGTTGGCACAATTACCCACGACGACTATGCCTGGTTGGTACCCCAGGTGGGAAAGCTGGTTGAAACCTATGGTCAGGTGCGCTTGCTATGCGATTTAGGCAATTTTCAAAGTGAAGCTGCCGACGCATGGCTGGCGGATTTTCAGTTTGGCCTTGAGTATCACGATAAAATCGTAAAAATGGCCCTGGTGGGCGAACGGCGGTGGGAGGCCTGGGTTGCCAGGCTGGCAGCCCCACTCTATGCGCGTGAGGCGCGCTACTTCCCCAGTGCCCAGATAGACATGGCCTGGGCGTGGGTGCGTTCTTGAGAGGCTGAGCCACACGCGCCTTGCCGGCCGCATGTTCTTGCACCGCCGCGCTGCCCGGTTGCCGCCCCACGGCGCCCAGGGTGTCGCCAGGCAGCAAAGCTCGAACAACGGAAATAGGAGCAGAAATGGAGCTGACGAAGCTTGTCACGGAACAACGCAACCCACATACCCTTGACATCGACGAGCTTTCGACGCTGGAGATTCTTTCCCGCATCAACGAGGAGGACTCGCGCGTGCCAGCCGCCGTTGAGCTGGCCATCTATCAGATCGCGGCGCTGGTAGATGCTGCCACCGAGGCGCTGGCGAACGGCGGGCGGCTCATCTATGTGGGCGCCGGCACCAGCGGCAGATTAGGGGTGCTCGACGCCTCTGAGTGCCCACCGACTTTTGGCACTGATCCGCGCCAGATTGTCGGGGTCATCGCCGGCGGTGAGATGGCCTTGCGCCACCCCACGGAAGGCGCCGAGGATGACGAAGGCCAGGCCACACGCGACATGCAAGCGCTCGGACTCTCGGACGCCGACGTGCTGGTGGGTATTGCGGCCAGCGGCCGCACGCCCTACACGCTGGCGGCCATGCGCTACGCGCGCCAGATCGATGCCAAGGTCGGATGCATCGTCAACAATCCGGGCAGCGAGATGGAAAAGGTCGCCCACTATCCCATCGTTGTCCTCTGCGGTCCGGAAGTGATCACAGGCTCGACCCGGATGAAGGCAGGCACGGCGCAGAAGCTGGTGCTCAACATGATCTCTTAGGCGACGATGATCAAGCTGGGTAAGGTTTACGAGAACCTGATGATCGATGTAAAGCCCTCGAACAGTAAGCTGGAGGCGCGCGCCGTCACCATCATTGCCGAGATCACGGGCGAGGAACCGGATGTCGCGGCAGCCGTGCTCAAACAATATGGTTCGGTGAAAGCCGCCGCGCTCGCCCTGTTGACCGAGCTGGAGGGCGACGCCGTCCACGAGCTGCTGGCGGCGCATGGCGGGCGGCTGAAGGCTGCCCTGCGTTCGGCCACCGCCTCCTAGGGGCAACGCCCGCCACCCGGCGGCTGCCAGACCATGGGAATACACACGAAAACTGATAGGTCACGCTTGCATATTTCATTCTGTCGGACGTGGAGAGCGCCTCGGAAAGGTAGGAACAGAGATGGCAGATGAACAAGGGCAGATGCTACGGGATCAGCTTGGCGAGCTATGGATCAACGTGCGCAACGAATTGATCGTACAGGCTGCCAACGCGTACATCTATGGCCGCCAGGCAATGCTCGCTGGATTGGGCGCGCTGGCTCTGGGCAAGGACGAGTTGGAAGCGATCTTGACTCGCCTGGTCGAACGCGGAGAGATCGCCGAAAGCGATATGCAGCAGGTGATTGAGCACTATCTAAAGGAGCTGCGCGGCGAAGCCCGCGAGGCTGACAGTGCCCGTGCTTCGATGACCGTGAAGGCTGCCATCGCCCTCCAGGAAAACGTCCGCACCATCCTGGAGAAGTTCCGGTTGCCCGGGGGGATCAGCGTCGAAGAGCTGGTTCGTCGCGAAGCCGGGAATGCGACGGGAAAGACGACGGCCGCCTCCAAAGGATCCGGCCAGACTCATGATACCCAACCATAAACACAGGCCGTTACCTGACAGCACAGCCGCTAGCTACACTGGGCTCGCCATGCAACAGCCAATCACTTTGCAGCCTCCGCCGGCCTTTCACCTCCTGGCGAAGCCGGCGGGAGCTACCTGCAATCTCGACTGCGAATATTGCTTCTTCCTTTCCAAGGAGATGCTCTACCCGGGCAGCCGTTTCCGCATGGCTGACGAGATGTTGGAGAGCTACGTCCGCCAACTGATTGAGGCCCACCGGACGCCCGAAGTTACGATCGCCTGGCAAGGTGGAGAGCCCACCCTCATGGGGCTCGATTTCTTCCGGCGCGCGGTCAATTACGCAGAAGAGTACCGGCGGCCGGGCATGCGCATCCATCACACCATGCAGACGAACGGCACCCTCCTGGACGATGACTGGGGAGCGTTTCTGCGGGAGAACCAGTTCCTGGTTGGCATCAGTATCGACGGCCCGCGCGCGCTGCACGATCGTTATCGGGTTGACAAGGGCGGGCAGGGGACCTTCGACAAGGTTCTGCGCGGGCTAGAGGTGTTAAAACGGCATCAGGTAGAATGGAACATCCTCTGCACGTTGAACCGGAGCAACGCCGATCACCCGCTCGAGATCTACCGCTTCTTTCGTGACGACCTTGGCGCCCGCTTCATGCAGTTCATCCCCATCATCGAGCGCGCCTCGCCCGAGTTGCTGGAGCTTGCCAATCATGGTTGGGGGGATGCCCACCATGCGCGGCCGCTTTATACCCAACATGGTAATCTAGTGACGGAACGCTCCATCCGCCCCGAACAATACGGCCGCTTTCTCACCGCCGTCTTCGATGAATGGGTACGCCGGGATGTGGGCAGGGTCTATGTGCAGATGTTTGACGTCGCCCTGGCCAACTGGGCCGGCGCACCACCAGGACTATGTATCCATTCCAAAACGTGCGGCGCCGCCCTGGCCCTGGAACACAATGGAGACCTGTACGCGTGTGACCACTTTGTAGAACCTGACTATCTACTGGGCAACATTGCCGAAACGCCGATGATCGAGTTGATCGCATCACCCCGCCAGCAGACATTTGGCCAGGAGAAATATACCTCCCTGCCGCGCTACTGCCTGGAATGTGATGTGCGCTTCGCCTGCCATGGTGGCTGTCCCAAGGATCGCTTTGCCACAACCCCTGACGGCGAACCAGGGCTCAACTATCTGTGCGCCGGCTTCAAAGCCTTCTTTCATCACGTCGACCAGCCCATGCGCTTCATGGCAGAGCGCCTGCGTCATCGCCAGTCACCGGCCGAGATCATGCAGTACATGGCTACCCAAGATCGCCAGTTGCAGTCCGCCTATTCCACGGCAAATCGCAACGATCCCTGCCCCTGTGGCAGTGGACGCAAGTTCAAGCATTGTCACGGTCGCCGGCTTCAGCCGGTTGCCTGATCAGAATGGCTCCATAGGAGGCAACCATGGCACACGGATATCACGGCAAGATCCTGGTTGTGGATCTCAGCCGTGCGCGCATCACAGTAGACGAGCATGACGAGGCTTGGTACCGCACCTACATGGGCGGCACCAACTTCGGCCTCTATTACATCCTCAACCACATGCCGCCCGGCGCAGACCCGCTGGGGCCTGATAACGTGCTAACCCTGATGCTCAGTGTGCTGACGGGCGCGCCTTTTTCCGGACAGAGCCGCGTAACCGCGAATGCCAGGTCACCGCTCACTGACGCCATCGGCGATTCGCAGGCCGGCGGCTTCTTTCCCGCCGAGCTCAAGTATGCAGGCTATGACGGCATTGTCTTTCTTGGCAAGGCTGCCAGCCCCATGTATCTATGGGTCAAAGACGGCCAGGCCGAGCTGCGCGACGCTACCCATCTGTGGGGCGCGGGCGCCTGGGAAACCGAGACGCGCATCCGCGAGGAACTGGGCGATGCCAAGATCGAGGTCGCCTGCTGCGGCCCAGCGGGGGAACGCCTGGCGCGCATGGCTGCCATCATGAATATGCGCAATCGCGCCTGCGGGCGGACGGGACTGGGCGCGGTCATGGGCTCCAAGAATCTGAAAGCTGTCGCCGTACGCGGCACACAACGCCCCCCGGTAGCTGACGCCAACGGCGTCAAACAGGTGGCGACCATGGGCGCCCAGGAGTTGAAGAAGAATCGGGACATGCAGGAGCTTCACGAGTTGGGCACGGCTGGTATCGTGCTCAGCCAGGACTTTTCCGGCGGCCTGCCCACGCGCAACTATCAAAGCGGCACATTTGAACATAGCGAGGATATCTCCGGCGAACGCATGGCCGAAACGATTCTGGTTGACCGGGACACCTGCTACGCCTGCGTCGTGCGCTGCAAGCGCGAGGTGGAGACCGACGATGCCTACGCGGTCAAGCGTGAGCTCGGCGGTCCGGAGTACGAGTCGGTCGCCACCTTCGGCTCCTACTGTGCCGTGAGCGATCTGAACGCAGTCGCCAAAGCCAATGCCATCTGTAATGACTATGGTTTGGACACTATCAGCGCCGGCGCCACCATTGCCTGGGCCATGGAGTGCTACGAGGCTGGCATCTTGACGCTGGAACAGACCGACGGCATTGACCTGCGCTTTGGCGACGCCGAAGCCATGTTGCAGGCGTTGGAAGCACTGGCCTTTCGCAAGGGACGCCTGGGCGAGCTCTTGGCTGAAGGCTCCGCCCGCGCGGCGGCGCAGCTCGGTCCCGAGGCGCAGGCCCGGCTGATTACGGTCAAGGGTAGTGAGGCGCCGGCCCATATGCCCCAGGTCAAGCGCAGCATGGGCCTGATCTACGCAGTCAATCCCTTCGGCGCCGATCACCAGTCGAGCGAGCATGACACCTCCTACGAGGAGGGCTCTGGCGCCAAGAGCCTGGGCTGGCTGGCCCAGCTGGGATTGACCCACCCGGTACCCGCGACAGACCTGGGCAAAGAGAAAGTAGAGTTTACGCTCCTGACGCAATACTGGGTGAGCCTCATGGACAGCATCAATCTCTGCCAGTTCGACTGGGGCGCCACCTGGCAGCTCTATGGTCCCGCCGCGGCGCCCCAGATCGTTAACGCCGTAACGGGCTGGGATACGGACGTGCGTGAGCTAATGGACGTGGGCGCGCGGCGGGTCAACCTCATGAAGGTTTTTAATGCCCGCGAGGGCTTTACACGCGAGCAAGACAAGCTGCCCCAACGTCTACACGAGCCCCTTCAGGGTGGAGCGAGCGACGGCGTACGCGTTACGGAAGAGGAGATTGAGCACGCGAAGGACCTTTACTATCGCATGGCCGGATGGGACGTCGAGACCGGCAATCCCACAACGGAGCGCCTGCGCGAGCTCAAATTAGATTGGGCGTCAGCAATGCTCAGGAACTGAAGATTAGGAACCGGGAACGGGAAATAGGGAGTGGATCGCCAGCTACGACAGACATTTGCCTGCGGACTATCCTCATTCTCTATGTTCCAGCCGGCCATTATCCATGCTCTATCTCGTCGCAACGCCCATCGGCAATCTGGGTGATATAACGGTACGCGCGCTGGAAGTCTTGCGCAGCGTAGAGTACATTGCCAGCGAGGATACCCGGACGACGGGTGTGCTACTGAAACACTATGAGATTTCCCGGCCCCAGATCGCTTTTCATGAACACAATGAGCAGCGAGCTGGCGAGCGGATCATCGGCCTGCTCCAGGAAGGCAAGTCGGTTGCCGTCGTTTCCGATGCTGGCACGCCCGGTATCTCGGACCCCGGCTATTCGCTGGTACGCCGGGCGGTCGATGCCGGTTTGCCTGTGACGATGGTACCGGGACCAGCTGGTCTCATCATGGCAGCCGTGTTGTCAGGGCTGCCGTTGCACAGCTTCACCTTTCGGGGCTTTCCGCCGCGCAAATCGGGGCCGCGCCGTCGCTTTTTGGCGGTCGATCAGGACACCCCCCACACATTGATCTTCTACGAAAGCCCGCACCGCCTGCTAGCCTTTCTGGAGGATGCCCTGGCCGTATATGGCGACCGGCCAGCTGCTCTGGCCAACGATCTGACCAAGCTATACGAACATGTGGAACGGGGTTCGCTTTCCAGCTTGCTTTCCTATGTCCAGGAGCAGGCCAAATTGAAGGGTGAGTTCATCGTCGTGATTGCCGGCAAGGATGGATGACGTTCCACACCAGCATCTACTGTGATAGGAGGAGGAACCATGATTGCGTTTGTACTCAGCGGGGCTGGCAATCGCGGCCCATTGGAGGTTGGCGCGTTACGGGCACTGCTCGAGGCAGGAATCAAGCCGGATCTCATTGTGGGCACCTCTGCCGGCGCCATCAACGGCGCGTTTCTCGCCGCCCATGGCGCCACGCCGGAGAGTACCAAGAAGATGGAGGATGTGTGGGCTTCCGTCAGCCCATGGGAAATCTATCCTGAGAATATCCTGCAGATTCTCTGGCGGATTAAGAGCAAGGCCAACAGTGTTTTCTCTGGCGGCGGTGTGCGGCGCCTGCTCGAGCGCTCCTTTCCGGCCGACGTACGCACCTTCGGCCAGCTCAAGATTAAGCTCTACACTACAGCCACTGATCTGCGCAGCAGCAGGCTCTTCATATTCGGCGATGAGCCTGATGTCTCACTGCTGGACGCCGTCCAGGCGAGCATGTCGATTCCGGGCATTCACCCGCCGGTGCGCTACTTTGAGGCGCAGCTAGTCGACGGCGGCGTGCTGGCCAACGTGCCAGCCAGCATTGCCATGGATCGCGGGGCAACCACACTCTATGTCATCAACGCCGGCTATGGTGGAGAGGTCATCAACCCGGCCCAGGGGGTCCTGGAGGTCATCACCCATACCATCCGCACAATGATGGCACAGGGTCTACTCGAAGAC
>JACFMY010000740.1 GCA_019455155.1 Caldilineaceae bacterium
GGAAACCGAACCATGTCTACACAAGCAACAACCACACTGAACGGCGTCAACGTAGATCAGCTCGTGGCGACCGTGAACTTGATCCAGGAGAACCCGGCGCTGGCCCGCTTCCAGTTCCGGGCCCAGAACGAATGGATCGACGGCGGTCACTCCCGCACCACCATCCAGGGCTTCTACGGCGCGGGCCAGGAGGACTCCTCCCGGAGCCAGCCCTTCGTCCTGGACGGCGATGAGCCCGCCATGCTCCTCGGCTCCAATACCGGGCCGAACGCAGTCGAAGCGGTGCTGCACGCGCTGGCCTCCTGCCTGGCCGTCGGCTTTATCTACAACGCCGCGGCGCAGGGCATCGCAGTCGAGCAGCTGAGCTTCGATATGGAAGGGGACCTGGACCTGCGCGCGTTCCTTGGCCTGTCGCAGGAGGTGCGCCCAGGTTTTGAGAACATTCGCCTCACCTACCGGGTGAAGAGCAACGCCCCGCGCGAGAAGATCGTGGAGCTGTGCAACTACGTCCAGAAGACGTCGCCTGTCCTGGACATCATCCGCAAGCCGGTGCCCGTCACCGTCGCGCTCGCGGACTGAGCTGATCGATTGCCGGGCATGAACGGCAAGGTAGGGTGCACGGCCCGACATGGCTGTGTACCCTACCTTGCTGGCATCCCAGCTCGTGGCGAGCTGGCTGCCCCGTGCAATGCGTGTTCAGGGAAAGGAGATCGAATATGACGACCAATCAAGCGCCATCGGTACCGGAGCTGGACCGCGATGCTCTACGCCGGGCTATCCAGGCCGAATACAGGGTGGTGGCAGAAGCGCCCGAACACGGTTTTCACTTCCACACTGGACGGCCGCTGGCGCGCCTGTTGGGCTACGACGCGCAATGGTTAGAGGGCATTCCCGAGACCGCCATCGAGTCCTTTGCGGGCACGGGCAACCCCTTTAGCCTGGGCGAGCTGGCAGCCGGCAGCCGCGTCGTCGATGTGGGCTGCGGTGCCGGCATCGATAGCCTGATTGCGGCCAAAATGGTCGGGCCAACGGGCCGTGTGGTAGGGGTGGATATGACCCCAGCCATGCTCGCCAAGGCCCGCCGGGCAGGGCAAGAGGCAGGGTTGGCCAATGTGTCCTTCCGCGCAGGTTTTGGGGAGGCGCTGCCTGTCCTCGACGGTTGGGCTGATGTCGTGATCTCCAACGGCGTGCTCAACCTGATGCCGGACAAGGCCGCGGCGCTGGCGGAAATGGCGCGGGTGCTCAAGCCGGGCGGCCGCCTGCAGATTGGCGATATTCTAGTGGAGAAGGCGGTACCAGGCGGGGCCAGGCGCAAGATTGACCTGTGGACCGGCTGAATTGCCGGCGCTCTGCTGGAAGCAGAGCTCAATTTGGTGGTGGTGATGGCCGGCTTCGTGGACTTCGAGATCACGTGGCGGGCCGACGTCTTCAGCGGCGCACCCCAGGAAAGCAGCGCCGCCGCCTATGGCACCGTGGGCATTAACGTCCGCGCCCGCAAGCCTCGCACCGAAGCCGAATGGGACGCGGCGCTGGCGGCGCTCAGCTGTGAGATTCCGGATCGGCCGGCCTCGCCCTAGAGGCCAGCCGGTACCGGGGCCTGCCGCCGCGCAATCACTGTGTTCGATCTGCCTGCCGCGGCCTTCAGGCGCGCAACAGGTGTTGTTGCTCCACAATGGTCTCTGGCGAGAATAGGCGGATATTCTCTTCGATCTGGCGCAGCTGCTCTTCCACCGCCTCGGCCGGAACACCGGCAGGCGCATACGCGACGTAAAGGACCCGGGACGTCTCCGGCGCAATGGGAGACCGGTTGTCCTGGCCGTAGATGATGGAACAACAGATGCCGTGCGCATCTTTCATGACCATGTCGCCGGCGCGCATCTCTTTGGTGTCACCGTTCATCTGTGTAATCT
>JACFMY010000095.1 GCA_019455155.1 Caldilineaceae bacterium
TGAAAGAATACGTGGGCATCCTCGTCTATCGCCTGCGCGGCTGGCTCTAGTGGCCCGTCAATCGTCATACTGCCCTGCGGCATGCGTTCTTTATTGGCCGATGCTATTGGACAGGGCCGGGCAAAAAACCTGTTTGATGAGTCCCCTGTCCTGTGATATAAATTTGCTCACTGCGTGCCTGATTCCCCCTGGCTACCTGGCAAAAAGTCGATGGATGATCAACAGCCGTCGCGATGGTGCCACGGTCGATTGCCACACCAAATAAGCTACCAATCCTGTGATCAGCCATTAACAAAAATCAAGGCGGCTTCAGAGCACTCTGCCCACCAGGTAGAGACTTGGAACAGCGCAGCCAGCCGCCGGATGCATGCGTTTCTTGAACCGATCATCGTCTGATCAAATTGGAGGGACCCACATGAAGCGAAGCACATATAACCCAACCCGGGCACTCGTGGCCGATTATCAGATGGGCCGCGTGAGCCGCCGTCATTTCCTACAAATGCTGGCATTTGTCTCGGGCGGTGTGGTTGTGGCCGCGTGCGCACCCGGCGCACAGCCCGCCGCAGGACCAGCCGCCACCACCGCGCCCGCCGGCGCAGCTGCAGGCGCCATCGAGCCCAAGATCCTCATCTATGGCGCGTCCCAGGATATCGCTACCATTGACCCTTCCGATCGCACGGATTACTCCATTGGGGCCGTCATGCGCCAGTTTTATGACCGCCTCTTCCGCTTCGAGGGCGGCTGGCCACAGCCCGTAGAGCCGGGCCTTGCCGTAGCATGGCAGGCGTCGGATGATGTCCGCGAATGGACCTTTCAGATCACCGACAAGGCGCGTTTTCACGACGGGACACCCCTCACGGCAGAGGACGTGGCCTACTCGTACCAACGCACCCTGCGCGCCCAGAAGCAGCGCTCCAGCCTCCTCATGGGCTACCTCGATCCAGACGGTGTCGTGGCCAAGGACAACACTACGGTGGTCATGACGCTCAAGACACCCTACGGCAACTTTGACCGCCTCCTGGCCTTCCTGGAACAGCCCATCGTCAGCAAGAAGGTCGCCATGGACAATGACCAGGCTGGGGATGAGGGGGCCAATTACCTGGTGGATCACGAGGCCGGGAGCGGGCCCTTTACCTTGAAGAACTTTCAGATCGGCCAGGTCTATGAGCTGGAGGCCGTGCCCGACTACTGGCAGGGCTGGCCGGGCGCAGGCAGGCTGGCCGGTGTCGTGTGGCGCAAGACGGAAGACGTGGCCACCCGCAAGACTGGCTTGCTGGCCGGTGACTTCGATATGGCCGATACCATTTCGGTCAACGACATCGAGGAAATCAACAACAATCCTGCCACGGTTGCGGACGTGAACTATGGCCTGCTGGCTGGCTACCTGAAGATGAATGCCCAACAGGGACCCACGGCCGACCCGAACTTCCGCAAGTTCCTGGCCCACAGCTTCAACCGCCAGGCCTTTTCCGACTCGCAGCAGGGCTATGTCCAGCTCATGACCGGTCCTCTGCCCGAGGGCGTGCCCGGCTACGACCCCAATCTGGATCCCCAATATCCCTATGACCCGGCCAAGGCGCGGGAATATCTGGACCAGACGCCCTACAAGGATGGCGGCATCGACATTGACTTCGTCTATGTCAGCGGCCTCGACTTCGAAGAGGCCGGCGGCCTGATCTTGCTGGACGAGCTCAAGAAGTACAACATCAACGTGAATATGGTGCCCAAGAACTGGCCGGATATCGTGGGCGCGTGCACTGCGCCAGAGAGCGGGCCACATATCGGCTTCATCTTCGACCAGTTCCCACCACTGGCCGACACCTGGCTGGTCGAGAAATATTGGAGCGGCAGCTGGGACAGGCCCACGGGCGGCAGCTTCCAGGCCTGCTCGTTCTACAAGAATCCTATTGTCGATTCGATGCTCGAGGAGCTGCGCGTCACTACCGACCCGGCGAAGATCGACGAGATGGTCAAAGAGCTGCAAGTACTGGTCGCCAGCGATGCCCCGGACATCCCCATCTATGTGGGGCCCAACGTCGTTGCCTACAACAAGCGGGTGAAGGGCTACAAGTACTTCGGCGACATTAGCGTCGACTTCTGGCGCCTGTGGATCGACGATTCTCAGGCCTAGGGAGCGAGACTTCATGGGTGATGCGCAATCCGCCGCGCCCGGCGGGCAGCGCACGGCGCGAGCCAGGGATGGCGCATCACCCTAACGACTACACATTGCCATGCTGCGCTATATCCTTAACCGGCTTGTCTGGATCCCTCTTGTGCTGATCATGCTGTCGCTCATCACCTTTGTGATCTCGCGGCTGGTGCCCGGCGATCCGGTGAAGCTGGCAGCCGGTCCCCAGGCGCGCCCGGAACAGATCCAACGGCTGACCGAGGAGTTTGGCCTGGACCGGTCGCTGCCGGAGCAATATCTGCGTTATATGGGGGGGCTGCTACAAGGTGACTGGGGTTACTCGATCAGTAACCGCCGCGAGGTACTCCCGGACCTGCTGACCTTCTTCATGGCAACCCTTGAGCTCAGCATCGTGGCCACGATCATTGGCCTGCTGGTGGGCATTCCGCTGGCCATCGTGGCCGCGCGCTGGCGCGATCTGTGGCCGGATCATTTCTCGCGCTTTGTGGCCATCGGCGCGGTCAGTGTGCCCATCTTCTGGATCGCCATCATCCTGCAGCTTGTATTCGGCCAGATACTCCACTGGCTGCCCGTGAGCGGGCGCTTCGACCCTCGCCAATCCTACCCGCCGACCTTTACGGGGATGTTGCTCATCGACACATTACTGGCCGGCAATGTCCAGGGCTTCTTCACTGCCCTGCGCTACATCTTTCTACCCGCCATCTGCCAGTCGCTGTTGGTCATCGCGTTGGTAACACGGCAGCTGCGCGGGGATCTGCTCGATATGTTGCGCCGGGACTTCATCATGGTGGCCCGCGCCAACGGCATCACAGAACGCCTGATCTGGACGCGCTATCTCATGAAGAACGCCCTGATCGCCACCGTTTCCATGCTGGGCTTTCTGATTGGGTTCGAGTTGGGAGGCAACGTGCTGATTGAGTTTGTCTTTGACTGGCCGGGCATCGGCCAATATGCAACCAAGGCCGCGCTGTTGCTCGATTTCCAGGTGATCATGGGCGCCACGCTCTTTATCGGCGTGGTGGTCGTGTTGGTGAATCTTGTCACCGATCTTGTGTACCGGATAGTGGATCCAAGGATCCGCTTTACGTAGCGCTGGACTATGGCGACTTCGACTACTTCGACTCCCACCGCTTCGTTCCTGGCGCGCTGGCGCGCCGACCATGCCACGCAGCTGCACGATCTGCGCCGTGGTCTCTTTCGCTTCTCACGCAACCGCCTCTCATTGCTCGGGCTTGCCATCGTGGTGGTCATGCTCTTGGTCGCCATCACGGGCTCGTGGTGGGTGCCCTATCCCGGCGATGCCATCGGCGACGTCCATATGGATCAGCGGCTCAAGTCGCCGGGCAGCGAGCATCTCTTTGGCACCGACGATGCCGGCCGCGATGTCTTTACCCGCGCCATTCTGGCCACCCGCACGTCCTTTCAGGTGGGTATCATCATTCTTGTGGTAGCTATTACGATCGGCGTGACGTTGGGCGCGCTGGCCGGCTACTATGGCGGCACCACCAACCAGGTGATCATGCGCTTCACCGATGTGATGCTCACCTTCCCTGGGATCTTTCTACCCATGGCGCTGGCAGCCGCGCTGGGCCGCGGTATGGTGCCCGCCATGTTGGCCCTCTCCGTCACCTGGTGGCCGGGCTACTGCCGTCTGGTAGAGGCGCAGATACTGAAGATGCGCGAGGAAGATTTCGTCATGGGTGCGCGCGCCATTGGCGCCACGCGCCGGCGTATCATCTTCCGCCACATCCTACCCAATACGCTGACCGCCATCATCGTCAAGGCATCCATGGACTTTGGCTTTGCCGTGTTGGCGTTGGCCTCGCTTGGCTTCATCGGGATCGGCGTCCAACCGCCCGAGCCGGATTGGGGCTCTATGATCGCGTTGGGGCGCCGTTTCATGCCCAACGCCTGGTGGATCTCGACCTTTCCGGGCCTCTTCATGTTTGTCATGGTCCTGGGCTTCAATCTGCTGGGCGATGGGCTGCGTGACCTGCTGGATCCAAACGCGACAGTGAAATGACCCGTTAATCTGCTCATGACAGCTTCCGAACCGCTTGTAGAAATCCGCGATCTCCATTTGGAGATGGTCACGTTTGATGGCGTGGCGAAAGTGCTCAACGGCGTCAACCTGACCATCAATCGAGGCGACCTGCTGGGGTTGGTGGGCGAGACTGGCTGTGGCAAATCGGTGACAGCCATGTCGATCCCCCAACTGGTACCACAGCCGCCTGCCCGCTACTCGCGTGGCGAGGTGCGCTTCCTCGGCGAGAATGTACTGGAGCAATCGGAGGACGCGCTGCGTGACCTGCGCGCGCGGCACGTGGGCGTCGTCTTTCAGGACCCCATGACGGGTTTGAACCCTGTCTTTACCGTCGAACAGCAGCTGGTCGATGCCATTCTCAGCAAGCAGGGCGCGCTTGGGACCACCACCTTCCCGCGCCGGTGGCTGCCATCGAACCGGGAGCGCAGACGCCAGGCCCGGGAGCGGGCCGTTGCCCTGCTGCGCCGTGTGGGCATTCCAGAGCCGGAGAAGCGCATCTACGCCTATCCTCACGAGTTCAGCGGCGGCATGCGCCAGCGCGTGCTGATCGCCATGGCCATCTCCGGCCGTCCCGATCTGCTCATCGCCGATGAGCCCACCACAGCCCTGGATGTGTCGGTCCAGGCGCAGATCTTACGCCTCATCGCCGAGCTGGTGCGGGAGATCAATCTGACCGTACTGCTCATCACCCACAATATCGGTGTCGTCGCCCAGCTCTGCAATCGCATTGCCGTCATGTACGCAGGGAACGTGGTGGAAGCCGGCACGGTGCGCAAGATTCTGCGCGAGCCCCAACATCCCTATACAAAAGGGCTGCTCCAGGCCATTCCCACGGACCAGACCCTGCGCGGCGCGTTGCAGGGTGTGCCGGGCATTGTCCCCAATCTCTATTCTCCTCCAGCCGGCTGTCGCTTCGCGCCCCGCTGTGACTATGCACGGGATGCTTGCCACGTCGCCTTTCCGCGCACGGTACGGACAGAGTCCGGCCATGAGGTTGCCTGCGTCTTGTACGAAGAGGAGCCCGCGACTCATGTGCTGGAGAGCTGACCGCTGTGACGCCCGGCACAGGGACAGTGGGAGCACTCTTTCAAGGCGCCATATCGTATCTTACGTGGTGCCCTACGTACCCACACACCAAACGGGATCGTTGCGCTGATGTCTGTGTTGTTGGAAGTCCGTAATCTCACCAAAGTCTTTGTCACGCCTGGCCAGACGCCCGTGCGCGCCGTGGATGACGTGTCCATTGAGATCGAGGAGGGGTCCACATTCGGGCTGGTAGGTGAGTCGGGCTCTGGGAAAAGCACCCTGGCGCGCCTGATCCCGCGCCTCATCGAGCCAACTTCAGGGGAGATCCTGTACCAGAGGCGCAATCTGTTGGCGTACAATGAAAAGCAGCTGCGCGAGGTGCGCCAGGAGATCCAGCTTGTCTTTCAGAATCCCTATTCGTCGTTGAACCCGCGCATGAGCGTGCGCCAGCTCATCGGCGAGCCGCTCTACATCCATGGCAAGGCCGCGGGCGCGGCGCTGGACCAGCGAGTATTGGAGATGATGGAGCTGGTCGGGCTCAAGCCTGAGCACGCCAATCGCTTTCCCCACGAGTTCAGCGGCGGCCAGCGCCAGCGCATTGGCATTGCCCGCGCGCTGATCCTACATCCGCGGCTGCTTATTCTTGACGAGCCAACATCAGCCCTCGACGTCTCCGTGCAGGCGCAGGTGTTGAATCTGCTTATCGACCTGCAACAGAAGCTCGGGCTCACCTATCTGCTGATTACCCATGATCTGAGCGTCGTTCACTATATGTGTGACACTGCGGCGCTGCTCTACCTGGGCACAGTTGTGGAAAAGGGTACATTGGCCCAGGTCTTCCGCCAGCCGCAACACCCCTACACCCAGGCCCTGCTTCACGATGTCCCGTCGGCGGACCCGGACCAGCGCATGCTGGAGAACATCAGCCTGGAGTCGGATATCTTTAGCGCCCGGTGGTCGGGCACGGGTTGTCGCTTTGCTCCGCGCTGCCCCGCCAACCAGGTCGGCGCCTGCACCACCATCGAGCCGCCCCTGGTGCCGGTGGGAGAGGGACATATGGTGGCGTGCCATCTGGTCCATCCCCACCTGAACCCGTGACGGTTAACGGGACATGCGCGTTTCCACCGGCGTATAGTCGACTTCGTAGCCGAAATATCTGGGGCCGACCACGGCGAGGGCAGCGTCCGTACGCCAATGGGGGTGGCAGGGAATGCCCAGCACGTTGACCCGGAAGCCATAGCGCAGCGCTTCGGTGGTGATCGGCTCGCCGGAATCTTCCTCGACGATGGTGATGAGATCGGGTACCGTGACAATAAGCTCGCCGTCGCGTGCCGCCACCAGGTTTTCGTTCTGGAACTGGACTGCCAGCTTGTGGCCCAAGTCTTTGCCCGTGCCTTCGACCACAGCCTCGCCGCGGGCAAAGCCTGCGACCGTGCGCCGTTGCACATCGACGATCTTGCCCTGGAAGATCACAAATCCTCGCGTGGTTGCGCAGATGCGCTCCACAACGTCTACGTGGGCTGCCCGCGCCTCCCGGATCGTGCGCCCGATTGTTTCGGCCAGAGTCATCGTGCCGGGCACCGCGGCGACGCGCTGCTCCTTACCTGAGGCAGCATAGGCCGCAATGTAAGCTGTCGCGCCCATATTGACCGCGATGCTGCGCGCAAAGGTCTCCATCCACCGGTTGTTGATGGTAGACAACACCGCGCTGTTGCCCTTTTCGTCCGCCATGGTGAAGGGGGTGGCGGTGATGCCGTGTAGATTGTGCGTGACCATCTGGATTTCGGGAAAGGCGCGGCCCATGCCATCCAGATCCAGCAGGGGCATCCGTAACTGGGCGGCCAGCGTGATGGGGATGGTAGAGTTGATGCCACCCGCCTCAATCGAGTAGATGTACTTTATTGGCCGGCCGAGAAAACTCTCGATGGCGCGAAACGCGTGGGCAGCTTCCTGGCCGCCGGGCACCTTCTCCACAATAACCGTCGGTGCGCCCATCATGGCAATGGAGACCGACCAGTCGTCGTCGGCCATTTCGTCAACGGTGGCAAGCTCCACGGGACCATGATCTTGGATGGCCTGAATGGCCATGAGCTTGCCAATATAGGGATCGCCGCCGCCGCCGGTGCCCAGCACCGCCGCGCCCAACGCAATGTCCTCTACCTGCTCGACACCGATCGCACGTCGCATAGATCGATCTTCTCCGTTCCTTCTCACCTTTGGTCACTCCAATCCGACACCCGGCACCTTGGCCATGGGCACGAACGTCACCTCTGGATAGCCGAACGCTGCCGGCCCGACGACATCCAGCGCCGCGGGGGTGCGCAATTTATCCGAACAGGGGATCCCCAAGACCGTGACCCGCAGGCCATAGCGCAGCTGCTCCGTTGTGATGGGCTCACCTGTCTCCGTTTCGATGATGCAGATGAGATCGGGCACACAGGCGACCACCTCGCCGCGTGCATCGGGTGTCCCCCGCCATGCCACCAGATTCTCATTCTGGAAGGCCACGTGCAACCATTGACCCCGATAGTCACCCAGCCCCTCGGCCACCAAATCGCCGCGGGCAAAGCCGCGGGTCGTGCGGCGCCGCACATCGAACAGCTTCCCGGCAAAGAGCTCGCTGCCGCCTGTGACGGCCAGGATCGCATCCACCATGGGCGCTTTGCTGGCCCTGGCCTTGCGCACGGCATCGCCCAGGCGTTTCGCCAGGGACAGGGTATTGCGCACCGAGGATCGTTTCATCTGGGCCCCGCTCAAAGCGGGCCCGGCCAGCTCGGCCCGGCATCCCATGAGGACGCAGAGGTCGCGGGCAAACCTTTCCAGGATACGCGGTTCGGTCATCTCGCTGAAGACAATGCGGTTGTTCTTCTCGTCCACCAGCGCTGTGGGCACACAGGCTACCCCGTCGATAAAATGGGTGCTCATCTGCAGCTCGGGAAACGCCCTGCCCATGCTGTCGGCATCCACGACGGGCTTGCCGGTCAACGCGCCCGCTACCAGCGGCTGGATGGAATTGGCGCCGCCTATCTCGGCGCAGGTAATCGCGTCGATGGGTCTGCCAATGTGCGCTTCCAACGCTTCAACGACCCACCTAGGCTCATCGCCGTGAGGAAGCTTCTCGACGCCCACGGTTGGCGCGCCCATGGTTCCGACCTCGGTGACCAGCGCGTCGTCGGCCAGGTCATCGACGCCGATGACCGTGACGCTGTAGCCCCGGTCCAGCATGCTCTGCATGAGCACCTTGCCCAGGTATGGATTGCCGCCGCCGCCCGTGCCCAGAATACCGGCGCCAATGGCAATGGACTCCACATCGTCATGTGTGATATGCCAGGGGTACATACGTGCTAATCCAGCGCCAGTGTGCCGACTGCTTTGACCCGGATGCGTGTCGCATTGCCCGGGAGATATGCCAGCGGGATCTCTTCCACCTCGACGATCTCCACGGTCTCGGGAATGGCGCCGGCATCGCGTACCCGTTGGGACGCCTCCTCCTTGGCCTGGTCCAACGCCTCGGTGCGCGGGACGGCCTCAAGACTGAATACACGATCGGTCTCGCCGCCAACCTGGGCGATGGCCGCGCCGATGGCATTGCCCACGGCCGCATGTTCGGGCCGGTGCAGCTCGGCGGCCCCGTTGAGCGTATCGCCAATTAGGATGATGCCGCCGCCTACCAGAATGACCGGTACCGCGCCCGGCGCGGTCTTCATGCGATCGATGCTAACCTCCACCATCTCCCACATTCTGGCCGACGCCGCTTTCACCAGGTCCGAGCCAAGGTGGGCCACGCGCTTCCGTTCGCCAATGTCGGCCAGCCCCGCCGCTACCGCAATATCGGTGGTCGTCAGATCGCTGCCGCCAAAGACCAGCGCCCGGGTCGTGATCTCATAACCGACGCTCTGGGGGCCAATCTGGAGCGGATTCTCGCTGACGTGGCTGCCGCCACCTAAGCCAAACGAAAGGACGTCCGGCATGCGGAAGTTGGTGCGCACGCCACCGATGCGGACGGCCACCGACGCCTCGCGCGGAAAGCCGTTGACCAACACACCGACATCCGAGGTGGTGCCGCCGATGTCAACGACGACGGCGTCCTTGAGCCCCGAAAGAAAGGCTGCACCCCGCATGCTGTTGGTGGGGCCCGAGGCGAAGGTAAGCACCGGGTATTTCTCCACGAAGTCAGCGCTCATCAGGGTGCCATCGTTTTGGCTGATGAAAAACGGCGCCTTGATGCCCAGCCCGGCGAGCGCGCCGCGGAAGGATTGCACGATCCGCTCTGCCAGGTGTGACAGGCAGGCATTCATAGCAGCCGCATTCTCACGCTCAAGGAGCCCGATCCGGCCTATCTCGTGGGAAAGGCTCATGCGAGCGTCCGGTATCTCTTCGGCCAGGATGCCCGCCACCTGCTGTTCCTGGTCTGGGTTGACTGGCGAAAAGACAGCCGAGACCGCAATACAGGTGATGCCCGCATCACGGATCTGGCGCGCCACGTCGCGCACTTCCGGCTCATTGAGCGGAGCAATGAGCCGGCCATCGAACTCATAGCCGCCATGTACCAGGTAGCTGACGCCGCCGATAGCGTGGATGAGATCCTGGGGCCAATCGACAAACGGCCGCAGCGCGCCCGTGGCCGGGAGCCCGACGCGCACAACGGCCGTGCGGCTCAAAGACCGGCGCTCCACAACGGCATTGGTGAAATGGGTCGTGCCAAGCATCACCGCGTTGATCGCATCTGGCGCCACCTTTGTGCTTGCCAGCAGCTTCTTCAACACATCAGTGATGCCGCTGCTTACATCGCGCGTCGTAGGCGACTTGGCCCAACCGGCGACGTGCCGGCCATCCATCAGCACGGCGTCGGTGTTTGTGCCGCCCACGTCAATACCGATTCGCATGGGATGCATTCTCCTAATATGTGGTCTGTAATGAAACCAGCCGCAGCTGGCGCAGTCTGGTGGTCTGGAAGAATCTCGAGGGCGACGAAATGTTAGCACAGAGAGGCGTCATCAGCAATCAGCAGGAAAACAGCTTCCGGGAAGCGGTCGAGCGCTATGTACTCGACCACACAACGTCTAACCGCTTCCCGGAAGTTGATCTCCGCATCAGTCGTGCGCTGGCTGTGGCTACCCTTCGAAGAGCGCCTCGCCCCGGTGCAACCGCAGCGCGATCTGGTAGGTCTGACCCTGAGATCGCACGGTCGGGGCGTGGGCCGCCAGATAGCGAATGGCGGCAATGAGGAAGTGAGTCTGCATGGTGGCATCCTGGGCCAGCGCATGTTGGCGGAACGCGGCCTCCACACACTGGATCGTGTGGAAGTCCCGATCTTCCCGCAGCAGCAGCCGGCCGATTACGGCCATGAGCTGGCTGGCGTCGCCGCCCCCCTGGAGGAAGTTGGCCACCTGCTGGGCGGCCGCGGTGACCTGCTGCTGGCGGTCCAGGAGCGTGGGCAGCGTGTCAAGCGCCTCGCCCTTGCGGCTATTCGCCTCCGGTTCGGGAATGCGTGCGGCAGGCATGTTGAGGAAGCGGTCCAGGTAGACGCTCATGGCCGCGTCGAAGACGCCGCGCAGCAGCTCGCGCGAGGAGACGCGGCGCAGACCCTGGTGCACGGCATTGGCGAAGGTAAAGGTATGGAGCGCCGTGTCCCAGTCGCCAAACTCGTTGCTGGTATGGAAGCGGGCTATGCGCAGCGCGGCGGCATAGGCTACGCTCTGCGCCAGCTGTTCGGGTGTACACCCGCCAGCCAGCGCTGCCAGCAGCCCATCGGCAATCGCCTGGGGATCTTCGCCGCTCAGCACACGTACCAGCTCATCGCGCCCGCCCCACTCGCCGGGAGTCGGGCCGGCCGTGCTGGTAATCGATGGCAGGCGCTCAAAGGTCGTTTCGAGGATCTTGACCAGGTCTACCGGATAGCGCCAGGCGTTGGCCTCCTCCATACGCGCGGCCATGGCATAGCCGCGCACAAGGCTCGTCAGCACGATCTCGGCCTGTTCCCAGCCGCCGCTGTCCAGCGCCTCCAGGGCCTTGTTGGTGAAGTCCAGCGGATGCCCAACGTCGATATAGCGGTGATCGGTGGCCGCGGCGAAGAGCAGATCAGCTATCTGGCCCTGGCTCGCCCCGGCGCGCAGGGCCGACACGACGCACCGCTCGGCCCCCTCGTCGTCGCGCACCTCAATGAACTGGCGAAACCAGCTTTTGAGGGTGACAAGATCTGGCGTGGCGCCCGGCAGCGGCCGCACAGGGAAGCGAGGCGCGTGGCCTGCTGTATCCCGCGCGACGGCAGACAGGCCGTGGAAGAGCGCCCGCGGGCGCTCCGCGGGCCCGAGGAATGGCAGCAGATTCATCATGCAGGTATGGATGGTCAGCCCCTGTCCCCACCCGTTCTCGCGATAGCGCGCCCCGAAGTCAAGCCCGGCGCGGAATGGCTCGCCGGCATCGCCATTGCTGTCGAGCAAAGTCAATACGGCTTTGCCCAGGACCAGGGAGATATCCCGCTCCAGCCCAACGGCCAGGCGCTCGCGCTGGTGCTCAACGGGGTCTTGCCGCGGGGTGAGATCCACCCATACGTCACCGTTGCGAACCTCGACGGGGAACGACCGTACATCATCGGCCCACTGGTCGAAGGTGCCGCCCGAAGCAAGGTCAAAACGGGCATGGTGCCAGTGGCAGGTGAGGATGCCGTCACAGACGGTGCCCCGATCCAGGGGAAAGCCCATGTGCGGGCAGCGATTGTCGACGGCATACACACGGTTCTGGTGGTAGAAAAACGCCAGCGCATGGCCGTTGATCGCCGCGCTGACGTGTCCTTTGGCTTGCAGTTCATCGAGTGAAACGGCGCGTACAAAGCGGCCGGCAGCCTCTGTCATGCGATGCTCCTTTCATGTATGCGGATGGTCCAAGCATACCATACGGCACACCCGCCGCGATGACCATGCTAGCTGGACTGGAACATACCTGTACGAAAGTACAGTCGTGGAAGAGGCAATAGCGAAAAGAGGGATATAGTGCGGGAAAACGGGACGCGCCGGACACAACGCCTTGCAAAGAACCGTATATACGGCTCGTTGCGAAGTGTTGTGTCCGGCGTATTGCGGTGGTTTTCTCCTTCGCGCGCCCTATTGGGGCTGGGGTTCAGATCAGGCGGCGGCAGTTTCCGGCTCGACTTCGCCTGTTGGATAACCAACCAGGTCCTGCAGACCCTTGAGCGTCGAGATCTCGCCGAGATGAAGGGCGCCATTGACCAAGGCTAGACCGATCACGGCGGAGGTTGGCACGATACCCTGGCCTGCCTCAGTCATGTCGACGATCTTGCTCAGATCATCGTCGGTAATGGAAGCCAGATACGCATCGGTGGCGGCATAGACCGCCTGGGCGTATTTGTGCACGGCGTCTGTGTCGATGGCAGTCTCGCGAGCCCAGTCGGCCCAGCCCACCAGCGGCGGCGCACCGGCAAATCCGGTTCGACCAGCAAAGGTCGTCGCCATGAGCGGCGCCCCACCCTTCGCCTTGACGTTGATGAGCCAGTCTTCGGACGCCACAATGTGAACGTACTGGCCCGCAATGGGGGCGACGCGGGGGGACGGATCGAACAGATACTGACCGTTGGTAACACCCATCAACGTGCCGTCCAGATACTGGTGGAGCATTCCAAAATACATACGCAACAGCTCGGCGGCGCTTCGATTGGCAGACATCGTCACTTTCTCCTTTGTGTAGCAAAGTAATGGAAACCAAGAACCGATGGCCCCAATATGCCGTCCCTGGATGACTGGTTACCAGGTCATAAGCTGTTCAATTCCTGCTCACATACTGCTCGATCCAAGAAACAAAAACGCCGCGCCCGTAGAATCGGGCGCGGCCTTAATTGAGACAAGGAATTCGGCTAGAGCGCGTCTTGACCGTGGACGATCACGCCGCCCACGATGGTAGCAACCGCCTGCGTGGAAAGGATATCCTCCGGCGCTACAGCAAAGATATCTTGTGACCAGACGGCCAGATCCGCGAGCATGCCCGTCGCCAGCGTGCCTTTGATCGCTTCTTCGCCGCCGGCATAAGCCGCTCCCACTGTATAGGCGTATAGGGCGTCCTGGACGCTAACACACTCTTCGGGATACCAGCCTTCGGGGCTCGGATAGCCGTCGGCCCGGCGTCGCGTCACCGCGGCGTAGATACCCTGCATAGCGTCGGGCGTCTCCACAGGCGCATCGGAACCAAAGGCCAATACCGCGCCGCTGGCTAGCAGGCTGCTCCACGCGTACGCCAGCCGGCTCCGTTTGCCCCAATGCCGGTCGGCCAGGGTGATGTCCTGGGTACAGTGGATAGGCTGCATAGATGCAATCACACCCAGCTCCGCAAAGCGCGGCACGTCGGCCGGCTGGAGAATCTGGGCATGCTCGATGCGGTGGCGCAGGTGCAGCCCAATGCCATTACGCCGCGTAGCTTCTATGGCATCGAGCACATTGCGGTTGGCCTGGTCGCCAATGGCATGGATGTGGACGGCCAACCCCGCCTGCGCGGCCCTGCTGACCTGGCGTTTCAGGTGTTCGGCAGTCGCCACCGCGATCCCGTAGTTGTGGGGCTCTCCCTCGTATGGCTCGACCATGAGCGCCGAGCGGGCGCCCAACGACCCATCGGAAAAGATCTTTACCGCTCCAAAGCGAATCCACGCATCGCCGTATCCTGTCTGTACACCCAGCTGAATGGCCGCGTCCAGGTCAGCTTCTGGAATCTGCTGGAGCACACGCAGGGTGAGCTCGCCACGGCGACGCAGGGTCTGAAACGCGCGCAGCGCGTCGCTGCCTTCCATATTGTGCACGCCAGTGATGCCCAGGCTGTTGGCCCGGCGCAGGGCCGTCCGCACGGCATCGACCGCGGCTTCTGGGCTGGGCGCGGCCAGGTGCCGCATCACCAGCTCCATGGCCCGCTCCAACAGAATGCCCGTGGGCTGGCCCGTCGCCGGGTCGCGCTCGATCGCGCCGCCTTCAGGGTCGGGCGTGTCCCGCGAAATGCCAGCCAGCTCCAGAGCAAGCGAGTTTGCCCACCCCGCATGGCCACATTTGCGCCGCAGAAAGATGGGATGGTCCCTGGTTACCGCATCCAGGTCCCGGCGCCGGGGAAGGGTCGGTGCGGGCCAGAGCATTTGGTCCCAGCCCCGGCCGGACAGCCATTGGCCGGCCGGCGTCGTTTGGGCGCGCGCCGCGACCCGCTCCAGGGCCGCTTCCAGTGACTGGGTGCCGACGAGGTCGATCTCCTGCAGGCTCAGGCCATAGGAGAGAAAATGTAGATGCGCGTCGATGAGCCCCGGGGTCACCGTGCGGCCGTGCAGGTCAATGACACGATCCCCCTGTGCCTGGAGCTGAAGCAGATCCGCGTCACGGCCTACCGCCAGCACCTGTTCGCCGGCAATGGCAAGCGCCGACGCACGTGGCCGGCTGCGGTCCATGGTATGGATGTTACCGTTGATGAGGATGAGCTTGGTGTGCATGCAGTGTGCGCCGGGTAAAAAAGGTTGGGTCTAAGAAAAAGGTTACTGAGGCTGGCCGTGTTCTGTCAGGCTAACACCTCGAGTTTATCGTAGAGCAGATTGGCCTGAAATGTTCGTTCGTCCGCGGCGTCAAAGAGGATGGCCACCTTGGCCTCGCCGCCGCTACCCTCAATCGTGACGATAACGCCCTCGCCAAAGTGGCTATGGCGCACACGCTGGCCTGGCGACAGGACCAGGCTCGAGACCGGTTGCTCTGGCGTCGCCGGGTCCACGCTCAACTCCAGCGCGACGCCTGCCTCACGGTCGCGCCAGGCTTCGGCCAGATTGGCCACCATTTGCTCGGGGTTGCGCGCAACGCTGGCGCGCAGCCGCTCCCCGCGATCGCGGGCCGTGGCCAGGACAGGCATCCATTGCGCTTTGAACTTGGCCGTCTGATCACCTTGGGCCAGAGAACGGCTGGTCCGCGAGAGCGCGCGCAGTAGACCGTCCAACTGCTTAACCAGATCCTCGGCCGGGTCAACTGTAACCAGCTGAACCCCGTTTAACCGGCAGAGCTCGGCGCGCGTCTGGTCCCGCTGCTCCGCCTCGAGCAGCTCCCACTCACTCTGGCGACTCTGGCCCTTTGCGGTCAGCCCTACAAAGCGGATGGCAATCCCCGCCTCCGGGTAATACTTGTCGAGCTTCAGACGGCGACGAGTTGCGGGATTGACCAACCACTCGGGCGTCACGTTGTCTTGCCCTGTAAAACCTTCAAAGACGCGGGCCAAAATCTCCCGCCACGCGCTCATGGCCAAATAAGTGCTCATCATAGATCATGCGTAATGGATCATGCGTGGTTCGCTTGTGATAAGAGTGATGCAATACAGTGCTATTCTAGCACATCTGTTCATGGCACAATAAACCAGCAACTTCCTGGAAGCTCGCCAGCTACCAGGAAGTTTTCACAGGTTGTATAATTCACCGCTGTGGAGACTGCTGCAGACAACCAGGAAATCGCGCAGACGGAGCAGCCGGCCGGTTTGGACAGCCGGCGCATGTTCAGCGCGGCGCTCGTCGTGATGGTGTTCTTTGTGCTGAGCCGGGTAACCGGACTGGCGCGGGAAGTCGTCATCGGCGCCCAGTTTGGCACTTCGGCCGGCTATGATGCGTATCTGGCCGCGTTTCGGGTGCCCGACCTGCTCTTCCAGCTCGTAGCTGGCGGCGCCCTGGCCAGCGCCTTTATCCCGACCTTTAGCACCTACTGGGTGGCGCCCGACCGGCAGGAGGCGTGGCTGCTCTTCAGCCGTGTGCTCAACCTGATCACGCTCCTGCTCGTCGTGCTGGCCGGTGTGGCCGCACTCTTTGCGGAGCCCATCGTCCGCCATATTCTGGCGCCAGGTTTTGCGGCGGAGCAGCAGGCGCTGACAGCCAGCCTCATGCGCCTCATGCTGATCAGCACCGTGATCTTTGGCGCCAGCGGCCTGATCATGGGCGTATTGAATGCGCTGCAGCACTTCGTGGCGCCTGCCGCCGCGCCGGTGATCTACAATCTGTCGATTCTGGCGGGCGCCTGGCTATTGGGGCCAATCTGGGGTGTCTATGGGCTGGCTGCCGGCGTAGTTGTCGGAGCGCTGCTGCACTTCGCCGTACAGCTACCGGCCCTGGCGCGCCAACGACCGGTATACAGGACCAGCCTCTCTCTGGCAGATCCCGGCGTACGCGAGGTGGCGCGCCTCATGGGGCCACGTGTGCTGGGACTCTTCTTTGTGCAGCTCCATTTCCTGGTCAACACCATACTGGCCAGTGGGCTGGCCACGGGCAGCCTCAGCGCGCTGAATTACGCGTGGCTGCTGATGTTGCTGCCCCAGGGCATCATTGCCCAGGCTCTGGCTACGGCGGCCTTTCCCACCTTCTCGGCCCAGGTTGCGGCAGGGCAGCTGGACGCCCTGCGCCGCACCTTTAGCCAGACGTTGCGCGTCGTCCTCTTCTTGAGCTTGCCCGCCGCGGTGGTCCTGTTCGTCCTCCGCGAGCCTACTGTGAGCATCCTGCTGGAACGGGGTGAATTCACCCAGCGCAGCACAGATATGGTGACCTTCGCGCTCCAGTTCTATCTGCTTGGGCTTATGGCCCATGCCCTGTTGGAGATCGTGGTGCGCGCCTTTTATGCTCTGCACAATACAATGACCCCGGTGTTGATCGGTGTGGCCGCCATGCTGCTCAACATTGGCTTGAGCATCCTGCTGGTCCGACCTCTCAGCTTTGGCGGTCTGGCACTGGCCAACAGCGTCGCCACCACCCTCGAAGCAGCGCTGCTCCTGTGGCTGTTGAAGCGGCGGATGGCGGGCACCGATGGCCGGGCGATTGCCCGTACATTGTTGCGCAGCGCGGTCGCCACTGGCATCACGGCCCTTGGGCTCTGGCTCTGGCTGCTCTGGGTCTATGGGCAGCATGCGCTCCCTCTCGGCCAGGACTGGCTGGCTGCCCTTGGCGGTATTGGGCTGGCGGGCGTGATCTACGTAGGGATCAGCTATGTGCTGCGCAGCGATGAACTGCGGGTCGCGCTGGGCCTCATACGCAGGCGCTAGGCCGGAACGTGTGTTTGCGCTGGGCCCTACTGCCCCAGAATCGTAATCGAATGAACTATCGTAATGAATAGTGTTGGTGCTAAAATGGACCGGTGACACCGAAGCAGGATGGCTATGGAGCCAGGGCACGGTCGAGAGAGCTTCCGGCCGGACCAGATCCGGTCGCTGCGTGTTCCATTGCTCTGCCAGCTCTAGGATTCCGTGCCCTTTGTTGTCAATGGAGTGATAGATAAGCCTATGTATTGGTTCTATGATCCGCTTTTTCTCATCATCAGCATTCCGGCGCTGCTACTTGGGCTTTGGGCGCAGTTTCGCGTCCAAAGCGCGTTCCGCAAATATTCGCGGGTGCGGGCAGCGACCGGAGTCACGGGCGCGCAGGCGGCGCGCCGCATTCTCGATGCAAACGGCCTAGAGTCAGTGGCGGTGGAACGGGTGGGCGGCATGTTGACTGACCACTACGACCCCAGCCACAAGACCTTGCGCCTGAGCGACAACGTCTTTGCCACGCCCAGCCTGGCCGCCGTGGGTGTGGCCGCGCACGAGGCGGGCCATGCGCTGCAGGATAAGCTCCACTACGGTCCTTTGCGACTGCGCTCTGCCATGGTACCCGCGGTGAGCTTTGGCAGCTGGCTGGGTCCCATTATCTTCATGGTGGGCTTTTTCATGGCCGGCGCGTTTGGGGATACCATTGCCCTGGTGGGTCTCGTCCTGTTTGGCCTCACGGCGGTCTTTGCCTTGGTCACGCTGCCGGTGGAGTTCGATGCGAGCCGCCGCGCCAAGCAACAGCTGGCATCGACCGGCCTGCTCAGCGCGCCGGAGATCCAGGTCGTGGACAAGGTGCTCGACGCGGCCGCCCTGACCTATGTGGCCGCGGCGGTTCAGGCCATTGTCACGTTGCTCTACTATGTATCGCTCCTGGCCCGGAGCCGTGACTGACCGGCGTT
>JACFMY010000096.1 GCA_019455155.1 Caldilineaceae bacterium
TTGGCCTTTTGGAGCCGCTCCACCGTTGGCAGCGCCGTGGCGGTTGGCGTCAGCGAACAGCGCAGTCCCTTGTCCGTGGCATAGCGGATCAGTTCAAAGAGATCGGGGCGCATCATTGGATCGCCGCCGGTGAAGACCAGGATCGGGCTACCAAAGGCTGCGATACGGTCGATGAGCGCTTTCCCCTCTTCGGTGGTGAGCTCGTTGGGGTCCCGTTTATGCTGGGCGTCGGCGCGGCAGTGGACACAGGCAAAGGCACAGGCGCGGGTCACTTCCCAAGCAATGGTAAAGGGCGCGCGGTCAAAATCGGCTTCGACCATGTGAGCGTCATGTAGGCGCCGTTCGGCCGCCGCGCGCGGCGTCAGAGGAACTTCGGCCATGAAACAGACTCCTTTGTATGAAGGTAAGCTCAACCGGCACGGGCCGGCGCCAATTTGTCATGTGCCATCGGGGCGTGGTTCGCGACACGGTCGTGTCCGGAAGAGGTTGCAAGCCAGATAATTCAGTTGGAAATGTTGTAAATCTATGAAAAGCTACGGATTGGCCTCCGCAACAGTGTACACGCGCGAGCGAAAGATGGCCAAATAGATTGTTAGAGGCGATGGGAAATCGAGGTAGAGGCTGCGCGGGGCGGCCCGGTAGCTGCCACACGAAGAAGACCAGCATTCACGCAGGAGCCTGCATGGATGCTGGTCTTAACGTCCGTTCTCTTTCCCGGCGACTACCACGTCATGCTAGACGAGGCAATCTTGCCGGCCCATCTTGGGCGTGCTTACTCAGGTTTGTTGCCGAGAATCTCGTCGATCCGCGCCATGACATCGGTCGTTAGTTTGGGAACGACCTCCAATGCCTTCATATTCTCGCTGACCTGCTCGACGCGGCTGGCGCCAGTAATGACCGTACTGACATGGGGATTGGCGACACACCAGGCAAGGGCAAGCTGGGCCATGGTGCAGCCCAGATCGTCGGCTACAGGCTGCAGATTGCGCACCGTTTCCAGCCTGCCTGGATCGGTGAGCATGTTCTTGAGCCATTCGTATCCCGGCAGGTTCGCCCGGCTGTCACTTGGGACACCCTGATTATACTTGCCGGTCAGCAAGCCGGAGGCCAACGGGCTCCAGGTTGTCAGCCCCAAACCGATATCGCCATAGAGACGGGCATACTCCTTTTCGACGCGCGCGCGGTGAATCATGTTGTACTGAGGCTGTTCCATCTGTGGCTTGTGCAGGTGGTGACGCTCTGCGATCTCCCAGGCCGCGCGCAGCTCATCAGCGCTCCATTCCGACGTGCCCCAATAGATGGCTTTACCTTGGCGAATAATGTCATCCATGGCAAAGACCGTCTCTTCAATCGGGGTGTTCGGGTCGGGGCGGTGGCAGAAGATGAGATCGACGTAGTCGAGCCCAAAGCGCGTCAGCGAGCCGTCGATAGCCTGCATGAGGTACTTGCGGTTGAGTGTGTGGTACTCATTGGGACCCTCGTTGAGTCCCCAATAGAATTTTGTTGAAACAACATAGCTGGCGCGGCGCCAGCCAGCGCGTTTGAAGACTTTGCCCATGATCTCTTCGGCCTGGCCGCCAGCGTAGGCTTCGGCATTGTCGAAGAAATTGACGCCAGCATCGTAAGCCGCTACCATGCACTCGTAGGCTGTGTCCTCACCCATCTGTGTCCCAAAAGAGACCCAAGCGCCGTACGACAGTTCACTGACCTTGAGGCCTGCGCTGCCTAAACGACGATAATTCATGTCTCAGCTCCTTCCATGCGTCGCTGTTGTTGAAGAGTAGGATGAAAAACGTTTTATTGAGTAAACCTTTGTATAATAGCACATGGTAACCGTACCATTCTGAAGCGATCGATACAATTAAACCAACTCATTGGAGCCAGGTACTCAATGAGTTTCCGGTCCTAGGCCGCAAACACGCGCGCGGAGGCGACCGTCACAGAATGGCCGGTAAACGCATTTGACCAGCGTGTCCGACAGCATACCAAGGAACTCCAGACAGCATGGCCAACCACCCGATCTTACACACAACATTCACAGCTGCCCGGCTACACCCCAAGCTGCAGTGGTTTGCGCCGCCCCGCCGCTGGACGATCGGCGGGGGATCCCTGACGATCTATCCCGACGGGGAGACCGATTTCTGGTGCAAAACCCACTACGGTTTCGAAGCCGACAACGGGCACTTCCTGTTCACCGAGGCAGCGAGCGACTTTGTCCTCGCGACACACGTGCGTTTCCAGCCACGTCACCAGTACGACCAGGCGGGTCTTATGGTCCGCGTCTCGCCCGATTGTTGGCTCAAGACCTCGGTGGAATACGAGTCAGAGCACGAGCCAAGCAAGCTAGGGGTAGTGGTCACGAATTTCGGCTATTCGGACTGGTCAACCCAGAACTACACCGGCCAGACCAACACCATTGATCTGCGCGTTCGCCGCGTCGGGAGCGACTATCACGTTGAGTTCCTGGACCATGTAAGTGGCGAGTGGACCCAGCTGCGCATGGCCCATCTCCACGGCGATGAAGGCGGGCCAGTCCAGTGTGGTCTCTATGCCTGTAGTCCCAAGGAGGGTGGGTTCGTGGCCGAGTTCGACTTCCTCAGTGTGGTAGAACCGGCTGCTTAACGCGACAACCCCTGACGAAGCAGACCATTTCCTGACATCCATGTTAGAATGGACAGCGCTTGTCCGGTGGGGTGCCGCCGCTAGCGCAATCAATGTCAGGAGAATCCGTGTTCATGGCCCACTGTTTCGTCACCGGCGCCGCCGGCTTTGTAGGCTCCCATCTCTGCGAACAGCTGCTTGCGGCTGGTCACACTGTTACTGGCGTAGATGCATTTGTGCCCTATTACCCAAGAGAACTGAAGGAACGTAATCTGGCGCCGTTGCTGGATCAGGCGAGCTTCGATTTCCAGGAAGCCGATCTGCGGACAGCGACCCTGGCGCCGCTGCTGGCTAGGGCCGAAGTGGTCTTCCATCTGGCGGCGATGCCCGGCCTGCTCAAGAGCTGGGAACAGTTCGAGCTGTACATGAGCTGCAATATTCTCGCCACACAACGGTTGCTAGAGGCCGCAGTGGCGGCCGGGGTGCAACACTTTGTCCACTGTTCCACGTCTTCGGTGTATGGTCGCTTTGCCACGGGCGATGAGACGTCTCCACTCGCGCCCGTGTCGCCCTACGGCATCACCAAGCTGGCGGCCGAACAGCTCTGCCGGGCATACGGTGAGAAAGATGGTCTATCCTATACAATCTTGCGCCTGTTCTCTGTCTATGGCCCGCGCCAGCGCCCGGATATGGGCTACAACATCTTCATTCGCAAGCTATTTACGGGCGAAACCATCACGGTAGATGGTGACGGTACGGACAGTCGCAGCAATACTTTCGTGACCGACGCTGTACGCGGCATCATGTTGGCTGGGGAACACCCTGAGCAGAGTGCGGGCCAGATTTTCAACATCGGCGGTGGGCAGGAGGTCAACGTCAACCAGGTATTGCAGATTCTGGAGGAGTTGACCGGCCAGACGGCCCAAATTGTGCACGGTCCGCGACGGCCCGGCGACCAACGCCGCACCGCCGCGGACATCACGAAAGCCCGCACGTTATTGGCCTACGATCCCCAAACCAGCGTCGTCGACGGTCTGCGCGCCCAGGTCGAGTGGCAGCGCCGCGAGCTGTCCCGCAGCTGAGCTCGCTAGGGGACGGAGCTGTATCAATACCACTTACCTTCCTCGCCGGTTCCCACCAACGTATAGGCCAGGCCGCCAATGCGGATCATGGAGCCGCGTTCGAAGATCTGCTCCTGGACGCCCACCGCCTCTTCTTTGGCTAGCGCCCAGCCCAGTTGTTCGCGCACAGAGGGAACCTGGCGCCAGAGCTTGCCAAAGCCGCGGATCGGCTGCAGCTTGCCCGCGGGTACAGCAATGGCCGGATCGCGTTCCGGCTCGCCTTCCTGCCAAGTGTCGGTGAAACGCTGCCACGTGCCGTCGTTGAATATGACAAAAACCCGGCTGCCCTCCTGCACCCAGACCATAACGCCGCCATCAAAGCGCTGAAATGCTCCCGGGTACGAGTCGGGACCAGCACTCTTTGCCCAGCCCAGGTCCTGCTGGATCCGCGCGGTGTTCTCCCACATGGCTGCAAAAGAGCCCTCGGGCCGGAAGAGACCGGCCGGTGGCTCGCCCGTCAGCGGTTCCGCTTCAGTGAGCGGGAGCGGTGTGGGGGTAGGGAGCGTCGGGCCAGCATCCGGCTGCGCCTGGGCAGCCGGCGCAGCCAGGGGCTCCCATGCCATCGCATCCGGATCGAGCAGCAAGACGCGGCCCTCGCCGGTACCGAGGACAAGACGATGGCTACCATCGTTCAGCACAGGTGTCACAGTGGCAGAGTAGATTGCCTTGGTTAAGTTGTCTGCGTCGGCATATTGGGGTTCGTTCCATTGTGCCCAGGTTGCGCCGCCATCTGTCGTCCGCCAGATGCCGTGGTGGGCGACGGCGTAGATCGTCGGGTCGGCAGGATATTGGGGTGCTGGTACGAGGGCAAAGAGCCAGTCAGTGGTTTCAATGGTCACCGTTGCAGTCTGCCAGTTGGCGCCGTCCAATGTGTACTGGATCGCGTCGTCGAAGCCGGCAATGCGCACAGGCAGCGCTGTCTGGTCACTGCCTGGCAAGAGCTCGCTCACCGGCGGCAGGGGAACGTCGTGGTCGCCGGCATAATAGCCACCGGTCACGACCACTGTCCAGCTCAGCCCGCCGTCGGTGGACTGCTGGAAGGATCGGCCGCTCACCCCGTTTGCCAGATCATTGAACTTTGCTTCCAGGACCAACGTAGGGTTGGCGGCAAAGTCTGGGGCAAAATAGAGCTGCTCTCCGCGCAGATGGGTCAGGGTATCCCACAGAGGTTCCCAGGTGTCACCGCCGTCCATGGATCGCCAGACCCCTTCGCCGCCATATTCGCTCCGGTAGCCAGTGGCGTAAAGGGTAGGATCAGTGGCGTAGGCGGGCGAGAAGTAGACGTGCAGACGCAGGCTGTCGCCGCCTTCTGGTAGGCCGCCTCGCAACCGAACCCACGACGTACCGCTGTCCGTAGAGCGATAGATTTCGCCCTCATCGATCTCGGCCAGGAGCGTCCCATCGGCGGCGAAATCAGGTGATGCGTGTACGCCAATCACCCAGCTTTCAGGGGGCGGCTGGTCGACAGGCACGGGCAGTTCGGCGGCGGCGCCCCGCTCGGCGATGACAAATAGGTTGTTTTCCCGGCGGCCATAGAGGAGACCGGATTCGGGATCATAGGCAAAGATGCACGCGTTCGGCCACTGGCCAATGGGCTCTAAGGTCTCCAGGTCAAAGACCATGCCGTCAAAACGGTAGCCCTGTCTCGTAGTAGGGTTAATGAAGGTAGTGGACAGGCCATCCCGCCAGGTGACCGGCGCGCCGCTTGCATCGTAGACCCGGAAATTCGTATAGACAACATAGCGGTCGAAGATCTGGTTTTGATAGATGCGCCCATCTATCGCACCTACGGCCATCACATCGCTGCCACAGTTCGCCTGTATGGCAGGCGCCTGCGTGGTGGGCAGAGGTTCCATAGTGGCCGCAGCGTAGAAGCGGGGCGCTTCGCGCACGCCACAGCCTTTGCCGGCACAGTGGGCGCTCAACTGGATGCCGACCAGACCTTGTTCGGGAAGATACCACGCTTCGTCGGCCCATACACAGCTGTTACACCACTTGATGCCACCCGCCTGTTCCTCCAATTCAGGGAAGAGGTCGCCAGTAATCTGGCCTGTGTCGGCGTCGGCTGTGTAGACCGTGTAGGCGATGATCAGCAGCTCGTTTCGTTCAGGATTGTAGACAGGTGAACCCGGCTGGTCGATCTCGTCTATGGTTTCCAATGTCGCACCGTCTATGATGCGCACCCCGGGGGCATCGTCTGGGGTGCTGAACGTAAGCGGCTCACCCACAAACAGACGATTGCGCTCCACGTCTATGGCCAGCGCTTGACCTGGCAGATCGCCGACCAGGGACAACGTCTCCGTATCGATGACATGGATGGCGGGCTCCTCGTCCGCGTAGAGATAGGGCAGATAGGCGTAGAGCCGCTTATGTTGGGGATCGAGCTCTAACCGGCCGCCAAAGGGGAGTAGCGCCACCGGCTGGTAGGTGGTGGCATCTAGCACATGGAGCTGGCCGGCGGTGTCGCTGGCATAAATGCGATTGGCAGCGCTGTCGACCCGCAGGTCGAAGATTGTTTCGCCGGCTGGAGCAAGGGATACGCTTGCTGCCAGCGACGGCAGCGGGCCATCACCGCGGGGCTGGACGACCGTCACTGGTGTAGGTGTCCCTGCTTCGGCCCCGGCTGGAGCGGCTGAAACCGGCGGCTCTGTCTCCTGAACGGGAGCAGGGGTTGGTGTGGGCAGACCGGCGGCAGCCGACAGATCTGCAACCTGCGTCACAAGCTCTGCATTGGCGGTGGATAGGGCGCTCACGGTGGCCGCCAACTCGACCTCTGCCGGCGCGGGGCTCTGCGTGCACGCTGCGGCCAGGAATAGCATGGCCACGCTCATCAGGACAGTAAATATGATAGACATGACTGCACGGCATCTCATACGGGCGTCTCCTTTGCTTGCAAGTCTACCATAACAAACACGGCCCAGGCTGGATTTGTTCCCCAGTGTGGGACAGCTGGTTGGCGGCGATGCCGCGCGATCGGGCAAGGCGCGCCGCGCTCCGTTGCGTTGAGATTGGTCTGTCGTGCGCGGTGGATACTTAGCCGGCCGGGTGTTGGGTCTGGTAAATCTCGAGGGTAGCCAAAATCTCGGGGCCATAGGTGCGGAGCTTCCACGGACCCATATCGGGAATGCCCTCGAGGTCGGCCAGCGTCTGGGGGTTGCGTTGGGCAATCGCCAATAACGTGGCATTTGTGAGCACGATGTCAGCGGTAACCCCACGTGTCCTCGCTTTGTCGCTGCGCCATTTGCGTAGGGCATCGAAGCGTGCCAGCGCTGTTTTCTCGAGCATGTGCTCGGGGCGGCTGTCGTTCTCGGGCAGACTGGGCAGCCGGCGGCGGCGACCGTCGCGCAGCGTGTGCAACAGGGCGGAGCCGTACCGTCTGACCTGGTGGTCGCTCAAGCCGTGAATCGAGCGCATATCGTTTTCGTTAGCAGGCAGGCGGGTGGCCAATGCTGCCAGGACCGAGTCGTTCATGATCTTGAACGGTGGCCGGTCCTGATGACGGGCTTCGTCTTCCCGCCAGTGCCAGAGCGCTTCAAGAATGCCATGGTGCTCGCGCGGCACCTCTTTTACGACCTTCATATTCCAGAAGGTGCGCTCTTCGACAGGACGGGCGGCAAAGTCTATATCGACCAGGTGCTGAAAGGCGTCCTGGGCTTCTTCCCACCGCTGTTTGGCCTTGAGCTCGTCGATCAGAAGGGCACGGAGGGGTAACAAGTAGTGGGTATCCATCTGGGCGTAGGCGATCTGCTGCGGCATCAACGGGCGTTTGCCCCAATTGGTGCGCTGCATGCGTTTGTCGCTGACGATACCGAATCGCTCCTCAAGTATCGCGGCCAGCCCTACATGTTTCCACCCCAGAATGCGGGCCGCCAATTGTGTGTCGAAGATGCGGCTAAAGGTGAAGCCGAAATGGCGGTATAGCATGAGCATATCGTTATCGGCCGCATGCATCACGACCTCCAACCCCGGTGTGGAAAAGAGTGCACCGAGAGGGGACAGGTCGTTCAAGCGCAGCGGATCGACGAGATAATCGACGATATCGCTGGGGTGTGCGGCGTCAGATCCGTCACAAACTGAGATCTGGATCAGGCAGACCTTCGAATAATAGCTGTAGAGGCTGTCGCTTTCTGTGTCCAACGCCAGCAGCGATTGCCGGCGCAGGTGGGCCACCAATTGATTCAGCGCTTTCGGGGTGTAAATGAGGGTTGGATTGCTGCCGTTTTGGGTCGTCATGCGACGCAACTTTAGCCTTGCGTTAGTCGATGCCAAGCGCGTTTCATGTTACTCTGCCTGTCTGGACCTGTCAAACGAGTAAGGTGCGGGCCGCGTCTTTAAGCCGTGTCTTTGATAGGTTGACAAGGATTGGCCTTCGGGCAAAACTGCAACAGCGAACCAAATTGTGGCGCAATGACTTTGGCGCAATGACTTTGGCGCAATGACTTTGGCGCAATGACTTTGATGCAATGGCTTTGATGCAATGGCTTTGATGCAATGACTACACCAAGAAACTTGTATGAAAAGGAGGCGTATGTGGCAGCATCACCTTCAGTGGGCGGATCTTCCCGTTCAGGCGGCGCAATAGCCAGGCCCCGGCGCAGCTTCGTGTTTTCGGTCTGGGCGGAGTTCCTGGGCTTGCTGCTGTTCGTGGCGATCTGCAATCTGTTTCCCAACCTGGGCGGCAATCTGAACGATGGTGGACTCATCGTGCTTGGACTGATCCTTAGCCTGGTGCCGGCAAGTCTGTGGCTCGTTGTCTTTTACCGGGCAGACAGGATGGAACCGGAGCCACGCCAGTACGTGGTTGCTGTCTTCATTGGTGCGCTGGTGATCATGGCGGCGCTTCACCAGCCTCTCTTTGCATATCTTTACGCGGTGGACAGCTGGCTCTACACTTACTGGTGGGCGCAGTTGCTGGGCGGCATCCTGGTCATAGGCTTTGCCAGCATGGGGATCGTCTATCTAACGGTCCGCGCGCTCATCTTTGACAATCCAGAGTTCGACGAACGCACGGACGGCATCGTCTATGCCATTGCTGCCGGTCTCGGCGTCGCCACGGTCAACAACATCGTCTATGTCGTGCAACATGGCGGCGTGGAGTTGGACATCGGATCCATCCGCATGGTGACGACTGCCTTGGGCTATGCCAGCTTTGCCGGGGTGTTGGGCTACTTCATGGGTCAAAGCCGTTTTGAGAAGACGCCGGCCTACTATTTGCCCCTGGGTATCACCATTGCGGCACTGCTGACGGGCTTCTACTTTTTTGCGCTGGATCGGGCCGGCGCGGGACAGCTAACGGACGAAAGCTGGCGTGACCTCCTGCTGGGTGGTTTCCTGGCCCTAGTAACCATGGGCGCTGTGGGCTGGCTCGTGCGCCGCTCCAATGAGGAGACATTGCGCGTGGCGCAGCTGAACGCCGCGGGCGACGCGTGGGAGCCCCGTTCCGATTCCGAAGCAGCCGCGGATGGCGGCAAGGAGGCTGCATAATGGCGCTCTGGCTTGACCGGCTGGTAAAGCCCAGCCCCACGAACGAACCGCCCACCTCACGTGATATCTTCCGGAACGATCTATACGTCGCCCTGACAGTGCTGTTCGCCCTAATCCTGGCTTTGGGGATTCGCAATCAGGTCTACACGGCTAGCCGAAGTGTGACGCTGGAGCCGGCCCAACTACGCTTGAAATATCCCGAACGGTGGCAGCCGCGCGCGCGCGAGCATGTGCTCTTCCGGGCGACCAACCCCGGCAGCCCGAGCACCTTTGATGCGCTTCTGGAGGTCTCGGCACGGCCCCTGCGCGCTGACGAGACTTTGGAACGGGCGCGCTTCGAGAGTGGGCTGCAGCGCGCATCGGTATTGGAAGACTATCGCGAACTCGAGGCTGAATCTATGCTGGTGTTGGACGGTGTGCCGGCCCTGGTTTCGACCTACGCCTACATCGCGGATCCCACGCGGGACAGTGGCGCCAATGGCTTGCCCGTTGTGGTGCAGGCGCAGGACATCATGTTCGTGCTCCAGAACCAATACTACGTGGTGACGCTGGCCGCAGACGCCGTCGAGTGGGAAAATGAGCTGCGCGATTTCTCCGTCATCAAGGAGAGTCTGAATCTGCGCCCACCGGCGGCGCTCCCTGATCTGCAGAGTGGAGATGTCAGTGCAGGAACCGGGGCGACGACCGCTGCGCCGGGCGCCAATGGAGACGATACCTTCAGTGGCGAGAGCCAGCAGGAAGGAGACCAGCAATGAGCAACGAACAGCGCACTGGCCGTGTTCTGCGCCAGCTGCTGTTGCTGGCCGCCGCTGTCTATGTGCTGGGCGGCGCATTTGCTGTGGCTCCGGCTGTCGCCGTGGAACGGATCGCCCTCCTTCAGGCCCTCAAGGCCACTGTGCAGGTACTTGTGCCCGACAACGACGGCGAGTTGTATGACACAGGCAGCGGCACGATTATGGACGCTGACACGGGCCTGATCTTGACCAATTTCCACGTTATGGGCAATCCAGAGACGGGCAGGCTTTACAACAATGAAGGCCTTGCCGTCCTCGGCATCATGGCGCCGGATCTGCGCGGTGCGCCGGTGCTCAAATATGTGGCAAGCGTCGTGCAGGGTGATCCGAAGCTTGACCTGATCGTGCTAAAGGTCGTTGGGCTGTTGGATGACGCAGGCGCTCCCTTACCCCGTAATCTGGGACTTTCTACCGTTCCGCGCGGGAACAGCGACGATCTGTTGCCGGGCGACCGTATGGCAGTCCTCGGCTATCCGGGCCTGGGCGGCGCGACCGTGACCTATACGGAGGGGGTGGTCTCGGGTTTTTTGGACGAAGATGGGAACGGCGAGTACGAGTGGATCAAGACCGACACCGAGGTCAACCCGGGCAATTCAGGCGGACTTGCCATTGACTTTAATGGCGCGTTCATCGGTGTGCCGACGGCTGGCTATTCGCGGGCCGATGTTGCGGGAAAGATCAGCCTGGTACGGCCTGCCACGATCGCGCTGGGTTTCTATGACGAAGTCGTGCTGGGAGAGGGGGGCTCGACCAAGACCAACAGCCTGGGCCAGCGGGCAAAATCCGCGTCGTCACCCAGTGCCACATTTGGCCCCATCGTCTTCGCCGCCGCCATCACCGATGACAACAAGGCCACCGACCCTAAGACCACCTTTAGCGACATCCAGACGGTCTATGCCGTCTTCAGTGTCAGCCGCATGGCCGATGGCACGCCGTGGAGCACCCGCTGGCTGTTGGATGGTGAAGAAGTCTTGACGCAGGATGGTGTCTGGGATGGTGGCAGCATCAGCTCGACATGGGTGAGCCTGACCCATCCTGATGGCCTTCCTGTCGGCGCGTACCGGCTGGAGCTTTACATCGATGGCAAACTTGTGCAGCAGGGCGATTTTTCTGTTGAGGCACGCACAGCTGGCAGCCGCGCGCGCTCGGTGAATGTGACTGGGGTCGTATACGAAGCTGATAATTCGCGGCGTAAGATTTCAGGCGCGCTCATTGTCTTTCTGAAGCCGGGGGTCTCGATCCAGTCCTGGATCGACAGCGACTTCGATGACAGCAAGGTTCATGCCAGCGGTACCAGCGCCCGCGACGGTGTGTTCCAGCTGGACGCTAAGGTCACGCCGGGAGAGCGCTACAGTGTTGTCGTGATCCATGACGACTACGAGCCTGTGGCCGTGGACTTCTATCCCATCCCGGCTGACACGGCGGACCCATACGAGCTGGACGTAGCGATGGAATAGGCGCAGCCGCCCTAACAGGCAAAGCTGTGCTACGTGAGCTCGAGCCACATAGCCACGAGGAGGGCAGCTCGGCGGGGGATTTCGTCCACCAGGATATGCTCATGATCCGCGTGGGCACCCTCACCGGGAACACCCAATCCGTCCAGGGTGGGAATACCGAGCGCAGCCGTGAAATTGCCGTCACTGCCGCCGCCGGTGCTGCCCTCTTCCAATTCCAGACCGAGGCGCCTGCCGATCTCCTTCACCTGTTCGAAGAGCGCTGCGCTTGCTTTGCGTTCCAGGGGCGGCCGGTTGACGCCGCCACTTACCTTGACCTGTGCGCCTGGCAAGACAGGCTGGAGTGCCTGCATAGCCGCCGTGACGCGTGCGGCCTCGGACTCCGTCCACGTTCGCAGGTCCACTCTGGCTACGGTGTGCGCTGGAATCACATTGGTGGCGGTGCCGCCCTCGATCGTGCCCACGCTGAGCGTTGTGCCCGCCGCCGGATCAGCCAGGGCATGGATGGCCAGGATCTGGTGCGCCATTTCCTCAATGGCATTGATGCCTTTTTCCGGCTCAACGCCAGCATGGGCGGCGCGGCCCACAGTCTCCACCCTAAACGTCCCTGTGCCCTTCCGCGCCGTCTTGATCACCCCGCCGGGTAGGGGCGACTCCAAGACGAGCACATAGGCGGAACGCTGCGCCTCGCTCTCGATAAGCGCCCGCGAAGTTCCGCTGCCGATCTCCTCGTCTGAGGTGATGAGCACGGTAACGGGTCGTGGCAGCTGCAGCGCAAGCTCTTTCACCGCGCGCAGCGCGAACTCAGCGAGCGCGAGGCTCGTCTGCATATCGAAAATGCCAGGACCATAGGCACGGCCCGCTTCGATGCGAAATGGATGGGTGGCCAGGGAGCCGGCTGGCCACACGGTATCATAGTGACAGAGGACCAAGGCCGGCCTTGCCGCGGGATCGCCGCCTGCCAGGTGAGCGCGAATATGGTTGCCCCGTTCAGGATTGGCGATAATCTCGACGCTGGCGCCAGCGCTGCTCAGACGAGCCGCCATCATGTCAGCAAAGGCGTCGAGTCGCGCTTTGTCGTGGCTGGGTGTTTCGTGGGTAACAAGTGTGCGAATCGTATCCAAGATGGCGGATTGTTGCGTTGTAAAATGTGAAGTCAATGTCTGATAATCCATGAGAGCTCCGTTATCAACTGGAAGGGCGAGGGGATTTCGCTGCTGCTTTGATCTACCGTAAGCCGTATTTTTGTGGTACGATGCCAGGGACTTCTCACGGTGCTACAAGCTTGGGCGTGGTCGAAATTTGCCCTGTATGATCCCGCCGTGCTGGCCGCGTCGCGGCGGGGGGAATAAGGTAGCGGCGCTGCGCACAAGCATAGGTGGTACCAGTATGCTAGCGCAAGTTCGTCGCCTGCCGGATTCGGCCAGCCCGGCGAGGAGCTACCATGTTCGGCCGGCTCTGGCGGGGTGACCACTTGAACGGCGGCTTCTGCAGCTGTCGTGGGCAGAAAGTCGTTGCGGTACGGTCAGTTGTCCCAGGATTCCATGTCGGATGTCCCCATTAACCTGGACATCTAACCAGTGACATTCGTATCAACGTAAGGTATTGTAGGGATTGTCGAGCGGCCGTCCCTCCCGGGCGCCGGAATGTGGTGCCATACGACCGGCGACTACGGGAAGCAGGCTTTGTGCAGGCGGCCGTAAACGATTTTGAAAAGGATGGAACCGGCATGTCACACTATACACCCCAGGTGCAATCTATACCCAGCAATCTGGCGACGGAGAAGAGTCCGGCTAAGAATGCCAAGTTCTTCATCGGTGGCTTGTTGTTGCTTGGACTGGTCGTGGCGCTCATGGTACAGGCGACGATATCGACCGGCGCATATTACATGACCGTAGGCGAGCTGCAAGAAAAGGGGCCGTCTCTCCTGGGTGAGCGGGTGCGCGTGAGTGGAACGGTCGTCGAAGGCTCAGAGGATTGGAATCCGCAGGAGATCGTCCTGCGCTTTGCTATCAGCGGGGAAGAGGGTGGCCAGCTGCCCATCGTTTTTGAGGGCCCACGGCCGGACAATTTCCAGCGTGCCGCGTCGGCCATCGTGGAAGGCGAGCTGAAACCAGACGGCACATTCCACGCCAAGACGTTGTTGCTCAAGTGCCCGAGCCGCTATGAAGAGGAGCCGGAAGAGATATTCGTTCAGGCAAATCAATAGTAAAAGATAGTGCTGAGGGTTGTTCAGGTACGAGCGCCGCGCGCTGGCGCACAAAGTACCCGGTCTTGTTCGGTCTACCGAACGCTCGCCGTGGCTCGTTGCCGGCACGGCTTTCTTTCCATCGATTTCGGACGCGTGATCTGTTAGCCATGCTTCGTTCATTTGTTAGGTTTCGTTTTCTGGTCAGCGGCGTTTTCCTTTTCGTAGTGGTGGTCGCTGCGTTGGCATGGCCCAAGTCAACCTATATCGCGCGTGCTCAGGATCAAGGTCCCCAATCCCCTCCCTACGACGCTGGTCAGGTCACGGTGCCTGAGGAAGTGCCGTGGGCCGTCAAGGGGCGTTCACTCTATATGGAGAATTGCGCTCCTTGTCATGGCATAGCAGGGTTAGGGGACGGCCCGACCGCCGCTGACTTGCCCAGCCCGCCCGCCGCCTTTGCCGACCGCGTGGCCATGTGGGAAAAGAGCCCCGGTATGCTCTTTCACACGGCAAAGTTCGGTCGCCTCGAAAAGCTCATGCCGCCGTGGGCCAACCAGATGAGCGACGACGAGATCTGGAACACCATCGCGTTTGCATGGAGCCTGCACACCGATCAGAGCGAGGTGCGCACAGGTGCAACACTGTACGCTGAAAGCTGTGCGAGCTGCCACGGCGATGGCGGTGCGGGCGACGGCCCAGAAGCCACCGCGACGATTCCGGATTTTACCGATCTCAGCTATACGACCTTTGCCAGCCAGGCTGATTGGCTGGCTGGCTGGCAGACCGCCCACCCAGAAGTCGGGCAGGAATGGTCAGTAAACGACCAGTCGGCTGCGCTTGAGTATATCCGTACCTTCAGCTATCTGCCGCCATGGGAATCTGGCTACCGGCCGGGTACGGGCGTTGTTAGCGGCACGATCGTGAATGGTACGTCAGGCACTACGCTGCCCGATGATTTGGTCGTGGCCCTGGATGCCTATGCCGGCTTTGACCGGATCGCGGCTTTTACGACAACCGTTACGGCGGAGGGCACCTTTGAGTTTCGGGAGCTGGCCCTCGATCCGGACATCGCCTATCTGGCCTCTACGGTGACCGGTGGCATCAGCTACAGCAGTGATTTCATCAGCTTGAGCCCAGATGCCGCGCAGGCAGAGACGACGATTGCCGTATATGAAGGGACTACTGACCCGTCAGCGTTACGCGTCAACCGCAGCCACCTGATTCTTGACTCGCAGCCGGGCGCGCTGATTGTCGGCCAGATCTATACCTTTGGCAACGTGGGCGACCGGACGTATATGGGCCAGATGCTGGAAGGGGTGGATGAGCCATTGACTGTGGCGCTGCCGGTACCAGTGGACGCTCAGGAGATCTCCTTTGAGAGCGGGAGCCTTGGTGGCCGCTTCCACCGGGTAGGCCAGGTGATCTATGACACGCTGCCGGTTGTGCCTGGCACGGACACACGGCAGATTATCGTGCGTTATGCCATTCCATATAGCGGCACCGCGTACGACCTGGCCCAAGAGTTTGTGTACCCGGTCGATCAGCTGACGCTATTGGTGGCCGATCTGCCCAATCTGCAAGTCGACGTGCCGAGCATGGAATTTGTCGACAGGCAAGAGATTCAGGGTAACAGCTATCTGTTGTGGCGCCAGACCGGCCTGGAGCCGCAAGTCATTAACGTAAGCATGCGTGGACTGCTCGAACGCGGTTCTGTGGACCCACGTGCAGTCCAGGGCAGCGCCGGGTCAGGGGCCGCAACGACGGCGGCCGCCGTCGCGCCTCCCATGGAAGCATGGATGATTTGGGTGATGGTCGGTAGCGTGGCGGTGATCTTATTGGGCTTGATAGGATTTGCGCTGCGGCGCGGTACAGTGGCGTCCGGGAATCGCCGTCAAGACTTGCAGAGTCTGCGCACTCGTTTGATCGAAGAGATAGCGCACCTTGACGACCGGCATGCGACCGGGGAGCTTGATGACGACGATTGGCTCGGGCAGCGCGCTCAGTTAAAAGGCCAGCTGGTGGAGGTTACCCGCCGTTTAGGGCGAAGCCCTCACTAGCCGGTCTTGGCAAGCGGTAGGCCAGCAGTTGTCAATCCTGCGTGCGAAGGCCATTAGGGGCGGCAGACAGGCTTACATACAGGCAGAATCGGAAACAGCGCAAATCAAATTGCAAAAGGGGGTTAACATGAATCGATGGCTAATCGTAGTTACTCTCTTACTTTCATTGTTGATGTTTGCAGCATGCACATCGGTGCAAGCTGCCCAGGTTGGACCGCCTGGAGAACCCGGTCCGGCAGGCCCACCCGGACCGCAGGGACCGCCGGGGCCGCCTGGTCCACAAGGACCGGCGGGTCCACAGGGTGAGCCAGGGCTTGACTATACGCCCGCCATGTACGTTGGCCGTGACGCATGTAAAGAGTGTCACGAAGAAATCTATACCACTTACATGGAGACGGGGCATCCTTACAAGCTCAACAAAGTTGTCGACGGCAAGGCGCCCACGTATCCATTCTCCGAGGTTCCCAATCCTCCTGAAGGATATACCTGGGACGATATCCTGTATGTAATTGGTGGATTCGGTTGGAAGGCCCGGTTCATTGACAAGAACGGCTTCATCATCACGGGTGACGCCGAAGCGAAGACGCAGTATAACCTGCCCAACAAGACATTAAAGCTTGGCGGCGACTGGGTGGCTTACCATGCTGGCGAAGAGGTGCCCTATGACTGTGGCTCGTGCCATACGACTGGATATATTCCAGAAGGCAATCAGGATGGACTGCCTGGCCTGATCGGTACTTGGGCTGAAGATGGCATTGGCTGTGAGGAGTGCCACGGCCCAGGGAGCAATCACGTCAACAGCCCCTATCTCGTCAGAATGGAGGTCGACCGGGATTCGGAGCTGTGTGGCCAGTGTCACCGGCGTGGCGATGTCACGGAAATTGACGCTAAGGGCGGCTTCATCCAGCATCACGAGCAGTACGAAGAGCTCTTCGAATCCAAGAAGCGCGTCATGCGCTGCGTAGACTGTCACGATCCACACCAGACGGTCAAGTACGCTAAGGGTTTGGGGATCAAGACTGCGTGTGAGAACTGTCACTTCCAGAACGCTGACTACCAGAAGATCACCGATCGCAAGCATGCGCAGTGTGTAGACTGCCACATGCCGCGGGTGACCAAGAGCGCGGTTGGTGACCTGGCGCGCTTCTCCGGCGATATTCGGACTCACCTGATGGCAATCAATCCCAATGCAACGTCACAGTTTGACAAGGAAGGCGCGTTCGCACAGCCGTACCTGGCGCTGGACTTCGCGTGTAAGGGTTGCCATAACGAGGATGGTCGTGGTCCAGTACTTGAGGATGCACGCCTGATCGACGTGGCAATTGGGTTCCATGATCGCGATCTGGCGGGGAGCGAGAACAAGCCATAGCGTGGAGCACAGAAGCGACCTGATTACTATCCTGCTACGAAACGGTTGTGAGCAATAGGACATGCGACGGATCATCTGGATTGGTATTCTGCTTGGCGCGGCGTGTAGTGTTTTGTTTGCTGGTTTGGCCACGACGGGACAGGTGGCAGTGGCTCAGGTAGAGCCACTGCCTACACCCGCGCCAATGGTCGACGCGGCGTGCCGGGGCTGTCACGGAGAAAAGACGGATGAGCTGGTGCTGGCGTCGGGAGAGATATTGCCGCTGGGCGTTGACCTGGCGCAACTCACTGTCTCGCCCCATTCCTCAGCCGCCGCGCATCCGGTTCCCTGTACGAGTTGCCACGTCAACGAGACCCGTTATCGGTATCCGCACGAAGAGAATCCAGCCCAGACTTTGGCAGAATTCAGGGGCAACGTTTCCGATAGTTGCCAGGAATGCCATTATCCGCACACGCCGTTTCACGAAATCGAGCAGGCCGACTACACGCCGCCCACGTGTGTTGACTGTCATGGGGGACATGACATTGCCGGTGTCGAATCGATGGCGGAAAGCGTACCGGCCAATTGTCTGGCCTGCCATGACGATCAAAGCACAGAGTGGGTTGCTGAATTCCTCCATCCGCTACCGGGTTTCGGCGTGGGTTCCGCTGAGTTCGCCGGCAGTATGCGTTGCGCTGGCTGTCACGAAGAAAAGTTCTTTACCTGGCGAGATACGCTTCATGCCAGGATCGTCCAGGATGTCGCGCGGGAAGTCGATGCCGTGGTCGGTGATTTCGAACTGGAAGACCCGGATCGGAGCTTCACGCTGGACGATGTCAGCTATACCATCGGTGGCCGTCTGAGACAGCTATACATGACGCGTACGGTAAGCGACACCTTCGAGATCCTGCCGGCTCAGTGGAATGTGGAGACGCAGGAATGGGTGCCGTATCACCTTGATGATGGAGAAACCAACGATTGGCTTCAGGAATGCTCGGGTTGCCATGTGACCGGACTTGACAGCGAGACGTGGACCTTTGTCGAGTTTGGCGTTGGCTGTGAGAGCTGTCATGGAACTGGGGCAGCGCATGCGGCCGACCCGGAGAACGTCAAGCCGTATGCTGAGGTGGACGATCAGGTCTGTGGCGCC
>JACFMY010000741.1 GCA_019455155.1 Caldilineaceae bacterium
TGGTGACCGCCGTGAAGGCATCATGCCGGAAGATGTCGTTGCAGCGTCCAAGGAGATCGTCGCCATGCCCGCTCTTGAACTGGCTGGCATTGGTGTAAACTGGGCTTGTGTTGGTGGCGTGTTGCCATCGGTCGAGAAGCTGGAGTTGTTCGCCGATATGGCCACGGAGATCGAGCGGGCGCTTGGACTGCCTTTGCCGGTTGTGTCCGGTGGAAACACTGCCAATCTTGACCTTCTGCTCCAGGGGAATATGCCGGAACGGGTCAACCAGCTACGGATTGGTGAGGCGATTCTGCTTGGCACCAATGTCCCGCCAAACAATCCCCTGCCAGGTTTGCTGCAGGATACGTTTGAAGTCATAGCAGAAGTCATCGAGGTTCGTACCAAACCTTCACTGCCCGATGGCGTTGTCTATCAAGATGCTTTTGGGCGCCATCCCCACTGGGTAGATCGGGGCCTGCGCCGGCGTGCTATTGTGGCCGTGGGCGAACAAGATCTGCGCGTGAGCGGTCTATCCCCGAAACGCCCCGGTGTAACCATCGTGGGCGCCAGTTCCGATCATATGGTCCTCGACGTCAGTGATGCGGATCCTCCGGTCTATGTAGGAGAAGAGCTGGCGTTTCGTCCCGCATACAGCGCCGTCGCCACCGCTATGGTCAATCCCGATCTCATCCGGACGTTTGCGGACCATCCCTTTGGCCACTATCGCCGCATATTGGATCCATCGACGGTGGCCACACCATGAGACTCGGTATCGCTATCGAAGAGACGTGGGATTTCTTCCACGAGATTTACGCCGACCTGCAGGCTCGCCACGAGACGACCCTCTTTACGCGGCGCAAATCACCGTTCAATGTGGCGCGCACGCGCATCGAAGGCTTGCTCTTTCGCCGTGATATGGCTGCCTTTCTCGCCGCACATGAAGTCGTCTTCTTTGAGTGGGCCAGCCAGTTGTTGGCGGCGGCCACTCACTTTCCCAAGCGTTGCGGCATTGTGACCCGGTTGCATCGCTACGAATTGTACGACTGGGCAGATCGGATCAACTGGGATGCTGTGGATCGGGTCATCCTGGTCAGCAGGGCCAAGGAACAGGAGTTTCGCGCGCGCTTCCCTGACCAGGCACAGAAAACCTTTGTTTCGTCGCCTTCCACCTCGTTGGAGCGCTTCTCTTATCGGGCGAAACCCTTTAGTGGGGACATTGGCATTCTCTGCCATCTCACGCCCCGCAAGCGCGTCTACGACACTGTGCTGGCCTTCTACGAGCTGGCCCAACAAGATGATCGTCTTCATCTGCACATTGGCGGCGGCCCCCATGTTGCCCACGGCGATTACTACACCGCGCTGTTGCACCTGATCGAGTCGACCGGACTCGCCGATCGTGTGACGCTATACGGACATGTCAAGGAAACATGGGACTGGTATCATAAGATCGACATCTTTCTGTCCAACAGTTACTCCGAAGGGCTTCAGGTGGCGCCCATGGAAGCCATGGCGTCCGGCTGCTTCTGCCTCTCGCACCGCTGGCACGGCGCCGAAGAGCTGGTGCCGGCCGAGAATCTCTTCTTGACCACACGAGAAATGCAGGAAAAGATCCTGGCGTTTTGCGCGCTGCCGGAGAGTGAGAAACAGGCACAGCGGGCGGCCATGCGCCAGCTTGCCTGTGAACGCTTCGACATCCGCAAGACGATCGCCGAAATCGGTCAAGTCATTGAGGATGTGGCCGCCGGGCGCCACACCGCGTAACCACTCATGGATCAACCACTGCGCATTGGGTACCTCATGCAAATGGGTGTCCCAGACTTGCGGATGACTCCGCCTTCTGGCCCCGCCCTGCACGTGGCCCATGTCTTCAAGGAGCTGCAGAAGCAGGGTCATACCGTCCGGCTCGTGGCCGTGCTGGGCGAT
>JACFMY010000742.1 GCA_019455155.1 Caldilineaceae bacterium
ACCGTCAGACCCTGCGCTGCACCCCGTTCCCCGCCTGTTGGTCCCAACAGGACCGCCAGAGCCAGGAAGATGGTGAGAATTGGTCGAAAACAACGTGTGGTTTGGCGCATCGTCTGGGTGAGGGGCTAGCTAGATCGGGGCGGGGAGGTTAAAGTGCAGCGGCGAGGAAATGGCCGGCAAGTTGGCCAGGCTGGCGGCGGCGTACGCATTTCCCTGCCGCAATCTGGCCAACTTGCCGCTCCTTTACATCCTCGTCCTGTCGCCTTTACGCCCAGGCCGCGATGCCTAATTCATTCGGATTGATGAGCCCGGCCCGGTCCGGCCGGGCGCGGATGCCGACGAGAAACTGGCCGCTGGTGCTGGGCTTGAGCTCGGCCTCGTAGACGGCCGCGCCGTTGTCCGTGCCCGTCATGCGCATGGCCGTTACCTGGGGGTCACGCAGGTTGTCTCCGGGGCCCGCTTCACCGGCGACAATTTCCACTGCCGCATCCGTCGCGGACAGGCCGTTGTACCAGACGCGGGCGCTGATCTTGACCGCTTCGCCCACGGTAAGTTGCATAGACTCCGGCACCACGGCCTGCACATGCACATTGCCCCAGCGCTGGCGCATGGTCTGCTTCCAGTGGGCCATCTCCCGGGCCAGGCCAAAGTGATTGTCAAAAAATGCGCTGCCTGTTGCAGCCGCGGGCAGGTAATAGAGGTTGGTGTATTCCTTGACCATGCGCACCATGCTGAACTGGGGTGCACAGGTGCGGATGGCGTTCTTCATGATCTTCACCCATTCGGTGGGCACGCCGTCCCCGTCGCGCGCATAGTAGAGCGGAACAATGATATCCTCCAGCGTGGCGTAGAGGCTCAACGCGTCGGCCGTGTCCTGGGTAGTCTCGTCCTTGTATTCTCGCTCTTCGCCGATGGCCCATCCGTTACTGCCGTCGTAGCCTTCGACCCACCAGCCGTCCAGCACGCTGAAGTTGGGGGCCCCGCTCAGGGCTGCCTTCATGCCGCTGGTGCCGCTAGCCTCATGCGGGCGCCGGGGATTGTTGAGCCACATGTCCACGCCCGAAACGAGGTGGCGGGCGATGTTCATGTCGTAGTTTTCCACAAAGACGATCTTGCCCCAATATTCCGGTTGCTGGCTGAGCTGGTAGATGCGCTGGATGAGCGCCTTACCGGGCTCGTCCGCCGGGTGGGCCTTGCCGCTGAAAATGATCTGGACCGGTCGCTCAGGGTCGTTCAGGATGCGCTGGAGCCGTTCCTCGTCGTGGAAGAGCAGGGTGGCGCGCTTGTAGGTGGCGAAGCGGCGCGCAAAGCCGATGGTAAACGCGTTGGGATCCAGTACCTGGCCGGCCGCGGCGATCTTTTGGGGCCCCTCACCGTGGCGAGTGTACATCTTTTGCAGCCGGTCGCGGATAAAGTCGATGAGCCGCTGCTTACGCGCCTGGTGTACCTGCCAGAGCTCGGCGTCGGGAACCTTGTCCAGCCCAGCCCAGGTGGCCGGGTCGTCCACCTCCTCGCGCCAGTTCTTGACCAGATATTTGGTATAGAGATCCTTGAGCTCTTGCGCGAGCCAGGTCCGCGAGTGGATGCCATTGGTGATGGAGCCGACGGGCACCTGCGCCTCTGGCGTCTGCGGCCAGAGGAAGTGCCACATGCTGCGGCTGACCTCGCCGTGGAGCGCGCTGACGCCGTTGGCATAGGCGCTGAGGCGCAGCGCCAGCACGGTCATGGAATATTGGGGGCCCCACGGCAGCTGCTGGCGGGCAAAATCGATGAATTGGTTGCGGTCGATACCGAGCTGGCCCCAAAATTGCCAGAAGAACTTCTCCACCAGCTCAAAGGCGAACGCGTCGTTGCCGGCCGGCACGGGCGTGTGGGTGGTGAAAAGCGTGTTGGAGCGTACGGCC
>JACFMY010000097.1 GCA_019455155.1 Caldilineaceae bacterium
AGTGGTCCCAGTAAGCGAGCATCGAATCGTATGATGTCGCCGTGCTGCCAACAGAAAACGGGTCCGCTGTCTCGCAATAATCCCCTGCGAGACAGCGGACCCGTTCTTATGTCTACCAGCTGTCAGACGGCCGCGGCAGCCAGGGCATCGTTGAAGATGGAAAGCGCTTCGTCAATCTGGCTCGCGTTGACCACCAGTGGGGGAATCCAGCGAATGACGTTGCTATAGGTGCCGCAGGTGAGTAACAGTAGATTGCGCTCGAGACAGGCGCGCTGGACACGTGTGGCGACATCCGCCGCGGGCTGGCCACCGAGCCTTGTGAACTCGGTACCGACCATAAGTCCCATCCCCCGCACGTCGCCCAGGACCGGATATTCGGCCTGCATCTCGCGTAGACCCTCCATGAGGCGGCGACCCATCACCGCAGCATTTTCCACGAGCCGCTCTTCACGAATCGCCTCGACGGTGGCGCACGCGGCCGCGGCAGCAATCGCATTGCCGCCGCCGTAGGTACCACCGTGGGTGCCGGGCTTCCAGTGCACCATGAGCTCGGCGCGCGCGCCGATCGCGGAGATAGGCATGCCGCTCCCCAGTCCCTTGGCCAAGATCAAAATGTCAGGTGCAATCTCCGCGTGCTCAAAGGCAAAGAACTCACCGGTCCGGCCGAACCCAGTCTGCACTTCGTCCGCGACCAAAAGAATGTCGTATTCATGGCAGAGCGCGCGCAGGCGACGCATAAATGCTGTTGGCGCCGGCACGTAGCCGCCCTCACCCAACACCGGCTCGATGACCACGGCTGCGGTCTCTTCTGGCGCGGTTTGGCTATGGAGCAGTTGATCCAATTGGCGCAGGCAGAATTCAGTCGTCTCCTCGTCGTTCCAGCCATAGTAATAGCTGTAAGGAAAGGGGGCCACGAATATCCCGCCCGGCAGGGGTTGGTAATCGTAGCGGTAGATGTATTTCGAGGTAGTCATGGCCATCGCCTGGTGGGTACGGCCATGGAAACTGCCCTGCATGACGATGATATTGCGCCGCTTGGTAGCCATGCGCGCCAGCTTCACGGCTGCCTCCACCGCTTCGGCGCCGCTGTTGGACAGGAAGAACTGGTTGATGCCGGGCGGCGTCACCTCATTGAGCAGCTCCACAAGGCGCAGTGCGGCAGGAGGAATCACGATGTTCATCTGGCCAAAGATGAGGTTAGCCGCCTGCTCTTGAATGGCGTTGACTACCCGGGGATGGCAATGGCCAGTGTTGGTGACGCCAATCCCGGATGTGAAGTCTGTGTACCGGTTTCCGTCGGCGTCGTAGAGATAAATGCCCTCAGCGCGGGCCGGCTGCACCTGGGTCAGGTGTGTCCAGACTGGCGACAGAAGGTCAACAAGGTTGGACATGATTGCCTCCATATCTTGTTCAGTGGGAGAGGTCAATAGGGGGAGTATAACGCCCACTTTCATCTGGCACCAATAGCCCCACGATTGGGGCTGGCCAGCTGCGCTCAAGATCGCCGGGGTACAGGTGCGGCACGCTCAGCCAGCTTCCCGCGCCAGCGTCTGGAACAGCGATAACCACTGGCCCGCGCGCAGCGCCCCGCTGCTCCATCCTAACCTCACGATGACGACATCGCGCAGCGGATTCACGTAGAGAAACTGCCCGTCTTTCCCCAGTGCCAGATAGTCGCTTTCTTCCCGCGACCCCAACCACCACTGATAGCCATAGTTGTGAAAGCCGGCGACACGAAAATCGTCAGGCCACTCCTCCTCTGGAACTGCGCCCGCCTGGGTAGAACGCTGGATCCAGTCCGGAGAAAGCAGCTGTTGTCCGTTCCACTCACCCTGACGCAAGTACAGACGTCCAAGCTTGGCAAAATCGCGCGCAGACGCAGCCAGGCAACACCACGTCTTCTCGAGCCCATCGCCTTCATGGTCAATGGTCCAGACGCCGTCCTGTTCCATACCGAGTGGATTCCAGAAGCGCCTTTGGGTGTAACCGGTAATGGTCTCTTCGCCCAGGGCCCGGTCGAGCACAAGCGCCAACAGAGCATTGTCGCCCGATTTATAGCGAAAGCGAGTGCCAGGCTCGGTCTCCATGGCGATCTTAAGGATTTCTTGCTCAAGCGCGGGTGTGTAGTTCAGGATCACATGCTCTGCAAAGGGATTGTCGTCCTCCACATAGTTGGAACCAGACATCATGGTTAGAAGATGTTCGATGGTGACCTCGCCGAAGCCACGGTCCGCTAGCTCCGGGACATACTGCGTGACACGCTGGTCAACGCCCTCTAGGTAGCCATCATCGATGGCCATGCCAATCAGTGCCGAGGTATAGGATTTCGCCATCGAGAACGATTGTGAACGAGCCGCCGCGGTGTGGCCCTGGAAGTAACGTTCGTAGAGAATTGTGTCGTTTTTGATGACCAGGAACGCAATCGAGTCGTTCGATCGCAGGATCTCCTCAAGCTGGCCATCAGCACCGAAATCACGGAGAACGCTGGCCGGCACCTGCAGCGCATTCACATCCAGCTCGAAGCGAAACGGCGAGGTGGTGGCCTGTAGTCTTCTGCCCGGATAGTGGCTGAAATCATCGATGTCGGTGTCGCCATATCTGAGGATCCGATATACCGTAACCGGGCCTGCGATCGCCATCCAAATGACCAGCACGATCAAGAGAAGGCCGACGACCGCGCCCACCAACTTAGCAATACGCGCGGGTTTCAGTAGCTGTTTTAACAGGCCAGATAGCTTTTGCAGCATGGTTCTACCGTTCCTTCTCACCCGGGAGCTGCTAGGCTCGTAGGGGAGGTTTCCAGCCAGGGGCAGGTCCCCCTGGCGCCGCGCCATGGCAATAGGCTGCTGCCACTACAATGCTCTAGGGGGCCAGATAGACGATGGGCCTGTTGTCAGCACCCACCTATGATCCCAGCAACGCTGCGTTGCACACTCTGGCGTCTACAGGATCTTCACGCAGACCGGCGTGCCAACCTCAACGCTGAAGCCCGTTTCTGTAAAATCCCCAGACGCCTGGTCAAGTTTGAAGGTGACCATGTTGCCGATATCTTGATTGGCGATTATCAACATGTCGCCGTCCGGGCTGATCACAAAGTTTCTAGGTGTTTTGCCATGTGCGCTCCTGTGTCCGATGGCTGTGAGCGTGCCGTTATTCTGATCGACGGCGTAGATCACGATACTGTCATGGCCGCGGTTCGAGCCGTAGAGGAACTTCCCCGACGGCGCGATCTGGACCTCGGCGCAGGTACTGTCGCCGCTGAACCCCTCCGGCAGTGTGGACAGGGTCTGGAGCTCGCGTAGCGACCCGTCCTCGCGCTGGTAGCGATAGGCGGTCATGGTTGAATCGAGCTCGTTGATGAGATAGGCGAAGTCGCGGCTGGGGTGCATGACCACCTGGCGCGGCCCAGCTCCCGGCGCCGTCTTGATCCAGGGTTGGCTGGCCGGTTCCAGCGTCCCCTGCGCCAGGTTCAGCTGATAGATCATCAGCTGGTCAAGGCCGAGATCGGGCACATATACGTACTGTCCCGTGGCGTCCAATGTCACGGCGTGGGCATGTGGGCCGGTCTGCCGCGTGGGGTGGACACTGGATCCTTCATGCTGAATGAAATCCGTCGCGTCGCCCAGCGAGCCATCCGCCTGGATGGGCAGGACACAGACGCTGCCGCTCATGAAGTTCGCTACCAGTACATATTGTTCCGTAGCGTCGACAGTTAGGTGGCAGGGATCGGTGCCATGGGTCGCCTTCTGGTTTAGAAAGGTCAGGTCGCCGGTGTTGGGGTCCAGGGCAAAGGCGCTTACCGCCCCCGACGGCCTGCCTTCGTATTCCTTCAATTCGTTGACAGCATACAGAAAGCGTCGCGAGGGCGCCAGTGCCAGATACGAAGGATTTTGAATGCCCTCGACCACACGCCACGGCCGCAGCGCGCCCGTCTCTACGTCGAGTTTATAGACGTGGATACCTTTACCTTTTCCCTGCAGGATCTTGCCTGTACCAAAACGGATTGGCTCCGTGTATGTTCCTACAAAAACATACCGTTCACGTGACATCTGAATTTCCTTTCAGAGTGCGTTTAGGCGGCGCCTGCGAAAACACCGGTTCTTCCAGCATGGAAAGAGAACGTTCCAAACGAGGCGAGCGTTGTTCCGTTGCCGGTATCGACAGTTGCCAGGCCCGGTTTTCGCTTACCCAGATCGACTGGATGCCGGACCCGCCAATCTAGCGCGCAACTCCTCCATCTGCGCAAAGCATGCTTGATAGTGCTGGTGGATGGAGGGACGCGGCTCGAAACGGGCTGTGACTTCAATGCAATCCTGGAGCTCATCCAGCGGGATCTGCGCGATTGCGTGCCAGCCAATCATAGCTGCGCCGGTCGCAGTCTCTTGTCCGGTGGCTGTAACGGCCACCGGAACCCCAAACACGTCGGCCTGAAGCTGTACCCACGGATGCGACGCGACGAAGCCTCCGCCAGCGCGCACCTCGCGTGGGGCCCCAAGCTGATCCACCAGCGCGCCATAGATGCCACGGACGCCCAGACTAATTCCCTCCAACACGGACCGGGCAAGATGAGCGGCAGTATGCACAGGGGAGAGTCCGGAAAATGCACCCGTCAAGTCCTCGCGCCACAGGGGGCTGCGTTCTCCGAACAAATAGGGAAGAAAGCGCAGTCCATCGGCGCCCGGCTCCGATTCCAGGGCAAGCGTGATCACCTGCTCAGCCGTGATGTTGGAAAAGCCACTCGCGCCATCACCTGACTGCTGGCTACAGGCAAGGCGAGCCAGTTCGTTGCAAATGGAAAGAAACCAGGCGAGGACATTGCCGCCGTTGTTCCCTGCCCCGCCGGCTAGCCAGAGATCGTCCACCACAGGATAACACCACGTGCGGCCCAAGCGGTCCGTGACGCGCTGCGGCGCACTCATGCGCGCGGCGCTGCTGGTGCCAATGGTGCAGCTGGCTAGCCCCTCCTGTACACATCCCATACCCAGATGCGTGAGCACCCCGTCCAGGCCGCCGGCAACGACGACAGTATCCGCCGGTAACTGTAAGCGCCGGGCCGCGCCGGGCTGGAGGGCAAGCTGCTCAGTGATCGGGACCACGCGCGGCAACCATTCTGCCTCTACCTGTAGCCAGGCCAGCAGCTCGCGATCCCAGACTTCTTCCTGTGAGTTGAACAGCCCCGTAGCCGCAGCAGTGGAGCGATCGGTGACCCATTCACCTGTCAGCCGGTACAGGAGGTAGTCCTTGCAGCCAGCCAACCTGATCGTGTCAGGCGCGGCAACCCTATCATTCCACGGCGCGACGCCATGGTTGCGCCACCAAAGCAGCTTGGCCGGCCAATAGCTGGCATGGACGGGACAGCCGGTGCGCGTATAGAGGGCAGTGCTGTGGCGTTGGGAGACCAGCTGCGCTTCGTGTGCAGCGCGGATGTCCGCCCACAGCCAGGCCTCTCCAGACGGCTCAAACGCGCGGCCCGATGCGGCGCTCCGCCGGGACTTACGCGTTTGAAACAGGGCCAGGTTGCTGGCCGTTCCGCAGAGAATGAGCCCGCGAACTCGTCCCTGGACAGCAGGGTGAAGTCCGGCTTCGCTGATGCATGCTTCGCTGGCGGTGATGACATCGGTCACGGACTGTTCGGCGACGCCACCTTGGGCAAAGTGCACGGGATAGCTGCGGCTAGCCTGTGCTACCACGCGCAGTCGCCGGTCAAAGGCAATGGCGCGCACACCGCTGGTCCCTAAATCCACGCCGATCATGAGATTTCTCTGCTTAGACACGGATCGACCTCGCCCCCTTCTCGTATGGCCCATTCCCTCCAGTGGCTAGTGAACGACTTCCGGGTTCGCCGCCAAAATGGCCTCTGTTACTTCCCAAAGGCTGGGAAGAAATGCCTCGAGCTGCTGGCTTCGTTGTTGTAGATCGTTGAAGGTAACGATGCCCAGATCGCCAAGCAGGTGGCGATAGCCGGGCAGAAACTTCTCCTGCATCTCCGCCGAACCGTCGTGGCGGAGCACGGCCATACAGCGCGAGTAAGTGACCGCCATCCAAAAGACCGCTTCCCGCCAGTCGCCGCGCCTGATCAGTTCCCGGCTGCCGTCGATTGCAATCGGGCGGGCAAGCTCGCTGATGTCCGATTTGAAAAAGAACGGCGTCTTGACGACCGATTGGGCCACGTCGAAGACCGCGGCCAGTTGGTTAAGGTGGCCCTCGGCCTGTTCCTGCTCCATGTGTGAGCACCCAAGCAGTTCCAGGAGCTGCTCATAGAAATCCAGACGGCCGTAACCAGCAAGGAGGGCGCGCGCGTCCAGAAAGCGCTTCCGCACTGTGGGGTTCTTCAGACCAGCCACCAATAACGGGTGCGTCGTCCCACCCGCGGCAAAGAGCCAGGCCATGACCTGTTCGTGCAGGGGCGCGGACGCGTCCAGAGAGTGAATGAAGCGCAGAATATTGCTTCTGGCATCTTCACAGCGTTTGTATACCCAGCGGTGTTGGGCAAACTGCCGGGCGACTTCCTGCTGTAGGCTTGTCAGTTGCCCTGAGGGATCGGCGATGATGCCCGGGCTTCGAAAGCTGCCGGCCAGACGGTACGTGCCCAGGACTTGCTCCGGCGATTTCAGTTGCTCGCTTGGTAGATAGGAGATTTCGAGCAACACGCCGTCGTAGACAAGCTTCCCAACCTTGTGGGGCGGCGGATCGGAGAATACCACCATGACGTCCACATCGGACGTCGGGGAGATGATGGCGTCATCGCGAAGGTAGGTTATGGAGCCGTGGAAGAAAGCGCCGCGGAAGCCGGGAAGTGTACTGGAATTCTCTAACACCCATCGCCGGGCGACTTCTTTTGCCTCTCTGACTAACATCATGCTTCCTCCAGGCGCACTGTGCATCAGCCCACAGAGTTTGGATTTGTTAGCCAAAGGCAAACGATGCTTGTACCATGACTGGGGAGTGCTCTATTAGGCACCGGGTGCCGGCCTGGTTCCCCCGACGCCTGGCGCCAGCAGGGACGACAGGCACCAGGCCGGCATATTTCAGTCTAGCACAGCCTCCTACCAGCTTCAATCTGTCAAAAAACGGCCCTGATTCAAAGCCGCGTTCAAGAGCAGACAAGCCTGAACGCGGGCCGTCGATTGTCGATTTGCCCGCGAGGTGATATATCATAATGTATCACGCCTCAATACAAATACATGGAGGCCGGTTCCGGCCAATGCTTTGGCTCGGGCTGGTCTACAGTGCCCGAAGTCCATGTAACTTGCATTACGACTATCCAATCTTCACCATCAAGAAAAGCTGAGTAGGAGCACAGGTACCCATGAACCAGGACTTGATCCGGGTTGGCATTGCCGGTCTGGGACGCAGCGGCTGGGATATTCACGCGCGTTTGCTTGCCCCTCTTACTGATCTCTATCAGGTCGCCGCTGTCGTGGACGCCGATGCCTCACGCCGCCAGGAAGCTGTCGACCGCTTTGACTGCGTGGCATACACCAGTTATGAAGATATGCTGGATGACCCCGCCGTGGAGGTGGTTGTCGTCTGCCTGCCCAGCCATCTACACGCCGACGCCTCCCTTGCCGCCCTGGCCCACGGCAAACACGTAGTTTGCGAGAAGCCCATGGCTACCTCGCTGGAAGACGCTGACCGCATGGTTGCGGCCGCCGCAGCCAGCGACCGGGTGCTGACCATTTTCCAGCAGCGGCGCTATAACCCCGACTTTGTCAAGGTTAAAGAGGTCATCGAGAGCGGCCTGCTAGGACGTATCGTCCAGATTCGCCTTACCGAATCGCGCTTCAGCCGGCGCTGGGACTGGCAAACGTTGCAGAAACTCGGTGGCGGCAGCTTGAACAATACAGGACCCCACTTCCTAGACCAGGCGCTCCAACTGTTCGGACCCGCGGAGCCTGAAGTTGTCTTTTGCCATCTGGATCGCACCCTGACGTTGGGCGATGCCGACGACCATGTCAAGCTCGTATTCAAAGGGAAAGATGCGCCTACGGTCGATATCGAGATCAGCAGCTGCTGCGCCTACCCAGGCGAGACATGGAACGTCATGGGCACATTGGGCGGCCTGGCCGGCACGACGTCTGAGTTACGCTGGCGTTGGGTACTACCCGAGGAGTTGCCAGCCCGGATGCTGGATACCCGCCCAATGCCCGACCGGAGCTACAACCGTGATGACCTGATCTGGCACGAGGAACAGTGGGAGCAGACTGTTCCCTTACTCGATGCCTATGCGGCCTTTTACCGCGATCTGCATGCCACCCTGCGCCAGGGAGCACCCCTGGCTATCACGCCCCAAAGCGTGCGTCGCGTGATCTGGCTGCAAGGGCTATGCCACCGCCTGTCCCCGATTCCCCAAGACACGGCCCAGTTGAAAGGAGTACACAATGGCTGACCGCTTTCCGCTCGTCTTTAGCACCCTGGGCTGTCCGGACTGGACGCTGGAGCACGCGGCTGAACAGGCTGCACGGCATGGCTACCAGGCGTTGGAGGTTCGTCTGTTGGATGGCGAGACCATCCGGGACGATCTGCCAGCCGCACGGCGCCAGGAGATCAAGGCAATCATGGCGCGGCACGGTCTGCACATCATCGCGCTCGGCCTGTCGACGCGCTTCTCGGCGGCCGGGCCAGCGGAACGCGAGGCCAATCTGGCGCAGCTCTGTAGCTACCTGGCGCTCGCCAATGATCTCGAGGTGCCCATGGTGCGCACCTTTGGGGGCGACATTCAGCCCGGCTGCACCGTAGATGAGACGGTCGTTTGGGTGGGCGATAGCCTGGCGCGCGCGGTCCCCGAAGCGGAAAGACAGGGTGTAGACATCGTGTTGGAGACGCACGACGGATTCTGCCGGGGAGCAGAGGTTGCGCGGGCCCTTGCCAGGGTACCCCATCCGCGCGTGGGAGCCGTGTGGGATATGCACCATTCCGTCCGCATGGGTGAGCCGATTGAGGAGACGTGGCGGCTGATTGGGCCTCGGGTCAAGCACGTGCATATCAAGGACGCGCGGCGCCGTCCCGATGGATCCTGGCAGTTGGTGCTGTTAGGTCAGGGTGAAATGCCCTGCCGGCAGGTTGTGGAGCTGTTGCGCCGAGAAGGGTATGCAGGTGCGATCGCGGCCGAATGGGAAAAGAAATGGCACCCTGAGATCGAGGAGCCCGAGATCGCCCTCCCCCAGCATGCAGAAGTCCTGCGTGGGTGGTTTCAAGCATTGCCAGCAACGAGCATCTGATCCCAATCTGGCGCACACCGTAGGGGCGGGGCTCGCCCCCGCCCGCCGCATAACCCACCCCGCCACCATCCAGGCGGGCGGCCGCAAGGGCCGCACCCTACCGCTATCGGCCATGGTCTTCAATGTCCCGAACGCACCGTAGGGGCGGGGCTCGCCCCCGCCCGCCGCCTAACCCACCCCGCCACCATCCATGCGGGCGGCCCCAAGGGCCGCACCCTACCGCTATCGGCCATCGTGATCGTCGTGCCGGGCGGCCCCAAGGGCCGCACCCTACGGGACGTGCTATGGCGAATTCTCGGACTGGCGCGGAATGACGGTTTTGGGCACAATGCGTGGGGCCACCCTTCGGCTGGCCCGAGACTCGACTCGCAACTCTGTTCCCGTTATGAACCCTACATGAGCGAACTGCTACAAACGACCCAATCCGAAGTTCCGCCCGATGTGATTGACCTGGGGCTGGGCCATCCGGGGTGGGATCTGCTGCCCCTGGAGATCATGCGCCGGGCCGCCGAAACGCGCTTGCAACAGCCCGATGCCTCACTGCTTCAATATGGCCTGGAACAGGGCGACGGCTACTTCCGCCGCGCATTGGCCGCGTTTTTGACGCGCTTCTACGATCTCCCCGTAAGCATGGATACGCTCTTTGTTTCCGCGGGCGCGTCGCTGGCCCTGGACCTGATCTGCACCCTTTACACGCGGCCGGGAGATGTTGTATTCGTCGAAGAACCCTCCTATTTCCTGGCACTGCGCATCTTCGCCGACCACCACCTGCAGATCGTGGCCGTCCCGACGGACGCGGACGGGCTCGATCTGGACGCGCTGGAGGAGGCGCTGGCCACACACCGGCCCACCCTGCTCTATACGGTTCCGACGCACCAGAACCCGGCTGGCTTTACTCTGCCGCTGGAACGCCGGCAGCGGCTGGTGGAGCTGGCACAGCGCCACAATTTCCTCATTGTCGCGGACGAGGTGTACCACCTGCTGAGCTACGCTGCTGCACCGCCCCCGCCCATGGCCGCCTTCACCAACACCGGCGCGGTGCTTTCTCTGGGCTCCTTTTCCAAGATACTGGCGCCTGGCCTGCGGCTGGGCTGGGTACAGGCTGCACCCGCCCACATGAAGCGGCTCTACTCCTCTGGATTGCTGGACAGTGGCGGTGGTCTGAATCCGTTTACGTCAGGCCTGGTACGCGTGGCGTTGGAAGAAGGTTGGCAGGAAGAGCACCTAGCGCAGCTCCGCAAAACGTACCACGCACGCATGGACGCGATGCACCAGGCGCTGGAGCACGAGCTAGGGAACCGGGTGGCGTTCTCGACGCCCGAGGGCGGCTATTTCTTCTGGTTGCGTCTGCCCAGCCATCTGGATGGCGAGACGCTCCAGCAGCAAGCTGCCGCACACAAGCTAGGCTTCCGGGCCGGCGTGCACTTCTCAGGTCACGGCGGCCTCACCAACTACATCCGCCTCAGCTTCGCCTACTATGATGCGTCCACCATCGCTGAAGGCATCGCGCGGCTACGCCAGGTCATAGACAAATGCTAAGCACACAACCTCCTATCCTGATTCTCACTGCCCGCGCCCAACAATACCAACAACTGCTGGAGGCCGCGCTGCCCGATCTCACATTCATTGCCGCGCCCACTGTTGAGGCGGCGCGGCCGGTGGTAGAGCAGACATCCATCATATTGGGCGATCCCAGGCCGGTACGCTCCTTGCTGAATGAGTTGCCAGCTCTCCGTTGGGTCCAGTGTACCTGGGCTGGAGTAGACCTGCTGGTGGAGCCGGGCCTGCGCCGCGATTACATACTAACGAATGTACGCGACGTCTTTGGCCCGCTGATGGCTGAATACGTGCTGGGGTATGCGCTCATGCTCGAGCGTCGAGGCTGGCAGCGTTTCCGCGCCCAAATGGAGCGACGCTGGGATTCCACAGTCGCTGGCACCTTGCGCGGGAAGCGTCTGGGCCTCCTTGGTGTAGGCTCCATCGGCGGCGAAATCGCCCGCATGGCCCATCATTTCGGGATGGCGACTTTGGGCTACACTCGCGCCAGCGAGGATTGCCCCCACATAGACGCCTACTATCATGGGGATGCGTGTTTGCAGATGGCCGCCCAGTGTGACTACCTGGTTTCGACATTGCCCGACACCGCAGCGAGCCGGCGCCTGGTCAATCGGGAGCTATTAGCGGCGCTGCCTCCCCACGCCGTCTTCATGAATGTGGGCCGCGGCAGCGTCGTGGACGAAGACGCGCTCATGGCGGCGCTGCAGGAAGGATCTATCGCCGGCGCTGTGCTCGATGTGCTTGAGACGGAACCCCTGCCCCCTGAACACCCCTTGTGGACAGTACCGAATGTGCTGATTACCTCCCACACCGCCGCGGCCAGCTTCCCCACGGATATCGCGCCCATATTCGTGGAGAACTACCGGCGCTTCCAGGCCGGCGAGCCGCTCCTCTATCGTGTGGAATTTGAACGTGGCTATTAGCCTTGATCTGATCGGGTCTTATTCAAAACAGCACAGCCGTCACGCGGGCGCGGCGGGGCAACAATCGCTTGGGTGGATGGTGGCTGCTGTGACCAACTGTGCGCAGCAGCCACCACCGGCACTCAACTGCTGTATCCACCCATAGGGAGAGCCGTCACTACACTTGCGTCTCTTTGCTCTCCCCTCCACTACTGCCCAGCCATCTGGACAACTGGCAACATAATCACATAGCCGAAATCGAAGTAGCGGGCGATGACCGGCCCGGAGTTCTTATCCTGGTCGAACATCTGCACGCGCCAGTAGTATCGCCCATATTTCAGATTGCTCGTGGGCGTAAAGGTTGTATTGGGCGTCGTCACCCGGGTGGCGCCCGTGAACGAATCGTTGTTGGCGATCTTCAGCTCATAGTACGCTGCGCCGGGAACAGACCCCCAGCTAAAGGGCGGAATACCCGACGCCGCGCCGCCTGAGGCCGGGAAGATCAGCTGGGGCAGCAAATACTGTTTGCCGAAGGTCACAGGCGCTGAGAACGGCCCGTCCTTGCCCCTGGCATCCTGAATCGCCACACGCCAATACCAGAGGCCGTCAGCGAGCGTCTTGCCCTTGACCGGTGTGAAGGATGTCGACTGTGTCGAGATGTTGATGAGCGGCGAACCGAAGGTCGGATCGTCATCAACCTGTAGATGATACTGGGGTGTCGCCAACCGCGGGGTATCTGTCGGCGTCAAGACCACGCTCCACTGGAAAGTCGGCTGGCCTGTCACCGTCATGTTCTGCGTAGGTAGAATTGGCGTCGGCGCCACGGATGTCTTGACAAAGGTTTGCGTGGGCGACCATTGGCCCACCACCGCCTTGGAGCGGCGCATGGCGACTCGCCAGTAGTACTGCGAGCCAGCCAGCAGTACATCGTTGAGGCCGCCTTCTACTGGTGTGAAACTCGTCGCGTCCGTGCCTTCGTCGACGATAGGGCTGCTAAAGTTGGCATCGTTGTCGATCTGGATCTTGTATCCGGAGGCGCCCTGGACGCGATCCCAGGTGAAAGTCGGCGTCATGAACGCGGCCACTCCGGTGGAAAGCGTCGGATTGCCGACGGGACGGCTGCTGAGCTTGAAGCGCATAGCAGGTGACCACGGCCCGTAGTCGAATGCCCCTGTCAGCTCGAACTTCTCGTGCCGGATACGCACCCGCCAGTAGTAAGATTCGTTATCACCGTATTCATTCTCCGATTGGAAGGTCGATGGCAAGAAGCCAAAATAGGGTGATGTCTGGCTTTCGTAGGTCTCCCATGTCTCCACCACATCAGAGAAGCGCGCATCTCGGGCGACCTGGATCTGGTACCCATCCACTGAATCGTAGGTTGGCATACGCCAGCGCAGCGGCGGCATGTCGTAGAAGATGATGGGGTTCGACAGCGGCGTATCGAACGGATAGAGCGGCATCAGCATATCGGATGTAAACGCCGGCTTGTCGATCTGGGTCAGGTTGCCGTAGATGGTGCCCTGTTGTGGAATGCTGTCGCGCATACCATCCGTCGTGCTCGTGGTGTCGGTGCTAAAGACAGCCACAGCGAGACTGCCGGAGAAATCGTCGTCGGCTGAACCGAACGCCGTGTACGGGACGAGCAGCTGGACGGCATTGCTGTCTTGCGCAAACCAGGCATCTCCGCTGATGAAAGCCAGGGTCTGCTGTGGCTGCCAGCTGGCGTTTTCCCAGCGATGGAACGTCACGGTCGTTGGATCGACGGTGGAACCGTTGCGCGTGACATATAGGACGAACTCGGGCCGGTGGTAGGAGTTTACGCTGATCTGTTCACCCAACGGGTCCGTGGTCGCACCGGAGTTTTGCACGTGGTCTGTGTCCACATAGATACCGTAGCGCACAGGTCCTGAAGTCGCCGGCGAGACCCCGAAGGCGATCACCCAATTGCGGCTGGCATTGTAATTCGCGCGGTCCACCAAGACATGTAGATTGCCCAGCTCGTAATCATTGCCGGTGGCGACTGCTGAGGTAGCCAGGTACGTAAAAGTAGGATTGTAGGTAGCAGTCGTCGAGAGGATGCTTGATGCCTTGGGCGGGGGAACCATGTCATTAGGATTGCTCTGGATCACATCGCGTGACAGGTTGAAGCGCCGCGTTTCACTCCAGTTGCCCAAGGCAACGCCCGGCGCGCTTTCAGCACGTACTCGCCACCAATAGGTGCCACTTTCCATACGTGTAGGCTTGCCCTGCCACGGCACGTAGTTGACATATAGGGGCACCGCCTCGTCGATCACCTGGGTAAAGTCAGGCGACAGGCTGATCTGGACCCGGTAGTTGGCGGCGCCGGTGACGGGCAGCCAGCCCAGCACAGGCGGCGTCTCCACGGCTTCCATACCGGACGCAGGGTGAATCGGTGTGATGGCGCTGCTGGTAGGCAACTGGTTTACCGTGCCATCATAGCGCATGCGCCAGACCACATCCACGCCAATCTGCAGGCTGTTACGGTAGGCACGCACGCGCCAGTAATAGACCGTGCCGTTGGTCAATCCCGCAAACGGGTGCGCCTGCGTCGGCGCCGCGGCTAGCCCCGTGGTCTGGATCGTGAAGTTCGGCGAGCCAAAGGCCGGGTCGTCGTCCACATCCAGCTGGTAGTAATCGGGATCAGGCAGCTCGACGGTGTTGCCTTCAAAAGCATGGGCAGCATCCCAGACGAAAACGGGCCAGGCGATGGTGTTATCTCCATGTATGGGCAGATCAACCGTGTTCGGCGTGTAGTAATAGTGGGGATAGATGAGATTCGGGAAGGTCGACGGCGCGTATTGGAATGAGCGCGTGACACTCCAGGGCGTGAAGTTGCCCTGGGCATCGATGGCCCGCACCTGCCAATAATAGTCGCGGTTATGCGCCAGGTTTTGCCATGGCCCTGGATATGCGTACGTCGTAACGTTATAGATCTTTTCATCGGCGACTAGCTTGTTGCCGTCTGAGATCTGAATATGGTACTGCTCGGCGCCTGGGACCGGCTCCCAGCTAAAGAAAGGATAGGCCGCATTGATCTGGTTGTTGGCCGGTGTGAGCAAGGTGGGCCCGAAATTCCACTTGACGCGGAACCGCCGCACTTCGCTCCAGGCGGTGCTGTTGCCTTCAGCATCAATTGCTTTGACGCGCCAGAAGTATTCCTGATCGTTGCTCAGTGCTGCCGTGGGCGTGAAGTCCGTGTTCCGCGTGGTGTAGCTGGTAACGGAACTGAAACCGGCATCGGTGCTGATCTCCAGCAAATACTGGGCCGCGGCTTCGACGGCAGTCCAGCGGAAGCGTGGCGCGAAGTGCAGCTCCGGCGGCTGGCCATTGACCGTGGCCGGCGGATCGAGCACCGTAGGTGGTGTATTCCACGCATAGGTAAACGATTGGATCTTGCTGGGTGTGCCATAGGTACGCAGCGTCGCTACAATATAGTAGGCAAACGGTGTCACGCGCCAGTAGTAGACGTTGCTGGCCAGACGTTTTGTAGGTGTATGGGCTGATTTCAGCGTCTCCGCGGTATAGACAATATTGGAGAAGTTGGCATCGGTAGCAATCTCAAACTTGTAGCCGGCTGCCCCCTGAACGGCCGTCCAGGAAAAATCATCATGTTGATAGGCGCTGCGCACGGCCCCTTCGGCGGGAGAGAGGAGCACAGGACTCGCATTGGCGTCGTTGCTCCAATTCTTGGTAAGCTGCCTGATTTCGCTGTACGGTCCCCAGAATAGAACCCCCAGTTTGCTGCGCGAACCGGCGCGTACACGCCAATAGTAGGTGTCGTCAGACCAGACTGAAGACGGGGTATAGGTAGCGGCATAGACATCTGTGTCCGCCAGCATGGTACTGAATCCTGGCGAATCACTGATCTGAATATGATAGACGGTTGCGTCTGGAATCGCCTCCCAGCGCAGAGTGGGCATGGCCAGCGGCGGATAGTTGGCGACAGTGGTCATTTCACCATCGAAGGGAGAAATGAGTCGGGGCGGTGGCATGACCTCGGCTGGCACAACCTCCGCCGGTTCCTCCTGGGCATAGAGCGGCGTGCTCAAGAGGATAGCGGCAAGACATGCCAGCATGAATGCCCACATGCGCTGGGCTCTGCGCATGGGTATATGTCGAGACATCAGCAGCACCTTTCTGAAAAATGGCAGCCGTCAGGGGATATCAGTGATATCTGCCCTGATCGTAAACTGATGAAAGATGCTGTGCGTCGGACATTCGTCGCGGATATTACTGGATGAGTGTTGCTCTGTGCCCAACGAAAATGAAAGGTACGGCCCCGATCCAGGGAAGACCTGTCCGGGGCCGCAAAGGGGCTTGATGGGTTTTGCCCTTTGGTAAGTCAAGGTGATCAACAGCCGCTGCGATTACGTCGCTAACAGCGCCTTGGCCTGCTCGATCCAACTTGCGAAGTCAGGTGGCACCGGTGCCCGGCTCTGACAGGCCGCGGCCAGCTCCTCCACAGACGACGCTGCCAGGCTGGCATAGGTGCGGATACCCGCGTCATAGAGCCGCTGCTCATAGACCCTGCCGATCCCCTTGATCCGCTCGAAGTCGTCGACAGGGCCGGCAGCCCAAATGGCTCCGGTCGAACCTGTCGATTCGGCAAGCCATTGCGCCTGCCCGCGCAGGCTTTCCAGATCAAAGGTCTGCTGGGTACGGCCTGGACGCAGGATCGCATAGAGCTCGTCATCGTCAAGCTGTGCCAGCTCCCAGTAGGTGCCAATGCCGGCTTTGTAGAGACGCTGTTGGAAGACGGGACCGATGCCGGCTACAGCAGAGAGATCCTGCGGCTTCTCCAGCACCTGGGGCTGGATCTGTGCGCTGAGCGCGCTTTCCGCAAAACTGCGTTTGGCTGGTGAGATGGTTTGCGGCGCCTGGACCGCCTTCGCCACGGCTGGCTCATCTTCCGGCAAACCCTCCACAGAACGGAAGCGGTCGCGCAGCGAGCTGAGCTCTGCTTCCCGTTCCTTGAGCTGCTGTTCAAGCGTCGACCGGGCCGCACGGAGCTCATCCATCTCTTCGGTCTGGCGCTGTACTTGCTGCTCCAACCGCTGCCGTGCCTGGCGCTCTTGCGGGAGGTCGACTCCGGGGGCGGCGGAGGCTGTACGGGCTGCCTGAAGCTCCGCCTCCAGTTGGGCAATATGGGCATGCGCCTGTGTAGACTCAGCCATTTGCCTGCGTAAGCGGCGGTTGGCCGCGGCCAGCTCCTGCTGCTTCTGTTTCAAGAGGAGGGCGAGGGTGACTGCGCCCGCCGCCAGGGCGCCAAAACCGAGAATTGCCATTTTTCTCTTCATGCGTTGCTCGCTGTCTGGCATTTAGAGCCGATTATTGGCCTTGCTTCTGCAGATACTGGCGGGCCTGCTCGATCCAGCTGGCATAGTCCGGCTTGAGCGGTCTTTGCGCTGGACAAATCTCAGCCAGCTGCTCTGGAGTCAAGGCAGCCAACGCCGCGTAGGTGCGGATGCCAGCATCGTAGAGCCGCTGCTCGTAGACCTTGCCGATACCCTTGATGGGCTCGAAGTCGTCCGGGGGCTCTCCTTCCCAGATGGCGCCGACTGTGTGCGATTCCTCGGCCAACCGCTTCGCAGCGCCGCGCATGGAGGCAAGATCGACGTGGAGAAGCTGGAGATCGTTGAGCTGCAGGTGGCGCGTCAGCTCATCATCGGTCAATACGGCTACCTCCCAATAGGTGCCGACCCCGTTCTTATAGAGTCGCTGCGCGAACACCGGTCCAACACCTTTTATGTTAGTCAGCGCCTGTGGTTCGTTGACCAGGTAGGGCATGGCGTGCGCGGCCACGGACGCGTTGGCCGCCACCAACTTGGCTTCGCTCATGTTGGCCAACGACTGGCCTAACGCGGCCACGGCTGGAGTTTTCTCCTGCCACGAAGCCATGTCAGCCAGGCGAACCTTCAATTCGGCCAGCTCAGCTTCGCGCGTCGTGAGCTGGCGTTGTATGCTATCGCGTTCGGCCGCAATTTGAGCATATTGGCCCTGCAGGTCACTGTAACGCAGCTGCAGATCCTGCAGCTCACCTGCGCGCAGGCTCAGATTGTCCACCAGGCTATTCTTTTCCGCCTGCACCGTCTCGGCTTCCCGGCTTAAAACCGCAAGCGCGTCGCGCCTGGCGTTCAGCTCACGCTCTAGCTCTGTCCGTGCGGCCGCCAGCTCATCGAACTGGCGCTGTAGCGCTGCAGTCTCGGCCTGCGCCTGGCGCAGAGACTCTGTCTTCTGTCGTATGCTGGAGACGATGGCGGATACACTGTTGGTGGCAAGACCTGCTTTCACGGCCTGG
>JACFMY010000098.1:0-742 GCA_019455155.1 Caldilineaceae bacterium
CAAAACACTGCTTTGTCTCAACGCTTTGGCCACCCAAAAGGCCAAACTCCAGCGGCAGGTACCATACCTGCCCTACGGTGGGCGCGGGTTCGCCGCTTGGCCCTGGGCTTTCTTGTGCCAGGTGTGTATGGGACCGGCCGGGTGGCGTTGCTCTTCGCCGTGCCGATGGGGTGTCCGGCGCGGTGTGAGCCAACCCGTGACCCTATTGCCACGCCTTGCGCGCAACCTGTTAATGCCGGGATAGAAATCCCCAAAACAGACGTTCGGTGGGCGCGGGTTCGCCGCTTGGCCCTGGGCTTTCTTGTGGCGGGTGTGTATGTGACCGGCCGGGTGGCGGTGCTCTTCGCCGTGCCGATGGGATCTCCTGCGCGGTGTGAGCCACCCCGTGACCCTATTGCCACGCCTTGCGCGCAACCTGTCAATGCCGGGATAGAAATCCCCAAAACAGACGTTCGGTGGGCGCAGGCTCGCCGCTTGGCCCTGGGCTTTCTTGTGCCCGGCTTGTATGTGACCGGCCGGGTGGCAGTGCTCTTCGCCGTGCGGATGGGGTGTCCGGCGCGGTGTGAGCCAACCCGTGGCACCATCAGCACACCTTGGGCGCAAAGAGCCGGGCGGGCGGCCGCAAGGGCCGCGCCCTACGCGGGGACGCCCTGTGTTGCGTGGGTTTGCGTGCCGCTGCGGGAGGCGCGCCCTGGCGCCTGGCCGTGGGCGAGATCCGTCACCCCTTTTCAAATTCAGCGTA
>JACFMY010000098.1:752-9394 GCA_019455155.1 Caldilineaceae bacterium
ACATAACTTTGGTATACGGTATACAAGTCTCGCGACTCGATACCCGCCGGGCCAGCCCTGGGCCCAGCCTGTTACTGTATCCTAGCCCGGTTTCAGCGCGGACCGATCGTGGCGCGCGGTCTTCTCAAGCCGCTGCCGGCTCCACCCCCTTTTCGCCCTGGTGATCGCCGGCCCGATCTTTGATAAGATTGCCCTGTCAAAACAGCCACTTTCGTTCCAGGAGAGGAGACCAATGTCTATCGGAGACTTCCCACCAGTCAGAGCGCGCACACTACGCGACGAGGTCGCCAACCGCCTGCGTGAGGCGATCCGCAGCGGCAGCCTGCCCGCCGGCACCCGCCTGGTCGAGCAGGAGATGGCCGAGCGCCTGGGGGTCAGCCGTGTGCCCGTACGCGAGGCCATCCAGGCCCTGGTGGAGGAAGGATTGGTGCGCAAGTCACCCCACCGCGGCGCCTATGTCTATCTACCGACGCGCGATGAGATCGATGAGATCTCCTCCCTGCGCGTCGTGCTCGAGCGCTTTGTCGTGGAACGGGTGATCCAGAATTGGAACGAGAGCCACGAGAGCGCTCTGCGCGCCATTGTGGCCAGGATGCGCACGGCCATGCAAAAAGGCGACTACCAACATGTCTATGAACAGGACTATGCCTTTCACCTGATGCTGTGGGAGATCGCCAATCACGCAATTCTGCTGGAGATCGTCTCGAGTCTCCGCTCACGCATTAGTAGATTCCTGTACGAGGCCACGACCGCTCTGCCCAAGGAGCCAGCCAACACACATGTAGATTCGCACGACGACCTGATCGATATCCTGAAAAGCGGAGATATCGAGGCGGCGCATGCCGAAATCGCCAGGCACATTCTTGCGGCCAAAGAGCGCATTCTCACCTACTGTATGCTTGAGCCCCCGCGGGCTGACGGGCAGGTGGATGCGGGCAAGTAGTAGGCCCATTGTCGAGCTGTCATCGTCATGATCTGGGCAGGGGCGATAGGCTAGCCGGTAGGTGGCGCAGACGCGCCGCGTTCTATACGCTGGTTGCCCTGCGTTTTGCACCGTCTGTCTTACACGCCTGTGCTGCAGTTGCTTTCCCAGCACAAACCCTTTTGTGAAAGGAGATGTGATTATCCACGACTGGCAGGGCACAGCGACGCCAGCCCAGCACGCGTCTCTGTGGTGTTGTACGGCATTGTATGGTAGGACCTAACGGCGCAAGCCAACCGCAACGATGCTTTCCGTGTAGTAACAGGAGGAAACAAAGCCCTATGTCCGAAGAATTGCTCCCCAATGCCGGACGTCCAACCGGAACGCGCGCCATTTCGCGCCGCGGCTTTTTACGCTATTCAGGCATGGTCGCTGCCGCGGGGTTGCTCGCCGCCTGCGCGCCAGCGCCCCAACAGGCCGCCGCGCCCCAGGCAGCGTCCTCCGCCGGCGGCACCGCGCCAACCACCATCAGGATGGTGAGTTGGTTCTGGAACGAGCCGGGCCGCTCTGACGCCTGGCGCACTATGATTGAACGATTCCACGAAGCGCAGGACAGCGTGCGCGTGGAAGAGGCAGGGTGGCCCTTTGACCAGTTCACCAACAATATCGTCGTCCAGATGCAGGCGGGCGCGATCGACGGCGACCTGATTACCACGACCCCCGATCTGGTCTTGCGTCTGCTCAAGGCAGACCGCCTGGTGCCGGTCGAAGATGTGCTCGACCGGGCCGGTGTGAAGAACCTGAGCGCCTCCCACGACTTCATCCGCAAGGACGGCCATCTGTACGGGCTCGACATTGTCACCGTGGCCTTCGGTCTGCTCTACAACTCCATGCTCTTTGAACGGGCTGGCGTCGAGCCGCCAACCACTATTGACGAATGGGTGGCGGCCACAGAGAAGCTGACCGATCGCCCCGATCAGTTTGGCATCTTCTCGCCGCACCTCATGTCAGAACCGGAAAGCTTCTGGTTCATTCTGCAAGAGTGGGCATTGCCGTACGACGGCGTGTGGGCCAAGGAGCAGACGCCCCTGGTCAATTCACCCGAGATTGTCAACGGCATGAAGTTATTCAAGCAGATGTATGATATCGGGATGCCACAAGGTACTACCGATGCCACGGCCCAGAAGATGTTTGGCGACAATCGCATAGCCCAGTACATGATTGTTTCGGCGTTGGTCAACGTGCTCAAGAGTGCGGCGCCGGATCTCTATCCACTCCTGCGCAGCGCCGCGCCGCCCTGGCCCAGTCGCCGTTCCATGGCACGGATTCATCCCATCACTGTCAACGTGGATTCCGAGCATCAGGAAGCGGCCAAGGATTTCCTGACCTTCCTCTACACGCCGGAGAACTACCAGCAGTTGCTTGAGCTCTCGCTGGATGTAATCCCATCCTTCCCAGACGGAATCCGCCAGGAATACCTGGATAGTCTCACCTGGGTAGAGGGCTACAACGCAATTGTGCCCGTGGCGCCACCCGACCTGATGGGCGAATTCATCTTCAACAACCAGGAGTTTGGGCAGGTTGTCATCAGCAAGATGCAAGAATCGCTGACCACCGACAAGCCGGTGGAGGACGCGATGAACGAAGCCCAGATCGAGCTGGAGGCTCTGGCGGAGCGCCTCTTCGCGTAGAGCGGCGTCCGCTTTGCTGCAGGATTGGGCTGGCTCTCCGCCGCGCGGCCGGCTAGGCCGCGGCAGGTGCGCCGGAGGGCCAGCCCACTCGGTATCTTCATTCGCCTGAGAAAGACGATTCCCGGCCAAAACTTCCCGAGGTCAATGGATGGCAACTGTGTCCCAAATCGAAGCTCAGTCAAGGGCACCTAGCGAAATCGGCGTCGACAGACGTGCGGGCAGCCGCCGCCGGCTGTTGCCCTATCTGCTTGTACTGCCCATTGTTCTGTATGAGGGCATGCTCATCCTCTATCCCATCGCGCAGGGCGTCTATTCGAGCTTTACCAAGACAGAGGTGGGCGGCGGCAATCCCACGTGGGTGGGCCTCAAGAACTACCAGCGTATGCTGGAGGACGCCGGTTTCTGGCGGGTCATGGGGAATACCCTCGTGTACATGCTCGCCGTCATCGTGGTGGCGTTGGCCGCGGGCCTGGTGACCGCGCTGATCCTCAACCGCAGCTTCCGCGGCCGTACCGTGACGCGTGGGCTGATGACGCTGCCCTGGGCCTTCCCCGAAGTGCCGACCGTGCTGGTCTTTATTTGGATCCTGAACCCCACATTTGGCGTCATCAACGTCTTTGCCCGGCTCCTGCCCGGCATCGATGAGAATCTCATGTGGCTGTTGGACGGGCGCCTGGCCATGGTGTGGGTGATCCTGATTACGGCGTGGAAAGGCTTCCCGTTCTACAGCCTGGTGATCATCGCGGCCTTGCAGACCGTGCCTGCCGATCTCTATGACGCCGCGCATGTGGACGGGGCGAATCCGCTACAAGCCTTCCGGCACGTGACCTTGCCGAGCATTGCGCCCACGCTGTTGCTGCTTGCCGTGCTCGCCTCTATCTTCTCTTTTAAGCAATTCACGCTTATCTGGCTGTTGACTGGCGGCGGTCCATCTGGCGCGACCGAAACGGTAGTTGTGCGCATCTACAACACGGCGTTTCGCTTCTACGACTTCTCCTACGGCGCCACCATCGGCGTGGCAGGTTTTCTCGTGGCCATGTTCATTGCACTGGTCTTTGTGTGGATCCAGGTCCGCCAGGAGCAAGGAAATCCGTTATGAGCCAATCTACCGAAGCTCGCACATCCATAGCGCAAAGATATAGCAGAACCGGGCTTGCTGGCGCGGCCAGGACTGCGCTGCTCTATGTTACCGCGATTGGTATGTGCCTGATGGCCATCTTTCCCATTTATTGGATGATCGTCAGTACGATCCAGCCAAGCAGCTACAGCACGCGCTATCCGCCGCCCCTGTGGCCCCAGGCCGTCGATCTGACCCCGCTCGTGCAGGTCCTGACCGCGCTGCCCATTGTGCAGTGGATCCTCAACACAACCCTACTGGCGGCGCTGACCGTGCTCATCGTGCTGAGCCTCACGGTCCTGGGCGCGTTTACCCTCTCGGCGCTGCGCTGGCGCGGGCGCTCGGGCTTCGGACTCTTTTTGCTGATGACCCAGATGCTGCCCGAGGCGCTGATCGTGATCCCGATCTTTGTGATCTTCAGGGATCTCGGCCTGCGTGAAAACCTGGTCGGACTCTCCCTGATCGATGCCGCCTTTGTCCTGCCCATTGGCATCTGGATTCTAAAGAACATCTTCGATACCATCCCGTTGGAGATCTACGACGCTGCATTGGTTGACGGCTGCACACCCGTTGGTGTGCTCTGGCGTATCATCCTGCCCCTGTCAAAGCCGGGACTGGTGGCGGTGGGCGTGGTGGCCTTCTTTCACGCCTGGAACGAATTCCTCTTTGCGTCGACCATGATCACGCGGGATGCGATCCGGCCGGCATCGGTGGGCCTGGCGTCGCTCATCTCGATGCTCGACACGCCGATTGAGCGCGTGCTGGCCGGCGGCCTGATCTTTGCGCTCTTTCCCGTGATTTTCTACCTGACGATGCAGCGCCACATCGTGGCTGGGCTCACGGCGGGGGCAGTGAAGGGTTAGGAGGGAGATCGACATGACTGAAGAGCGATTTCTGGTCACCGGCGCGTTTGGCTGTGTGGGCGCGTGGACGGTCAAGCGCCTGGTCGAGGCGCAGACGCCGGTGTGGGCCTACGATCTCCCCGGCGATCCCCACCGGCTGCGCCTGATCATGGACGCACACAGTCTGGCCCGCGTCCAGACCATAGCCGGCGACATCACCGATGTGGAGGCCTTTGAACGGGCGGTTGTCGACAACCAGATTACCCATATCGTGCACCTGGCCGCGTTGCAGGTGCCCTTTGTGCGCGCCGACCCCATCCGGGGCGCGCTGGTCAATGTGACCGGCACCACAGTCGTCCTGGAGGTAGCGAAGCGCCACCTGGAACAGATCAAGGGGCTGGTCTACGCCAGCTCCATGGGCGTTTATGGCCCGGCCAGCAGCTATCCGCCCGGCCCCCTGGCGCATGACGCGACCCTGCTGCCGCCGACCCTTTACGGCGTCTACAAGCAGGCCAACGAATGGACGGCGCGGATCTACTGGCAGGATTACGGGCTGCCGAGCATCGGTCTGCGCCCCTATGTGATCTATGGGCCGGGGCGCGATCAGGGGATGACGTCGACGCCCACCAAGGCGATGCTGGCCGCGGCGGTTGGCCGCAGCTACGAGATCAGTTATGGTGGGAGTGCCCTCTTTCAGTACGCTGACGACGCGGCCGCCACCTTTATCGCCGCGGCTCGCGCTTCGTTCCAGGGCGCCGAGGTCTTCAATCTGGGCGGCTCGACGGCCGCCATGGCGGAAATCGTGGCCGCCATCGAGGCCGCGGCGCCGGAGATAGCGGGCCGCATTACCTATCTTTCCACACCGTTGCCACACCCGCCCTCGGTGGACAGCGAACCCCTGGAACGGGCGCTAGGCCCCTTACACTGGACCCCGCTGCAGGACGGTGTGGCCGCCACGATCGAGCGGTTCCGCCAGGCCGCGGCGACCGGTATGATCGACGTCGAGCGGGTGCTGGGCTGACGCACGAACAGTGCTTGAAATGTCTTTATCTGATTTTACATTGATGCATACGGGAGAACGATCATGAAATTGGTGACTTTTGAACAGGGTAACGATATTCGGGTTGGCGCGCTCATCGATGGGCTGGCCGGCGAGCGTGTAGTCGATTTTACCCATATCGACACGCGCATTCCCAAGGATATGCTGGCTCTGCTCGCCGGAGGCCCGGCGGTCATGGCGCTCGCTGCGGCCGCGCTCAAGACCGCATCCGCGGAGCACCAATACCCGCGGCCGGCCGTCAAGCTCAAGGCGCCGATCCCGCGGCCCGGCAAGATCATCTGCATCGGCCTCAATTACCGTGACCACGCCGCCGAGTCGAACCAGCCCGTGCCAGAATTTCCTACGGTCTTTGCCAAATATGCCAACGTGGTCGTGGGACCGGGTGAGGCGATTGTGCTGCCGAAGGTAACGGAACAGATCGACTACGAGGCTGAATTCGCGGTGGTCATAGGCCGGACCGCCAAGGACGTGCGCGAGGAAGACGCGCTCGATTACGTTGCCGGGTACGTGCCGTTCAACGACGTCAGCGCGCGTGACTTCCAGATGCGCACGAGCCAGTGGACCATGGGCAAGACCTTCGATACCTTCGGTCCCATGGGCCCAGCGCTTGTGACCGCCGACGAAATCCCCGATCCCCACGCGCTGGATATCACCCTCACCATCGACGGCGAGGTGCTCCAGTCGTCCAACACGCGCAACCTGATCTTCACGGTGCCGCAGTTGATTGCCGACCTGAGCGCCGTGATGACTCTGGAGCCCGGCGACATCATCTCCACCGGGACACCGGGCGGTGTGGGCGCTGCGCGCACGCCCAAACGCTGGCTGCGCGCGGGCGAGACCGTGTGCGTGGAGATCCAGGGCCTGGGCGTGTTGGAGAATCCGGTCGTAGCCTGGAACGACGTCTCCCGGCAGTAACGCTAGACAACCGTGGGTGCCCTACCGGCGCCCGGCGTAACAGAGGAGCCAGCACGCCAATGTGCGCAACACAGAAAGTTGAAGCGACCGGTCAGGTCGCAAGCCCGAAAGAGCTGCTCGCGCTGTACCGGATGATGGTCACGATCCGTCGTACGGAGGAGCAGCTGGCGAAAGCCTACCAACAGGGACTGATCCATGGCGCATGCCATACATACGTAGGGGAGGAGGCCATTGCCGCGGGCGTTTGCGCCCACCTGCGGGTTGACGACGCTGTGTTCAGCACCCACCGTGGCCATGGCCATGCCCTGGCTAAAGGTGTGCCCCCGCGTGAGGTGATCGCAGAGCTCTATGGCCGCGTCACCGGCTGCTCGCGCGGGCGGGGCGGCAGCATGCATCTCTTTGCCCCGGAAGTGGGGCTCATGGGCACCAGCGGCATCGTGGGGCCGTCGATCCTGCAGGCAACGGGTGCGGGCTACTCCTTCATGCTGCTCAAGACGGACCGTGTCGGCGTCGCCTTCTTTGGGGACGGCGCAGTCAACAACGGCGCGTTTCACGAAGGGCTGAATTTGGCCTCCATCTGGAAGCTGCCCGTGCTCTTTGTCTGTGAGAACAACCAATATGCCACTGAGATCGCCTTCTCCTATGCCGCGGGGAATCCCAACGTGGGCGAGCGGGGCGCCGCCTATGGCCTACCCGGACTCACCATAGATGGCAACGATGTGCTTGCTGTCTATGCGGCGGCGGGCGAGGCCATCGCGCGGGCGCGCGCCGGCGGCGGCCCCACCTTGCTCGAATGCCGGACTTACCGCACCCGCGCCCACGCCGAAGGCATGCGTGACGCGGGCTACCGTACCCAGGAAGAGGTAGAGCAGTGGAAGGTCCAGGATCCCATCACGCGCTATCGCGGCCACGTGCAGGAGAGCGGCGCCGCGGACGCGCGGGCGCTGGACGCCATCGACGAGGAGGTGGCGGCGTTGGTAGCCGAGGCCGCGGACTTTGCCTACAACAGCCCCTGGCCTGACCCTGGAACTGCTCACGATTTTGTGTACGACATGGCGGCAGCAATGCAGCCGGGAGCGGGATGAAGATGATGCGCGAGATTACTTTTGCCGATGCCACTCGGGAGGCGCTCGCCGCAGCCATGGCTGCTGATCCGGCCATCTTCGTCGTGGGTGAAGGAATCGGCCCGCGGGGTGGCAATTTCAACACGACTTCGGGCCTGTACGACATCTACGGCCCGGAGCGGCTGCGCGACACACCCATCAGCGAGCGCGGCTTCGTGGGCATGTGCACCGGCGCAGCCATGACTGGCACCCGGCCCGTGGTGGATTTCATGTTTGTCGATTTTATCCTGGACGCCATGGGCGAGCTCATCAACCAGGCGGCCAAGATCCAGTATATGAGCAGCGGGCGCCTGAAGCTGCCCCTGGTGCTGCGCGGCTGCATTGGGATTGGCCATTCCGCGGCCACCCACCATTCGGGCAGCTACTTCCCGCACTTTGTCAATGTGCCGGGCTTCCGCGTGTTGGTGCCCTCCAACCCCTACGATGCCAAGGGGCTCTTTGCCACCGCGCTCCGCAGCAACGACCCTGTCATCTTTCTGGAGCACAAATCCATCCTCTTTCATAAGGGGGAGGTTCCCGAGGAGAGCTACTCGATTCCCTTTGGCCAGGCCCGTGTGGCCCGCGCGGGCACAGATTGCACACTCGTCGCCGTCGGTTCCATGGTCGGCCTGGCGCTGCAGGCCAGCGTCCAGCTGGCCAAGGCGGGGATCGAGATAGAGATCGTCGACCCGCGCACGTTGAATCCCCTGGATATGGAGAGCGTGCTGGCGTCGGTGCACAAGACCGGCAGGCTCATCATCGTCGACGAAACCTTCCAACCCTGCGGCATCGGCGCGGAGATTGCCGCCCAGGTGATCGATCGCGGCTTCGACGATCTGGACGCGCCCATCCGCCGGCTCAACGGGGCCTATACACCGACGCCCTACAGCCCGCCGCTGGAAGCCGCCGTGGTGCCCAACGTGGAGAGCATCGTACAGGCGGTACAACAGCTCATGGCCGAGTAACGGAGAACGCAAGCGTATGGCCCATGA
>JACFMY010000098.1:9404-17985 GCA_019455155.1 Caldilineaceae bacterium
GTCATGCCACGTCTCGGCTGGACCATGGAAGAGGGGGTCTTCGGCGAGTGGCTGAAGGCTGACGGCGACCCGGTTGCGCCGGGCGATCTGCTGTTCACAGTGGAAAGCGACAAGGCCACGCAGGAGGTCGAGGCGTTCGAGAGCGGCATCCTGCGCATCCCGCCGGACGCGCCCACCAACGGCGAGATCGTGCCCGTGGGCGCGTTGTTGGCGTACTTGGTCCAGGAGGGAGAATCGCCCCCCTTTGCCCTGGGCCAACCAGCGGCCGCGGCCCCCGCCCCCGCGGCCGTCGCGCCCCTGCCCGCTAGCGCCGGCTCACAGAAAGCCGCCGCGACGCTGGCCACCGGGAGCGCAACAACGCGGGCGCGAAGACAGCCGGCCATCAGCCCGCGCGCCCGTCGCGCCGCGGCCCAGCTGCAGGTAGATTGGACTACGCTGCAGGGCAGCGGCCAGAGCGGTCGCATTGTCGAGCGCGATGTGCTAGCGGCAGCCGCTGCGCCCGCGGCGCCCGGTGCGAAAACGGGTGTGCTGCCGCTGCGGGCCACGCCGGTCGCCCAGCGGGTGGCCGAGGCCGCGGGCATCGATCTGGCGACCGTCACGCCCAGTGAGCCCGATGGCCGCATCCATCGCAAGGATGTGGAGGCGGCCCTGCGCGCCCAGGAGGCGGAGGCTGCGGCTACGCCGTTGGAGGCCGGCGCGGGTGAATCGCCTGCCGAAAGTGTGCCTGTCTCGCGGATCCGGCAGCTTACCGCGCAGCGCATGATGGAAAGCGCCCAGGGCACGGCCGCGGTTACGCTGGTCACGGAGGCCGATGCGACAGAGCTGGTGAAGCTGTACGAGCACCTGCGCTCCCTCCTGGCGCCACGCGAACAGCCGGTCCCTGGCTACAACGATCTGCTCATCAAGCTCACCGCCATCGCGCTGCAGCAGCACCCCGCGCTCAACGCCACGTGGGAGGGCAAGACCATCCGGCTCTGGAAGAGCATCCACATGGGGCTGGCGGTGGACACGGCCGAGGGGCTCGTGGTTCCTGTGGTGCGAGATGTCCAGGCAAAGAGCGCCAGCCAGATCGCGGAGCGTACGCGCGACCTCATTGCCCGCGCCCGCTCGCGCCGGCTGCAGCCCGACGAGCTACAGGGCGGCACGTTCACGATCACGAATCTGGGCATGTACGGCATCGATGCGTTTACACCGATCATCAACCTGCCCCAGTGTGCCATTCTGGGCGTGGGCCGGATCCAGGCGCGCCCCGCGGTGGTCAACGACCAGGTTGTGCCGCGTAAGCTGCTTACCCTTAGCCTAACTTTCGATCACCAGGTCGTGGACGGGGGGCCCGCAGCGCGCTTCCTCAATACGGTACGCGAGTTCGTCGAAGAGCCACTCCTATGGATGGTGCACTAGCCAACGGAAACCAAGAAGGAAACGAACAAGAAGGGGCAAATATGTCGATACGCGACAACGATGAGTGGGTACGGGCCGACGCGGCCTGTGCCGCAGCTGGCATGCAGGCCTTCCTCGTTTCGTCGCTGGCTGATGTGACCTATGTCAGCGGCTTCGAAGTGCCCGTCCCGGTTGGGGCCGGCGCGGAGCTCGCGTATGGGATTCCCCTTGCCCTCTGCACGGTGGGCGACGCGCACAGCTGGCTCGTGGCGCCCGATGGTCTGGCGGCCTCGGCCCAGCGCCACTCTCGCCTCCAGGAGGTGGTGCCCTTTGCGACCTTCGATCACTTCCAACCGGCCGATTCCGAGGCGTCCTTTGTGGACGCGGTGCGCAGTTCCCTCCGCGCGGCCGGGCTGGCCACGGCGCCGGCCGTTCTTGGCGTCCAGGCACGCACCCTGCCCTATGCCGTGGCGCGTCTACTGCAAGAGGAGTTTCCCCATCTGAGGTTGGTGGAGCTCTCGCCGGCCCTACAGGAAGCGCGGCGGATCAAGACCACCCGGGAGATCGGGCTGCTGCGGCGGGCCGCGGCCATCGCGGATATTGGCCACAACACACTTGCAGAGCTGGCCGCAACGGCTGGCCGCAGCGAATTCGAGATGTGGGCGGAGATCACGGCGCGCATGTTCGCGGCGGTGGGGCACGAGGTGCCGGTGGCCGGCGAGCTGGTTACCGGAGAGCGCACCCGCACCGTCGCCTATCCCAATGGGCCGCGCAACCGCGTGACCAGGGCAGGCGACGCCGCGCTCATGGACATCAGCCAGCGCATCGACGGCTACTGGTCCGACTGCACCAACACGCATGTGATCGGCGGCGTGGCGGCGACGCCGGAACAGCGCCGTTACGCCAAGGCATCACAGGCGGCGTGCGAAGCGGCCATGGACGCGCTCCGCCCCGGCGCGCGTGCGTCGGACGCGTGGACGGCCGCCGACCGCGCGTTCCAGGCACACGGGCTGCAGAGCGCCCACTATGCCGGCCACCAGATCGGCGTGACCGTCAACGAGCTGCCGCGGCTGGTGCCCTACGATGACACGCTCATCGAGGCGGGCATGGTCTTTAGCGTCGAGCCTGGCGTCTACCAGGGACCGGAGGGCGACTTTGGCGCGCGCTCAGAGAAGATGGTCCTGGTGACCGCTGCCGGTCCCGAGATTCTATCGACCTTCCAATGGGGGATTGCATAATGGCTACGACCTTGTTTGACCTGAGTGGAAAGGTCGCCGTGGTGACCGGCGCGGGCGCCAACGGCGGCATCGGCCATGCCATCGCCGTGGGCCTGGCCCAACATGGTGCGGATGTGGCGGTCTCCGATATCGACGAGGAGGGGGTGCGGATGACCGTGGCCGAAATCGAAGCGCTAGGCCGCCGCGCGGATGGCATCCTCTGCGACATCAGCAGCCCGCAGCAGGTGGAGGCCGCGTTTGCGGCTGTTGACCAGTCCTTTGGTCGCGTCGACATTCTGGTCAACGTGCCCTATGCCTTTCCCAGCCGCGTCCATCCGGACGAGCTTACCCTGGACGCATGGCACAAGACACTGGCCGTGAGCCTTACGGGCTATTTCCTCTGTGCCCAGCAGGCCATCCGGCGCATGTTGGCGCAGGGCGGTGGCTGCATACTCAACATTGGCTCCATTGCCGGCGCCTCGGCCCTGGGCAGAGGGAACTTCCCCTACAGCGTGGCCAAAGCCGGCGTGAATCAGATGACCAAGGAGCTGGCGGTGGAGTATGCAGGACAGGGGATCCGGGTCAACGCCATCCTGCCGGCCCAAGTGCTCACACCGAGCTTCAAGCGCGCGGTCCTGGGCGACCCTCGTTTCAGCGAGAAGCTCACCCAGCGGCTGTTGGTTGGCATCCCGCTCAACCGTCTGCTGGAGCCTGAGGAGTTTGTGGGGCCTGCGGTCTTTCTCTGTTCTGGCGCGGCGGGTGCGGTAACCGGCGTCCTGCTCCCTGTCGATGGCGGCAACCTGGCTCTGAACGCAGGCGGCAACCATATCTGGCCCGTTGACTGAGAAACTTCGGCGGCTGATGGGTCAAGGTTCGCTCCCTACGCGGCGGAGATGACGGCGCGAACATGGGCGACGCAGCAGTCCCCCGGAACAGGCTACACGGGTGATTTGTGGTATACTGGGTCAGGCAGACAAACTCTGGTATCTCGCAGAGATCAGTGCTGTGATGCGCTGAAGCAAACACCCAGTAAACCTATGATCCATATCCTGCTTGTGGATAAAGTCCGCCTCGTCAGTGAGCTGGTCGGTGTCGCGCTGCAGGGAGAGCCTGACATTCAGGTGGCCGGATGTGCCTACAGCAGGGAGGAGGCCTTGCAGCAGCTAGAAACGCTGGAGTGCGATATTGTCCTGATCAACCGGACGCTGGCGGACCGCGATGTCTTGGCCCTGATCGAGGAGATCCGGCGGCGTGCCTACGACGTGCGTGTGCTGGTGATGGGATTGCCAGAAACCGAAGCGCTGATCTTGCGCTACATCGAGGCGGGTGCGTCGGGCTATATTGTGCAGAGCGATAGCATCCACGATCTGCTCTTCAATGTTCGTGCCATCGCCGCGGAGCAGGCCGTGGTTTCGCCCAAGGTGGCGGCCATGCTCATCGACCGGGTTGCAGAACTCACCAACCGGCTCGCCAACCTGGGCGTTGACGTGGCTGACTATGATGGCCTGACAGCCCGCGAAAAAGAGATCCTGGCGCTCATCGCCTCCGAGCTGACCAACCAGGAAATAGCCGACAGATTGCTGATCGAAGTCGGCACCGTGAAGAACCACGTTCACAATATCCTCAGCAAACTGCATGTGCACAGCCGTCAGGATGCGGCCGCCTACTTCGCGCTGATCCAGGCAAGCCAGCCGCGCCACCGGACGGGCGATCAGCCGCTGCAGGCTGCCCGCGAGTCCGTCTGATCAGGGCGCGGACGATGCGCTTTCTGGGGGATTGACTGCCTGATCCTGGAGGATAGAGAAGAGATCTGTCAGGGCGACGTCGCGCAACTGGTAGCGTGGTCGCTCTTCCACGCGCGGCGGCGGGTACACCTCTACATAGTCCCCGTCGGGCGCAATGGCCAGCACGGAGATTTCTGGGTGTTCTGCCAGCGCCTGGCGGGCGGCCTGGGGCAACCGGCCTTCGGGCGTCAAGGAGACGACCAGCCAGCTAGCGCGTAGCTCGCGCAAAATGAACGGCAAGTCGTGGTCATCGCTGATCTCCAGCACATGGGGAAAGTGCGAGGACTGGCTGAGCACACTGCGCAGCATCTGCCGGAGCATACGCGGCTGGTTGGCCAACAGTATGATATTCAGCCTCCCGCTTGCACGGTTCCCGGAACTGGTCATGGGGCAACCTGAAATCAGAGAGCTGGTGAACCAATCCGTTTGCAGTAGTACAGTTCGAGCGTACCAGAAACTCCCTTACCAGTCTCTACATCAGGTCATAGAGGCAGGATACAACTAGCGGTACATTGGCGCGTTGGGCCAGGCGATCCCTGGGCCGCGCCGGGACAGCCGCCAGCGCCCTTCCACATATATCCCAAACTATACCTTCAGCCTATATCTGCACATATAGACCGCGGCCGCAGGACTTCATTACACTGAGTGTAGCGACGCGGTCACGCAGTGCTGCACCCGCGCGCAGCTCAGTTCAACTGTGCGAAGCAGCGTGTACACAGATCAAAAAAGGAGAATTACCATGCGTAGGCAAAGGCTTTGGACAGTGCTGTCCATGTTGCTGATCATGGCCCTGGCAAGCGGCTGCCAGGTGGTGGCGCCAGCCGGAGCACCTGCTGGACCAGAACGCACCGTCAGCGTGCTGGCTGTGTGGGGCGGTGATGAGCTTGATAACTTCCGCGCCATGGTTGCGCCTTTCGAAGCGGAAACCGGCATCAAAGTGGAATATGAGGGCACACGTGACTTGAACGCGGTGCTCACGACGCGCATCGAAGGCGGCAATCCGCCGGACCTGGCTGGTCTGCCCGGTCCCGGACAGTTACTGGAATACGCCCGCGGGGGACATTTGGTCACCCTCGACGATGTGCTGGATATGGAGCAGATGCGGGCCGAATATGATGAGGGTTTCCTGAATCTGGCTACGGTCGACGGCAAGCTGTACGGTATCTTCATTAAGGCCGCGGTCAAGAGCTTGGTCTGGTACAACCCCAAGGCCTTTGCGGCGGCCGGCTACGAGGTCCCCACGACCTGGGACGAGATGATCGGGCTCTCCGAGCGCATTGCCGGCGAGGGGAAGACGCCATGGTGTATCGGGCTCGAGTCTGGGGCCGCGTCAGGGTGGCCTGGCACAGACTGGATCGAAGACATCATGTTGCGCACTGCCGGCACCGAAACGTACGACCAGTGGGTTGCCCATGAGATTGCCTGGACCGACCCGGCGATCGCGGGCGCCTGGCAGACGTGGGGTGAGATCGTCGGCAATCCTGACCTGGTGTGGGGCGGCAGCCAGGGTGTGCTGGCTACGAACTTCGGCGAGTCACCGCTGCCCATGTTCGAGGAAGAGCCAGGCTGCTACATGCATCGCCAGGCAAGCTTTATCACCAGCTTCATTCAGGACCAGTACCCGGACCTGGTGGCAGGTGAGGACTTCAGCTTCTTTGAGTTCCCGCCCATCGATCCCGCGCAGGGTAATCCGCTGTTGGTAGCGGGCGACCTGTTTGGCATGTTCAACGACACGCCCGAAGCACGCGCGCTCATGAACTACCTGGTGACCGCGGACGCGCAGCAGATCTGGGCCGAGCGGGGCGGCTTCCTGTCGGCAAACCGCACCGTTGACCCCGCCGTCTATCCAGACCAGCTGACCCGCCAGATCGGCGAGATGCTGACGGAGAGCACGGCGGTGCGCTTTGACGCGTCCGACCTGATGCCGGAGGCCGTCAACAACGCATTCTGGTCAGGGATCCTGGATTTTGTGTCCGACCCGTCGTCGCTGGATGCTGTGTTGCAGCGCATCGAGACGGCCGCGGCGGACGCATATTAGTACAGATCAGGTGTGGCGTGGTCAACGGGTCTAGCCGTCCGTGGCTATGACCCGGCCATCACGCACCGGGGATGGCCGGCACGAAGCGCACCTTCGTGCCGGCCACTGTTTGACGATTGCCGAGGTGCACCGTGAATCGCCTGCTGATCGCCCTTGTGGTCGTTGCCGGCGTGCCGCTGGCAACGGTACTCTATATCGCGGCCGCTGAATGGCTCCTGGCGCGCATGCCGGACCGGCGGCGCCTGGTCTGGCGCCCCTGGTTCTGGCTTGCGCCTGCGGTTGCCCTGTTGGTCATCTATCTGGTCTATCCCACCATCAACACCATCTATCTCAGCTTTCTGGGTCCCCAGTCAACCGGTTTCGTGGGCGTCGAAAACTATCTCTTTGCCCTCACCAGCCCCGACATGTTGTCGGCCTTTCGCAACAACCTGCTCTGGCTGATCTTCTTTACCCTCTGCACGGTGACCTTCGGCCTGATCATTGCCGTGCTCTTCGACCGTGTGCGCTATGAGACCGCGGTCAAGGCCCTGATCTTTCTGCCCATGGCCATCTCCTACGAGGCCGCGGGCGTCATCTGGAAGCTCATGTACGAGTTTGAACCCGCCGGACGCCCGCAGACAGGCACGGTCAACGCCATCCTGGTGAGCCTGATTCCAGATTTCGAACCTCAGGCATGGCTTGTGAACCAGTCAACCAACAACGCGGCCCTGATTGCCATCGGCATCTGGATGTGGACCGGCTTCTGCATGGTGATCCTGTCGGCTGGGTTGAAGAGTATCCCCGTCGAATTGATGGAGGCGGCGCGGGTAGACGGCGCCAACGAGTGGCAGATCTTTCGCGGCGTTACCATTCCCCTCTTGCGGCCGACCATCGCGGTGGTCACCACTACCATGGTGATCAATGTGCTGAAGGTCTTTGATATTGTCTATATCATGACCAACGGCAACCTGGGCACAGAAGTGATTGCCAACCGGATGTACAAGGAGATGTTCAACTTCCGGCACTTTGGTCGCGCCAGCACCATCGCCGTCATCCTGCTGTTGGCTGTCATTCCCGTCATGTACTACAACATCGAGCGCTTCAGAGAACAGGAGGCCCTGCGATGAGCTACCAGCTAACCAGGTTCATGCGCCGCCTACCCTTGCACGCCGTGGTGATTGGCATCGCGCTCTTCTGGTCGATCCCGTCGGTGGGGCTGCTGGTCTCTTCCTTCCGGCCGGCACGTGACATAACGTCGAGCGGGTGGTGGACGGTCTTCAAGCCGCCTGTCGTCCTGACCACAGAGCTGTACGTGGAGGCGCTCACGCGCGAGGGCATGGCCCAAAGCTTTGTCAACAGCCTCTTCATTTCGATACCGGCCACAGTCATTCCCATCATGGTGGCGGCTTTTGCCGCGTTCGCCTTCGCGTGGATGCAATTCCCTGGCCGCCATCTGCTCTTTACGCTTGTCATCGGGCTCCTGGTGGTGCCGCTGCAGATGACCTTTATCCCCATCCTGCGCCTCTACAACCTGCTGGGCTTTACTGGCACCTTTCCCGCCATCTGGCTGGCCCACGCTGCGTACGGTCTGCCCTTCTCGATCTATCTGCTGCGCAACTTCTTTGGCTCGCTCCCCAAGGATCTCTTTGACTCCGCGTACATCGACGGGGCTTCGTCATTCGACATCTTTTTCCGGCTGGTGATGCCGCTCTCTGTGCCCTCGCTGGCGTCGCTGGTGATCTTCCAGTTTATGTGGGTGTGGAATGACCTACTGGTTGCCCTGATCTATCTCGGCGGCACGCCTGCTGTGGCGCCCATGACGGTCACGATCAGCAACCTGGTCAACTCGTTGGGTGGGAACTGGCAGGTATTGACCGCGGCCGCGTTCATCTCCATGATCCTGCCCCTGTTGGTCTTCTTTTCCCTGCAGCGCTACTTTGTGCGTGGCATCCTGGCCGGTTCGGTCAAGGGCTGATGCCGTCCCGCCAGCCGCGCCGGGCCATTTGCGCCATCTACAGACCGGCATAGGCGCGCGGCTATCCTTTCGTACCCGCTTGCAGCTGGCCGGCCCGCGCTGGAGAACAAGCAGCAAACCGTATAGACGAGCAGTATCCCCATAAGCTGCGAAGCTCATAGATCGCAGCCTTCACAACCCGCGCCGCTACCACGCCTCGACAACTCAC
>JACFMY010000743.1:0-626 GCA_019455155.1 Caldilineaceae bacterium
CCACGCTGCTATGGGATCTCTCTGTCACCTACCCGATCGTCGGCGCACGGGACTATCGTCCGCGCAACTACGATGGCAAGTTACGTGGGCCCGTTACCGCCCGCATGGCACTGGCCAGTAGCCTCAACGTACCCGCTGTCAGGCTCATGGACAGTATGGGACTGGAACGCTTTGTCGAGACAGCCAATCGCATGGGCGTGGCGAGCCTTACTGAGGAGGATATTCGGGATGCCGGGCTGGCCATGACATTGGGTGGCTCGGAGGTCACACTCTTTGAGCTGACGACAGCCTACAGTACCTTGGCAAACGGCGGTCTATTCGTTGAGCCAACGCCCGTCCTGCACCTGTTCGACGGACGCGGCCAGCGTTTGCCCTTGAGTCGCAGCGCGCCAAAAGAAGCCGTGTCGGCCCAGGCGGCCTTTCTCGTCACAGATATTCTCAGTGACAACGACGCACGCACGCCGATCTTCGGTGCGAACAGCTCCCTGCGTTTAAGCCGGCCCGCCATGGCCAAGACGGGCACGACGACCAGTTTCCGGGACAACTGGACAGTAGGCTACACGCGGTATCTGGTGGCGGGCGTCTGGTCTGGCAACAATGACGGCCGGCCGATGCGCAACGCCACC
>JACFMY010000743.1:636-1895 GCA_019455155.1 Caldilineaceae bacterium
TATCTGGCAGGCCTTTATGGAAGCGGTCATGGCGGACCCCACATTTCTGGACACACTCGGTGCACCGGCGGAAGAAGTCGCCTGGCGCTTCACACCACCCGTTGGCGTGCGCCAGATTGATCAGCCCTGCCCACCACAACTGCGCTGCCGCACGGGCGGAGAGTTCTTCACTGAGCGCTGGCTTGCGCGCACTGCGCTCACCGGCCCCTATGTGGACAGCTTCGCCTACGGCCTGCTCTCAGAAGTACAGATTGAACTGCGGAATGGCCGGCGTGTGCTGAGCGGTGTCTGTTTGCAGCAGCGCGCCGCAGCGGGCGATCCCGACGCACGCACAGCATTGGCCCTGCCGCGGGGATTCGGCGGGAAGTCGCCCCAATGGCGTTTTGCCGATACACTGCCGGATGTGGACAGCCTCGATATCACCCAAACCCTCTCGGGCACCCTGGATCTGGTGATTCGTCCCTTCTTGCCTACACCTGATACGCGGCGGCCAGCCATCTATGCCTTTGCCAGCGCTGCCCGCGATGAACAACAGGCCGCGCTGACCTGGTCTCGCAATCGTGGCGTGCCACTGTACTTGGGGACATGCGCTGAGGCTGACGGCGTGGCCCGCGCGCTCTATGGAAAAGAAGTGCGCACTGTGGCGGTCAGCGCCCCACCCCGGCCGCTGGTTACTGCTCCGATCACGGGCACGAAGGTGCTCACTGAATCCATTGCCCAGGTGACTCCGGATGCCATACCGGCGGCATTGCCGCCGAGCGGTGGCACCTATGGGCTGGCCGTAGTAGGCGCAGACAACAACTGTCCCGGGAACTATGTCGTAGGTCGGGTACTCAATGCTGCGGGTGGACCAGTGCCCGGTGTCACGGTTCGCATGGTGGACCAGTGGGGCAACCAGAGCGTGGCCGTCAGTAAGAGCGGCGCCAGCGACTTTGGCCGCTTTGACTTTCCCCTCTATCCCAGCGGGCCGCGCGATCTGTATGTAACAGTCTTGGATGAGCGAGGTAGCCCCGCCAGTCCTACTGTAACCCTGCGCTATCCACCACCGGAGGGCACGCCCTGTTACTATGTTGAGTGGAAACGTACGACCGGATAGCCTGCTGCCCGCGGTCCATGAATTCTCAATTGTCTATGGGCTGTATGTAGTTGTGCGCTTGGGTTATCACTACGCTATACTCGAGCTATGAGATCTCCGCTGCGTTCCCGGATCCTGCTAATCGTATTAGCTGTTGCCACTCTCGTCTTTGTCGCGGGCCTGG
>JACFMY010000099.1:0-6018 GCA_019455155.1 Caldilineaceae bacterium
ACTTCATCGGCGGCCGCCTGCACCTCGCTGTCGGTGGGGATCACGTCGGGAGGGAGATCCCCCTCACCGGAGTATGGGCTCCACCAAAAGGTCAGCGTCACGCTGATCGCGTCGCTCGGGATCGTCACCGTCTGCTGCATGGATGAATAGGCGAAGACGTTCGCGTCCACCGTGCGAATGCCGGCGCGAGCGCTGCGTGTGCCCGTGTGCTTGTTTTCCGTACTGTAGCCGGCCGCCCGCGCCGTCACCGGGAAATGCCAGCCGCTGTCATATTCGAAGCCAGCGTTGACAACCCGCTGTTCGCAGGGCGCGTGATAATGCCAGACACCCTGTGTGGTGGCCACGTGCGCCACAACGCCCTCGGCAGCCGTGGCGGTGACGGCAATGTCAAGTATGTCGGGATCGCCGGGAGGTGGGCCCAGGTCGACCCAACTCGCGCCGCGATCGTAGCTGCGCATAAGGGCGTGATAAGGCGCAGCCAGGAGCTGGCCGCTCAAGCCCGCAAAGAGGGTTGTGTCCGTGGCATAGCCGGGCGACACGCCTAGCACGCGGACGAACGGCTCGTATACGCCGGGCAGACCGCTTGCCGTGGGCAACCAGCTGGCGCCGCCATCGAAGGAACGCATCACCGAGTTTTCTGGTGTGCCGTCGCCGGGGCTCTCGATAAAGCGGTAGGAGGCCCAGACACTGCGGTCAGTGGCAAAGACGGGTGAGAGCGCGAGCCCGTAGGTCACACCGTAGGTGTCCAGCGGCGACCAGGTCACGCCGCCATCTGTGCTCTGCCGGACGGGGCCAAAGCCGGTGGCAAAGAGCGTGTGGTCGTTGGCGTAGTCGGGCGAAATGGCGAGGTTGCTGGCATTATACTCATCCTCGGCTACAAAGCGGTATGCCTGCCAGGTCAGCCCGCCATCAGTCGACTTTCGCACTTCATTGCCCGCACCTGTAACCACAAAGAGCGAGTGATCGGTGGCGAAATCTGGGGAAAGAACCAGCGCTCTGACTGTCTCGGTAAAGGTTGTCAGGGGTAGCCACGTGTCGCCGCCATCGATGGAGTGGTAGAGGGCGCCCGTGTTGGTGGCTGAGTTGGCAGCCGCAGCGACCACGATGCCATCCACCCCAAAGGTCGACGACAGCCGAACATGGGAGAAATGGGTCGCGCCGCCTGCAGGCAGCGGCAACACGATCTCCCAGGCCGCGCCGCCGCCGGTGCTGCGAAAGATGCCGGCCCGGGTAGCGGCAAAGAGGGTGTGGTCCGCGGCATAGTTTACGGACGCCTCCACGTCGTGCACAACTGTCGGCGTGATGGGCGTGTGGTCCGGCTCATATGGACCGCCCGAACGCCACAAGCTGGCCGATGATGCGCTGCGCGAAGGCACGGCGCCGGCCATACCCAGCCACAAGAGGAAGACTCCTCCCACAGCAATCAACAGAACCATGCGCAACTGATGGAAAATCCCTTTGCGTGCCATCAGTTCACCTCGCTTTCGGCGCTGCGCGTCGATATTCAATTTGAAAACAGTCGCTACGTTCTAGCGTAGCACAATCTGGCTACTACTTCTACGATGGTGTGCTTGGAGACGCCTTACAGTTTATCAAGAGCCAAAGAGTCCGGCGACCACTTCGTTTCCAGACCCAGGCGGCGGCTTGACGCTTCTAAGGCTGTCCTCGAGAGCTGGCGTACAGAGGAGAATAGGCGCGTCGCCTGGTCGGCGGATGGCGCTTGAGCACTCAAGGACGCACCAACGCTGTAGTCAGGAATCGCGCCGGTGAGAAAGAGATGATGGATAAACGGGACTCGATCACAGTTTGCCAAGACCTGCCCTACAACGGCAGTGTGATCCTCTGTCCTTCCTGACTGGCAGAGATTTCTGCTGCCTCAATGATTTCCGATACGTGCAAGACGTTAGCGACGGCAGTCATTGGGACGTTGTCTTCTCGGATACAATCTACGAAGTGATTGACCAGTTGGGGGAAAGGGTGGTGTTCCACATTCTCTGTATTTGGCATGATCGATGGCATGGTCAACCAGGCTGTTTGACCGGGAAAGATTCCCTGAGCGTAGAGTTGGTCGTTGCGGATCGATCCTTCTGTCCCATAGATGTTGATATTGTAGACATATGGATTGCAGGTGTCGTAGGAGCAGTAAATCTTCCCGGTTGCACCACCAGCAAATTTCACGAACACGGAAAATGAGGTGTCATGGTCGAAATCTTGCCGATTCCTTGCCGAGGTGGCTGTCACCTCCGTTACTCTGTCGTTCATAAAGTAGAACATGCCGTCAACAGCATGGCAGCCGCTCTGTTGAAGGACGCTACCGCCAGTTTCCTTGTGCGAGCACCATTCGAAGCAGCGAAGCCGATCGTCCAGGTGAAAGAGGTAATCGACCTCGATATGGAAGATCCGCCCCAAGAGACCACGCCGGATCACACTCTGGATATTCTGGAATAGCGAGTTCCAGCGTAAAACGAATCCCACGCTGCTTTTCACCCCGCTCTGCCGTACTGCAGCGTCGATTTCCAGCGCCTGCGCCCAGTTCAGCGAGATCGGCTTTTCTAGGAGAATGTGCTTGCCCGCCCTCGCGCTGAGTAGGGCATGGGGAAGATGCAGATAGTTGGGGGTCAGGATGCACACAATATCTAGATGCTTGTGCTCGAGCATACTGTCCAGGCTGCTGTGAAGGCTGCTGTGTAAGCCAAAACGCTCCTTGACCTGCTGTGCGCGTGCCAGATTAGGGTGGCACAGGGCCGTGATCTCGCAATTGCGGTTCGCGGCAAAGCTCCTAATATACTGGTCAGACACCCAACCCAAACCGATAATCCCCACGCCAAGCCTGTCTGCCATGAACGGTCCCCTTCTTAGTAGCGCACTTCCACTGGTTCCCGCTGTTGCGCCGACTCAAGGATAGCGAACAATACTTGGTTGACCGCTACACTTTCTTCGTAAGGCGCAATGAACTCTTCGTCCCGATAGAGGCGGTTCACAAAATCGCCTATCGCAGCATAAGCAAAGCCGGAGGGCGCACCATGAATCCGGGGTTTGATGAAGAAATCTGGGTGCTCAATCCGATCTTCCGAATAGACTTCAAAGAAATTGCTGCTGCTCAGATCCATGTTGACCATCCCGCGCGTGCAGAGCAGGTTGAGCTTAAAGTCGTTGACCAACGGATTGGTGTTCGGTGTAATCCAGCCGTTCTCGATCTGGGCGATTCCCCCGCGCGAAAACTCCAAGGTAGATAGATAGGTGTCTACAGCAGTAACCCCCCGGCTTCTCAAAACACCCTCATGGCAAACCGAATAGACCCGTTTTATCCGGTCCCCAAATAGCCAGCTCAGCGTATCCACTGCATGGCTGCCCAGGAACCAGATAATCGAACTGGAGGCCGCCCATGAGAGGTATTCTAGGGGGACCCAGATGGTGTCGTTTAGCCTTAGATAGCCGTTCACGGGCTCACCAAGCTGCCCAGTCGCTAGTCTCTCGTGTGTAATGGCAAAGGGTGGATTCCAGCGGTTATGGTAGTCGACCATGACCCGGCATCCACTCTTGATCGCGGCGTCGTTCACCCGCTCTAAATCGTCTCGCCTCGTCACCAGAGGCTTTTCACATAGGACGTGCTTGCCCGCTCCAAGCGCAGCCAAGAGCGGCTCGGCGTGTGCAAAGTCTGGTGTGGCGATGCCGACGGCATCACACTCTTCACCTACCAGCATCTGGTGGTAATCGGCATACCAGGGGATTGAGTAGCGCTTTCCCACCTCACTCGCCCTCTTCTCGTCTCGATCGGCTACGGCCACCAGTTTGCCATAGGGATGATGAGCAAAGATCTCCGCATGCGCCTGGCCCCACACGCCGCAGCCAATTACAGCCAGCTTAATCTTCTCTTTCACGTCCCCTCCTTACAGCTCTGGGGCAAGGCAGAATAGCACCTCGACCATCTCCGTCGTGAAATTAAACACCTGATGCTTGTCTGCAACCTTGATAATAAAGGCCTCCCCGGCCTTAACATCGAAGGATTCGGTGTCATTAATCAAGATAGTCACAGTGCCCGTGAGGACATAATAAAACTCGTCGCTATTGGCGTGGGAACTGGCGAAATAGAAGGCCCCTGGGATCAGGCGAAAGAACCCGGCCGTCAGTTTGTCCGTGCTCACGAGAATAGTGGAGTGGGTGGGATGAAATCCTTCCTCCACGAAGTTGAAGATCCGTCCCCCCTCCCTGGTGAGTTTCATTGAGCGCTTTTCCGCCAGCGGCACAGGCCAATTCTGGAAAATGGATTGCCATAGCTCGTGTATCTTGGGGTCCTGGTTTGCCATTGAATTCCTCCGCTTTCTTGAGTTATGAGGCAACGCGCCTCGTACGTAGTGAGTCGATGAAGATGGCCAAGAGAATGATCAAACCACGAACGACAGCTACCCAGTATGGATCGACGTTCATCAGATTGAGGGAGTTGTTGATCAGTGCCAGCAGGAGCACCCCACCGAGAGCACCCATGATATTTCCAACTCCACCGGTCAGGCTGATCCCCCCAACCACGGCGGCCGCAAAGACGTTAAAGACGATCCCCTGGGAGAGTAGCGTTGAGGCCGAGTTCATGCGACCGGCGATCACCCAGCCAGCCACAGCGGCCAGGAAGCCGCTTATCACAAAGCAGCTGATGATAATCCGTGGGTTGTCGATGCCAGACGCCCTGGCCGCGGCCGGATTTCCTCCGACGGCATAAACCGACCGCCCGAAGCTGGTGTAGTTCAAGATGAAATGGAAGAGCATGTACAGCAGTAGGGTCAAGATTACGGAAAAGGGGATAATGCCAATCTCACCGCTGCCCAGGATCCGGTAGGAATCCGCCAGCGGATAGATCACGCCGCCTTTTAGCCACAGTACGGACAGTCCCCCAATCGTGATGTACATGGCCAGGGTGGTGACAAAGGCGTTCATCCTCACCTTCACAATCAAGAAACCCTGTATGAAACCAATCATCGCGCCAACGGCCAGTCCAGTTAGGATGCTGATCATTGGCGGTAGATCGACACCGGAACGGACCACGCTCGTCCCAACCATCAACCAGGTGGAAAAGACCAGCGAAAAGAGCATCGTCGACTCTACACAGATGTCCATGTACCCAACCATCAGGCACATCGCTTGGCCAATTACCAGGATACCCAGAATGGTCGACTGGATCAGCAGGCTGCGGATATTGGGGATGGTCAAGAAGTTTTCCGACACGAGGGAGATAACAATCACGAACAAAATGACGATAAACCAGGCGATATTCCGTAATATGAAGCGGTTAGTCGACGAGTAAAGGTTGAGGGCCATCGACTCACCCGTACGCATCTCTGTATTCGTGTTCACCTGGCGGCACCTCTCTTGTACTCTTCGCTTGCTCTATTCGCAGTCCGGATATTTGTGCGACGCCTTTGTCTCGCAGAAAAGCCCAACAAGGCCTCAACCAGACTCCGAATCGGTTCTTATGTTGATATCAAGCGGAAAAGACCCTCTTCGCTGATCGCTTCTGGATCCTGAACTTCTTCGACAATTTGCCCCGCTTTCAGAACCAAGATACGGTCGCAGATCATAAGTAGCTCGTGAAGTTCTGGCGAAACAAATATGATGGAGCCTGTGCCGCTGGCATATTCGTCCATACTCTTGAATATCTGCGCCTTGGCGCCGATGTCGATCCCGGAGGTGGGTTCGTCTAACAGCAGGATACGCGCCCGGGTGGCTAGCAGTTTGCCCAGGACAACTTTCTGTTGATTCCCCCCACTCAGAGAGGTAACCGGATCGTCAACACTGCGCAGCTTGATGCGCAGCAGGTCGACCGTCTCTTGTACGGCCTCTCTCTCGCGCCGGCTCCGGATCACGCCAAACAGACCGCGGATGTGGCGCAGGCTGGAAAGCGATAGATTCTCGCGAACCGGTCGCTGTGGAATCAGCCCCTCTTTACTCCGGTTCTCGGGCAGGTAGGCCAGACCGGCGGCGATCGCTTCCTTGAACCAGATCGGCGGTCGCCCGCGTCCGCTCCAC